>DGOE01000092.1:0-9851 GCA_002389295.1 Flavobacteriales bacterium UBA4474 | reverse complement strand
TGGTCGATGTTGGTGATCAGGTTGCCGTAGGTGTCCACGTGGAGCACGATGCCTTGCACGTAGTCGGTGCCGATGAGTGGACGCTGCCATTCGCTTTCGACCCAGCCGGTGGCCGGTCGTCCAATGACGGCGGGCACTCCCCCCTGGACCAGGTGGCAAGCGACTTGCGCAAAAATGTGGCGTTCGGGAAAGGTCAAGATGTCGCTCTCTGAAGTGACGGTGATGTCGTAAACCGCTTCGGGTTCTCGGTCGGCGATGAGTGAGAAGATGCCATCGTCCAACGCCACATAAAATTGTCCAGCGAGTTCCATGACGCGGTGCAAGTAGTCACCGGTCTGGTTGGAGTTCATGGCGATGAGGTGCACAGTGCCCTTTGGAAAATGGGAGGCGGTGGACCGCAGTGCAAACGCGGCCTGGTTGGTGTCAAACGGAGAAATCGTGTGCGAAATATCGACGATGCGAATGCTCGGGTCCCGCGAAATGATGGTGCCGCGGAGCGCTGCAGCATACAAACTGTCCGCACCGTAATCGGAGGTCAGCGTGATGATGCGGGGTACGGCGATGGGTTGCTCCATTCAACTTCAAAATTGAGCAACCCTTCGGAGTAGATTTGCGAAAGTTTTGCGAGATATCACACAACCTGCCCACAGCCCATCCCCAAAGTGAGTTCAGAACGCCGATTTAACCTGCCCGATATCCCTCCTCTCGAGTTCTTCGGGGTTGGAAACAAGAAGTTTGCCGTGCTCAAGGCCTTCTTTCCAAAGTTGAAACTCGTGGGACGCGGTACGGAGGTCAAAGCCATGGGGGCCAAAGCTGATTTGGATGTGTTTGCCGCCAAGTGGGACTTGCTGGTGTGGCACATGGAGCGTTATGGCAAGCTGGGTGAGGACGACCTCGATCAGCTGATGCGCGACGATGGGATTGAGATGAAGCAGGCCGCTTCCACAGACGACACTTTGGTCTACGGGCCCGGAGGCCTGCGGGTGACCGCCCGGACGCCCAACCAGCGCAAATTGGTCGAGGCAGTGCGCCACAAGGACATGGTCTTTGCCATTGGTCCTGCAGGATCGGGAAAAACCTACACCGCTGTGGCCCTCGCCGTGCAGGCCCTCAAGGAAAAACGGGTGCGGCGCATCATTTTGACGCGCCCTGCCGTGGAGGCGGGCGAAAACCTGGGTTTCCTTCCCGGCGACCTGAAAGAAAAGTTGGATCCGTACATGCAGCCCTTGTACGATGCCCTGACCGACATGCTCCCTTACGATCGCGTTGCCGACCATCTGGAAAAGGGCGTCATCGAAATCGCGCCGCTGGCTTTTATGCGGGGACGGACCTTGGACAAGGCCTTTGTGATTTTGGACGAAGCCCAGAATTCAACGGTGGCGCAGATGAAGATGTTTCTCACCCGCATGGGCCGTTCTGCGACGTTTGTGGTGACCGGAGACGCCACACAAGTGGACCTCCCCCACCGGCAGGAAAGCGGCTTGCGCTTTGCCAAGCGGGTGCTCGACGGTGTCGAGGGCTTGGAATTTGTGACCTTGACGGGGGATGACGTGGTCCGCCACAAGCTGGTCAAAAAGGTGATCAAGGCCTTTGAATCTGCTGAGGAGAAGGGGCGCTCAGGGGGAATGGGGCCATCCATTGGCAAGGTGCCTCCTGTGAAATGGACGAAGGATGAAGACCGCGATGCGGCCGAGGATGGAGATGGGCACAACGAAACAACCGAAGGATGAACAAGACGCTGTCACCGGCGCCGCTTTTTGAGCAGCGGCTGCGTTTTGATGGAGAACGCGATTTCTACCGCGGCAAGGTGCGGGATGTGCACACGATGCCCGATGACAGGCTCTTGATGGTGGCCAGCGACCGGATTTCTGCATTTGATGTGGTGCTGCCGCGGGCCATCCCATTCAAGGGACAGGTGCTGAATCAGCTGGCCGCGCACATGCTTCATGCAGTCTCTGACATTGTGCCGGTCTGGCTTGAGGATACCCCCGACCCCAATGTGGCGGTGGGCAAGCGCTGCGAACCGATTCGCTTGGAGATGGTCATTCGGGGGCACTTGACGGGCCATGCGTGGCGGACCTACCGTGACGGTGGCCGTCTGTTGTGTGGGGTCGTGCTGCCGGAGGGCATGCAGGAGCACGGGGCATTTCCCGAACCCATCATCACGCCGGCAACCAAGGCCGACGCCGGGCACGATGAGGACATCTCCGAGGAGGAGCTCTTGGCCAAGGGCCTTGTGGATGCCGCGCGCTACGGAGAAATGAAGCGGATCACGCGGGCCCTCTTCGCCCGTGGTCAGGCCATGGCCGCAGAACGGGGGTTGATTCTGGTGGACACCAAATATGAGTTTGGCCTGTACAAGGGCGAATTGATGCTCATGGATGAGGTGCACACGCCTGACAGCAGCCGGTATTTTCACAAAGCGGGTTTTGAAGAAAGGCAGCAATCGGGCGCACCCCAGGTGCAGTTGAGCAAGGAATTCGTGCGTGAATGGCTCATCGCAGGCGGCTTCATGGGATTGGAGGGGCAGCAGGTCCCTGAAATGACCGATGATTTCGTTGAATTGGTCAGCACCCGGTACATTTCGCTGTACGAACAAGTCACAGGTTTGCCGTTCCAGAAGCCCGAGGTGGTGGACACGGCAGCCCGCATTGAAAAAAACGTATCGGTTTGGCTCCACGCGCACTGAAAAACGCCCCTTGGCGAGAAGACGCCATTGCCGCAGTTCGCTGTTTGAAGGCGGGCGGCATCATCCTCTACCCCACCGATACAGTGTGGGGCCTGGGCTGCCGCGCAGATGATGCGGAGGCCCTGGACCGGCTGTATGCGCTCAAAGGGCGCGAATCGGCCCAGCCCTCTTTGGTGCTGCTTGACGCGGAGGGATTGTTGGAAGAATACGCCCACCCCATTCCCGACATCACTTGGGACCTCTTGCGCGAGCACGACCCCGGAGCCCGGCCCATGACTTTCGTGCTGCCCGGAGGCCGGGATGTCACCCCGAAATTGTTGGCTGAGGACGGCAGCTTGGCGATGCGGGTGGTGCACGACCCCTTCCTTCAGTTCATCATTCGCGGCATAGACGTGCCGTTGGTTTCGACCTCTGCCAATCTTGCGGGCCAACGCACGCCGGGGCACTTCTCTGAAATTGCTGGGGCATTGCGGTCCGGTGTGGACCACGTCTGCGCCACGGGCCGCGACCGAAAAAGTGGCGAACCTTCGAGCATGGTCAAATTGGACGCTGCTGGGCGCATTGAAATTCTGCGGGCATGAATTTCTCTGAGGAGTTGAAGCACCCGGTTTTTCGCGCCATTGGCAGTGTAGCGGACAAGAAGGGTGTCGAGGCCTATGCCATTGGGGGTTTCGTTCGGGACTTGCTGCTGGCCCGACCATCCAAGGACATCGACATTGTGGTGGAAGGCAGCGGCATCGCCCTTGCCCGTGATGTGGCCCAGTCTTTACATGCCGGAAAGGTGACCGTGTTCAAGCGTTTTGGAACGGCCATGTTTCGGCATGGAGGGTGCGAAATTGAATGTGTGGGCGCGCGCAAGGAATCTTACCAGCGCGACAGCCGAAAGCCCATTGTGGAAGACGGCACCATTGAGGACGATCAACTGCGCCGCGATTTCACGATCAATGCCTTGGCCATTCGGCTTAATTCTGATGGCTTTGGTGAGTTGATTGATCCATTTGGTGGACTGAAGGACTTGGAGCAGAAATTGATCCGGACCCCCCTCGATCCGGATGTGACCTTCAGCGATGACCCTTTGCGCATGTTGCGCGCCATTCGGTTTGCGTCGCAGTTGGGATTCAAGATTGAAGACGAAGCGTTGGAGGCCATCCGCCGCAACAGCCGCCGCCTGGAGATCATTTCATCGGAGCGCATCCATGTGGAGCTCAACAAGATCTTGCTCAGCCGCAAGCCCAGTGTCGGCTTCAAGCTGATGTTCAAGACGGAGTTGCTGCATGTGTTTTTCCCGGAGATGGTCGCACTGCATGGTGTGGAGCGTCGAAATGGTATCGGTCACAAGGACAACTTTTACCACACGCTGGAGGTGGTGGACAATGTGGCCGTGGGCAGTGACAACCTCTGGCTCAGGTGGGCTGCGTTGTTGCACGACATCGCCAAGCCGCCGACCAAGCGCTTCCATCCCGATCACGGTTGGACTTTCCACGGACATGAAGACCGCGGTGCGCGCATGGTCCCCAAGATTTTTAAGCGATTGAAGCTTCCCTTGGACCACCAGATGAAGTATGTGCAGAAACTGGTATTGCTCCACCTGCGCCCCATCGCCTTGACCAAAGAGGAAGTCACCGACAGTGCTGTGCGCCGCTTGCTGTTTGAGGCGGGCGATGATGTGGATGACCTGATGCTGTTGGCCCGCGCCGACATTACCTCAAAGAACGAGGCGAAAGTCGAGCGCTATCTCCGAAACTATGACGTCGTCGTCCGCAAGTTGGTGGAGGTAGAGGAAAAGGACCGGGTGCGAAATTTCGAACCTCCCATCAGCGGGGAACAGATCATGAAGGCGCTGGACATTCCGCCGTGTCGTCCGATTGGTGCCATCAAGAACCTGATCAAAGATGCCATTTTGGATGGCCTCATTGCCAATGAGCCTGAGGCGGCCAACCGTTTGTTGATGCACCACGGCCCGCAAATTCTGTCCCAATGGAATTCCCTACAGGACCAGGTGTCCGCCGGGAAAATGAACGAAGTGGAGGCCAGGGAATCTTTTGATGCGTGGTTGGAAGGCGTGGAAGTCTTGCCTACCCCTTCCAGCCGTCCTTGAGGGTGACCGAACGGTTCCATACCGGGGTGCCTGTTTCCGCTGTCCGTTTTTCGTCCAACACGAAGTAACCGAGGCGCGTGAACTGATATGGACGCGAGGCATCGGCTTGGGCCAGTGAGGGCTCGAGCTTGCAGGCCGTTTTGATCTCGAGGCTGTCTGGATTGAGAAACTCGGTAAAGTCCCGGTCGGCGTGGCCATCGGGTGTGGGATCGGAGAACAGCCTGTCGTACAGACGCACCTCGGCGTCGACAGCGGTTGCGGCATTGACCCAATGCAAGGTGCCTTTGGCTTTGATGCCGCTGGTATCCGATCCGCTCTTGCTGTCGGGGAAGTACTCTACGTGCACTTCTTGCAGGCGCCCTTCCGCATCCATGACATGGTCGACATAACGAATGATGTAGGCGGATTTCAGCCTGACGGTTTTGCCGGGGGCCAAGCGGAACCATTTTTTGTTGGCTTCCTCTTTGAAGTCGTCCCTTTCCATCCACAAAGTCTTGGAAAACGGCATCTCCCGGCTGCCCGCTTCCGGATCTTCCGGGTTGTTCTCTGAGGGCAGCATTTCAGTCTGTTCCTCGGGGTAATTGGTCACCACCAATTTGACGGGATCCAACACCGCCATGGCACGGTTGGCAGAGCGGTTGAGGTGGTCGCGCAATGCCCACTCCAGCAAACTGAAGTGGATCACGTTTTCCCTTTTGGCAATGCCGACGCGGTCGCAAAATGTGCGGATGCTTTCTGGTGTGAAGCCCCTTCTGCGCAATCCGCTGATGGTGGGCATGCGGGGGTCGTCCCACCCGTCGACTACGCCTTCTTCGACCAAACGCAAGAGCTTGCGCTTGGACATCACTGTGTGGTCGAGGTTCAATCGGGCAAACTCGATCTGTCGGCTCGGGAAGATCTCCAATGTCTCAATGAACCACTCGTAGAGGGGCCGGTGCACTTCAAACTCCAACGTGCACAGCGAGTGGGTGATGCCTTCTATGGAATCACTTTGGCCATGGGCGAAGTCGTACATGGGGTAGATGCACCAATCGTCCCCGGTCCTGTGGTGGTGGGCGCGTTTGACGCGGTAAATCACCGGGTCACGCATGTGCATGTTGGGGTGTGCCATGTCAATTTTGGCGCGCAGTACGCCGTGGCCATCCGGGTGGACGCCGGCCTTCATCTCCTCAAAGAGCTGTAGGCTCTCCGCTGACGACCTGCTGCGCCAAGGACTGTTGGTGCCCGCTTGGGTCGGCGTACCCTTTCCAGCGGCCATTTCTTCAGGGGTAAGGTGGTCCACATAGGCGTGTCCACCTTTGATGAGTTGTACTGCGAAACCGTAGAGGGTGTCGAAATAATCGCTGGTGTAGAATTCTCCCCCGTTCCACTCATAGCCGAGCCAAGAAACATCCCTGCGGATGGCGTCTACGTATTCCTGGTTTTCCTTTTCGGGATTGGTGTCATCGAAACGCAGGTTGACGCGTCCGCCATAGCGCTCGGCCAATCCAAAAGACAGGCAGATGGCTTTGGCGTGCCCAATGTGCAGGTAGCCATTGGGCTCTGGTGGAAACCGCGTGTGGATTTGCGCGTGTTTTCCAGCCGCGAGGTCGTCTTTGATGATCTGCTCAATGAAATGTGCAGGTTCATGGTTCTCGGACCCCTTCGGGTGCGCTTGTTCTGGCGCTGGATGCTCGGACATGAAACAAATTTATTCCGGTTACCGCGGCTTTGCTCCCAGATTGCGTCTTTTCGTACACATGTGAGAACCAGCGGGTGAGCACATTGTTTGTATGGAGTGAAGCCTCAACAGATTACCCCAGTTGGAAATGTGATCCGGTACAGATTGCGCCGGGGAGAAAGGATTGTGGGATGGATGCGCGAGGAAGTGACGGGCCAGCGGTTTTACAGCCGCGAAGGGCTGTGGTGGTCGGGTCGCAAAATCAAATGGTCCCAACGCGATCGGTGCACAGGCTTGCGCGATATCGATGACAAATGGCTGCACGAGGGCGACATCATCCGCTTTGCAGCCGGTGCCTGGTGGGCCCGACGCAGAGAATGGTTGATTCTGTGCGACAAGGAACACGGCTGGAGTGCCGTTCGAAACGGACTCTTAGGTCAGGCCCACGTCCTAGAAGAGCCACAAATGCAGCTTCAGGCTTGGAGGTGGTCAGGATTTGGTTGGAATCGCCCAGTGTGAACAACAGGGCCATCCGCACTCAGAGCATCTGAATGCGCTTCATCAATTCATCCTTGTACGTACGTGAGATGGGAATCTCGTCGTTGTCAATCTTGATGATGAATTGGAATGTGTCGATGTGGTTGACGCGGTCGATGTTGATCACATAGTTTCGGCTCACCCGCACAAAATCTTCCAGAGGTAGCTTCAACAGCAAATCTTTGAGGCTGGCCTTCACATTGTACTTGCGCTCACCCACGTGGATGGCGCTGTACTTTCCTTCGACTTCGATGAAACGCACGTCCTGCAGGTGGATGCGACGCAACTTGTTTCCCACTTTGGTAAAGAAGTGCTTGGCGCGGACCTTCGACTGCTCCATTTCTTGCAGCACCTCTTCTACGGCCTCTTCGATAGACCCTTCAGTGTCTGGGGAACCATCGGCGAGCACTTGCGCCCATTCCAACAGCAATATTTTGTTCTGTGCCTTGAGCTGCTCGACAAAGTCGCTCAGGCCGCTTTTTTGTTCACAGACCACGACGAGGTCAGGTGGAGCGAACAAGCACAGGCCTGCTGCTTCAGCGACTTTACCGGCGGTTCGCACGTCACAACCGAACTCAGAAAGTTGGCTTGAGGGGAGTCGGGTCGCGCTGTCGGATCCGAGGAGCAAGATGCTGGGTTTGCGTATCATATCATGTAAACAACAGCCTCAGGTGCGGTTTGTTCCTGTATCCCCAATAAGGGGTTTGGAATGGCCTATGAAGGGCACTGAAAGAAGCCGGCCGGAATATGTGGGTACGCGTTCGGGATTAAATTGCACCATGGTGCAGACGCTACGTTTGGGTGCAGTCGAGGAAGAGACGCTGGTCGAGGAGTCGGTAGCCTTGGAAGAATCCGTTTCGGATGGTTGGCACATTGTGCTGTTCAACGACGATCACAACACCTTTGACCATGTCATAGAATGCCTCATGGCCTACTGTGGGCACGAGGTGTTGCAGGCCGAGCAGTGTGCCTTGATCGTGCACACACGCGGGAAGTGTTCGGTGAAGAATGGCGATTTTGATGAACTGGAACCCATTTGCACCTCTCTTCTTGAGCGGGACTTGACGGCTGAAGTCATGCCCGCTTGATGACTATCGGTAGATTTACAAGGCTTTACCCCCACCCCATGGCCTCTTCACGCGCTTTTCTCTTCCATTGTGTTTGCCTTGTGGCATGCTGGAGTTGGGCGTCCTGTGAGCTGAGGGCCCAGTGGGATGACCTTACAGAAATGTACCTGCTGGAGGCGACGACGCAGGCCAGTTGGTTTGGCACAGGCATGAGTGCGGCGGATTTCAATCTGGACGGTCTGGACGATTTCACCTTTGCCAATAGCGATGGCACTGTGGTGGCTTATGCACAGCTTCCCGAAGGAGGTTTCGAGCTCGCTCATCAAATATTGGGATCAGCTAATGCGCAGGGCGTGGTGTGGTTTGATGTCGATGGCGACGACGATTTGGACTTGATGTTGTCCCGCAGGTTCAGCGGAATGGAGCTGTACCTCAGGGACGGGGTCAACCTCGTGGAGTCGGCTGCGGCGAGTGGCTTGCCCACAACCGATGAATGGGAGATGCGCGGATTGTCGGTGGCGGACTATGACCAAGATGGCGACCTTGATGTCTACGTGTGCATGTATCACGATGGCACCACAGGATTGTCGGAAAACCTGCTGCTGAACAATGACGGCCAGGGCTATTTCACGGATGTCACCACGGAAGCAGGTGTAGGAAACGGCATCCAGCACTCTTTCCAGGGATCGTGGTTCGATTTTGATGGCGACGGAGATTTGGATCTGTGGGTCGTGAACGACCGTGAGATTTTCCCCAATGCCCTCTACGCCAATCTGGGTGATGGCACTTTTATTGATGTGGCGCCTCAGATGGGGGCGGCACAGGAGATCTTCGCGATGTCAGCCACGGTGGGCGACCCAGACAACGACGGGGAATTCGAGCTCTTTTGTACCAATGTGGAGAACATGCCCAATGTCTACCTCGATAAGATCGGTGCTGCTTACGTCTCTGTGGGCCCCGCGGTAGGCCTGGACGGCATGCAGTACAGCTGGGGTGGGTGCTGGGTGGATGCGGACGGCGACATGTGGAGTGACCTGATGGTGGCGACCTACCGTTTCCCCAACAGCCTCCCCTATGACAATTACTACTACAGCAACGAGTTGCAAGGCACCTTGTTTGAGGACCAGACGGAAGCGGTATGGCCCAATGAGCAGACCCAACTCTATTGCGTAGCGGCCTGCGACATCAATCAGGATTTGGCTCCGGATGTAGTGGGCTTTGGCAATATGCCCTACGCGCAGATTTTGCAAAACAATGGAGTAGGCGGTGGAGCAGATGCTGGCCGTTTGACTGTGGAGTTGTGCGGCACCAGTTCAAACCGCTTGGCCATTGGTGCCGAAGTCAATGTTTACGCTGGCGGGGTGACGCAGATGCAGTTGGTGAGTTGCGGCTCGGACTACATGACCCAGCAATCCTGGAAGCGTTTCTTCGGATTGGCTGATGCCGGTATTGTGGATTCGGTTGTGGTGGAATGGCCAGGGGGCGCGAGTGAAGCTTGGTATGACATTCCGGTGAATACGGAATTGAGACTGGTGGAGGGCACCAGCGATGCGGCGGTTTCCGTGTTGGGTTCTTCTTGTGCCGGCGATTCCGCTTGGCTTGTCTTTCCCTTTGAGGCCCCTGTGCGCACGTTGAACGGTGTGGAGGTTTTCCAAGACTCGGTGTATTTGGCGTCAGGTGGCACATACGTGGCAGCATGCCAATGGCTGAATGGATTGTTCCAGTGGACCGATACGTTGGAATGGACCCAGCAGCCGGCCCACGGCATCACGGTGGAATGGACAGCGCCAGATTGTGCCG
>DGOE01000068.1:5021-5294 GCA_002389295.1 Flavobacteriales bacterium UBA4474 | reverse complement strand
ACGCCACCTGGACGGTTTCAGGACTCTGCAACGGATCTACAGACGGCGGCGGCGGCGGCACCAATGATTGCCCTCCTGACTTGGACGGTGACGGCACCGTTACCGTATCGGACGCCCTCATCCTTCTCGGTGACTTCGGCTGCCTGTCCAATTGCTTGGCCGACCTCACCGGCGACGGCCAGACCACCACCTCAGACATGCTGGTCTTCCTCGGTGCCTTCGGCGAACTCTGCGAATAAACCCGCTCCTCCAAGACATCAAAAAGCCCCGCCA
>DGOE01000068.1:0-4967 GCA_002389295.1 Flavobacteriales bacterium UBA4474 | reverse complement strand
GTACCCGGAGCGGGACTTGAACCCGCACGGCCCTACGGGCCAACGGATTTTAAGTCCGTCGTGTCTACCAATTCCACCATCCGGGCGGGGCGGCGAAGTTGAGGAAGGATATTGAAATGGAGAGGGGGCGCGGGGAATAAATCGCGCGAATTTCATTCGAGGTGATCGGACACCCAGCGGATGCCCGTCCAAACCAGCTCGGCATAGAATCCGTTGGTTTCGTATTGCCGGGCGTTGGTAAGCCAGTTTCCAGAGGTGTCCTGAAGGTAGACCTGCTGGTCGTCCATGTCGGCTTGCTTCTCCACGGCCAACTTGAAAGACTGGCCGGGGTATTCGCCGTCGGGTACCGTCACGTAGAGGTAGGGGAAGGTGAAGTTCTCGGCGATGTAGATGTCATAACCCAAAGGCAAAACGCCAATGGTGTCTGGATCGAAATGGAGGATGGAGGGGCCTTCAATTGTGGCTGAAAATGGCAAGCCATACACCGCCAGAACGGCCAGAACATCGCCTGCACCGACCTGCCCATCATGGTTGGCGTCGGGATTGAAAGCCTGGGCCTGGCTGGAAAAAGCCATGAACAGACAAAGGGCTACGAGGGCTACACGCATGTGTAGGGAGGCAACAAGCGGCATTTTGGTGCTATCTATCACAATATACTCATTATTCGTCGAACTCTTATACTTTTTTGAGTCTGGATTCTCGTCTCCTTGACTTTGCGCCATGCCGACCCTTGTCCCAAACAGTGACTGCTATCTTCGTGGGAGACAACGCAGCCATGATCAAGGAAGCACCGGTCCACATGGTGGACCTCAAGGGACAATACGCCCGCATCAGCAATGAAGTCGACGCGGCTGTGCTCGAGGTCATCCGATCCGGGGCCTTTATTCAAGGTCCGGCAGTGAAGCGGTTCACAGCGCATTTGTCGGATTGGTTGGGCTCAACCGAGGAAGCGCCCATTCATGTCATCCCTTGCGCCAACGGCACCGATGCCTTGCAAGCCGCCTTCATGGCCCTGGGCCTCGAGCCTGGAGACGAGGTCATCACCCCGTCGTTTACTTACATCGCCACGGTTGAAGTGATTCAATTACTGCGGCTTACGCCCGTCATGGTGGATGTCGATCCCCAGACATTCAATATGGACCCCACGTCGGTGGAGGCGGCCATCACGCCGCGCACGAAGGCCATTTTGCCCGTTCACCTCTATGGCCAATGCGCGGACATGGATGCCATTGTGGGCATTGCCAAGGCGCATGGGCTGTACGTTGTGGAAGACACCGCGCAGGCCATTGGCGCGGCTTGGCAGCCCGGGAAGGCCACTGAGACGGGGCGCATGGCGGGGACCATGGGCACCATTGGCACCACGAGTTTCTTTCCTTCCAAAAACTTGGGTTGCTACGGAGATGGAGGAGCGTGCTTCACGCGTGATGCGGCCATGGCCGAGCGCTTGCGGATGATCTGCAACCACGGATCGCGGCAGCGGTATGAGCACGAGCGCATCGGGATGAACAGCCGACTGGACAGCATTCAGGCGGCCATTCTCGATGTCAAGCTGCCCCACCTCTCCAGCTACAATGTCGCGAGAAGAGAGGCCGCAGACCGCTACGACGATATGCTCGGTGGCCACCCGGACATCACTATCCCCTTTCGCGACCCCCGCTCCAGCCACGTCTTTCATCAGTACACCTTGATTTTGGGTCAAGCTGGGGATGGGCCCGAACGGCGCGATGCATTGGCCGCGCATTTGGCGTCTATCGGCATTCCATTTGGCATATATTATCCAAAGCCCATTCACAAACAAGGGGCGTTCATGGACCTCGGAATTCCGGTTGGCGCCCTTCCCGTCACAGAAGATTTGACCAATAGGGTCATCAGTTTGCCTATGCACACTGAGCTTTCCGGCGATTTGCAGACGCGCATTGCCGATGCTGTACAAGCGGGGTTGGCTTTGTAAATTTGCCGCCGGACCAAAATCTCCTGCCGATCATGAAAATTGCTGTAGTTGGAACCGGTTACGTCGGACTTGTTTCGGGGACCTGTTTTGCCGAAACCGGAAACGACGTCATCTGCGTGGACATCGACGCCACCAAGGTGGAGAAGATGCGCAACGGGGAGGTTCCGATCTATGAGCCGCACCTCGACGTGTTGTTCGAAAGAAACATCGCAGCGGGCAGGCTGAAATTCACCACTGATCTGGCCGAGGCTGTCGCGCCGGCTGAAGTCATCTTTTTGGCATTGCCCACCCCCCCAGGTGAGGACGGCAGTGCTGACTTGAGCTACGTGCTCGGCGTGGCCGAACAACTGGGCAAGATGATCACGGAGTACAAGGTCATCGTGGACAAGAGCACGGTGCCCGTAGGTACGGCCGAAAAGGTCACAGCGGCGGTGGGGGCCAATGCCACAGTCGACTTCGACGTGGTGTCCAATCCCGAATTCCTGCGCGAAGGCTATGCCGTGGACGATTTCCTCAAGCCGGACCGCGTCGTGATTGGCGTGGGCAGCGACCGGGCAGAAGAAGTGATGACGCGGTTGTACAAGCCGTTCATCCGCCAGGGCAACCCGCTCATCGTTATGGACGAGCGCAGCGCTGAGCTGACCAAATACGCCGCCAACAGCTTCCTCGCCACCAAGATCACGTTCATGAACGAGATCGCGAATTTCTGCGAGAAGGTGGGCGCCGATGTGGACAAGGTCCGCCGCGGCATGGGCACGGATACGCGCATTGGACCGCGCTTTCTCTTCCCGGGCATTGGGTACGGCGGAAGCTGTTTTCCAAAGGACGTCCAGGCCCTGCACCGCAGTGGCGGACAGGTGGGGTTTGAATTTGAAATTCTGACCAGTGTGATGGAGGTCAATGAGCGCCAGAAGACGGTGCTGTTTGACCCCCTCTTGAAGAAATTCAACGGCGACCTCAGCGGCGTCAACATTGCGCTGTGGGGATTGGCTTTTAAGCCGGAAACGGACGATATCCGAGAGGCCCCAGCGCTGTACATGATCGAGAAGCTGCTCGACGCGGGGGCGTCCGTGACGGCATTCGACCCCGAGGCCATGGACAACGTGCGCCAGCGCGTCGGAGACCGCATTGCTTTTGCCAACGACCAATACGCCGCGTTGGAAGGTGCGGACGCCTTGCTCATTTGCACAGAATGGCAGGTCTTCAGGACGCCCGACTTTGACCGCATGGACACAGCGATGAACAACCGCTGGGTGTTTGACGGCCGCAACCTCTATGACGTGGACGACATGGCCGCCAAGGGCTGGGACTACGTTTCCATCGGCCGCAGGCCTTCCAGTTGAGAGGCATGAAGCGCGTCCTCATCACCGGTGCAGCGGGGTTCCTTGGATCTCATTTGTGTGACCGCTTCATCGCGGAAGGATACCATGTCATCGGCATGGACAACCTCATCACCGGCGACCTGCGCAACATCGAGCACCTGACGGGCCTGGATCGGTTCGAGTTTCACCACCACGACGTCAGCCAATTCATCCACATCAAAGGCGAATTGGATTACATCCTGCACTTCGCTTCGCCTGCGAGCCCCATCGATTATTTGAAAATCCCCATCCAGACCTTGAAGGTGGGTTCGCTCGGGGTGCACAATTGTCTGGGCCTGGCCCGGGCCAAAGGCGCGCGCATGCTCATCGCGAGCACCAGCGAAGTCTATGGCGATCCGGAAGTTCACCCCCAACACGAGGAATACTGGGGCCATGTGAACCCCGTGGGGCCGCGCGGCGTCTACGATGAGGCCAAGCGATTCCAGGAAGCGATGACCATGGCGTACCACACCTACCACGGTTTGGAAACGCGCATCGTCCGCATCTTCAACACCTATGGTCCGCGGATGCGCCTCAACGATGGGCGGGTGCTGCCGGCCTTTATCGGTCAGGCCCTGCGGGGGGAGGACCTCACCATTTTTGGTGATGGTAGCCAGACCCGCAGTTTCTGTTATGTGGATGACCTCGTAGAGGGCATTTACCGGCTGCTGTTGTCCGAAGAGGCACGTCCCGTCAACGTGGGCAATCCCGATGAAATCAGCATTGCCGATTTCGCCGAAGAAATCATTGCCCTGACGGGCACAGACCAGAAGGTCGTCTACAAGGCGCTTCCGACCGACGACCCGAAGCAGCGCCGGCCTGATATCGGGCGTGCTCAGGAGGTCCTCGGTTGGGAACCCAAGGTGGACCGGGCCGAAGGCTTGGCCATCACCTACCGCTACTTCAAGGGACTATCCGAAGAAGACTTGCGGAAGACCGAGCACAAGGATTTCACGACTTACAGCAAATGAGTGGGCCGGGCAACGATACCCTTTGGTTTGCCCATGAAACGGCTGTCCTGGACGAGGGCTGCACCATCGGGGCGGGCTCCAAGATTTGGCACTTCAGCCACATCATGCCCGGCGCGGTATTGGGCGAGGGATGCAACGTCGGCCAAAACGTGGTGATCAGCCCGGAGGTTGTCCTCGGCAAAAATTGCAAGGTCCAAAACAACGTCAGCTTGTACACGGGGGTGACCTGCGGAAACGATGTGTTTCTGGGGCCTTCCTGCGTGTTCACCAATGTGACCAATCCGCGCAGCGCCGTGGTGCGGCGCGACCAGTACGCCCGCACCCATGTGGGACAGGGCGCGACCATAGGGGCCAATGCGACCATAGTGTGTGGCCATGACATCGGCGCCTTTGCCTTTGTCGGGGCCGGGGCCGTGGTCACCAAGGATGTTCCCGCTTATGCTTTGGTCGTGGGCAACCCGGCCCAGCAGATGGGCTGGATGAGCGCCTGCGGTCACCGATTGACATTCGACGCGGATGGAAGGGCAACCTGCCCCGAATCCGGAGAACACTACGAACTTGCGGACGGCGCCGTCCGTGCCATTAAACAATCATCATGAGCACATCAGATCTCCACCAGCGCATGCTGGACAAGGACGCCACCTTGGCCGTGATCGGCCTGGGCTATGTGGGCCTGCCCATCGC
>DGOE01000030.1:15988-29669 GCA_002389295.1 Flavobacteriales bacterium UBA4474 | reverse complement strand
CCTCGATGCCAATGGCGATGCCACCATCACGGCGTCGGACACCTATGTTTCGGCTACAGACAACTGCACTGCATCGGGCAGTCTGACTTACCTCGTGAGCCGCGCTTCCGATGGAACGTTCACTTCGACCTTGGCGGTGGATTGTGCCGACCTCGGTAGCTTGGACCTCTATTTCAAGGCGCAGGACGCAGAGGGCAACACCAGTGCCGCATCTTCGGCGGCGACCTTCACCATCGCGGACGTCACAGGGCCTACGGCTTCTGCCAGCGATGCCACGGTGAGTTTGGATGGCAGTGGTGCTTACACCTTGTTGCCCTTGATCCTGGCGGCGAGCTCCACGGACAACTGCGAATCTTCCATGACGTATGAGCTGTCCAAGGATGACACCAATTGGAGCAGCTCCTTGACCTACTCCTGCTCTGACGTGGGGGGCAATACGGTGTATGTCCGGGCCAGCGATGGCACCAATGATGGAGCCAGTGTGTCTGTGACGTTGACGGTTCAGGACAATACGGCGCCGACGGTTACCGCGTCCAATTCGACGGTGGATTTGGACGGGGCTGGAAGTGTGACGATTGGAACATCGGATATTTCTGCATCGGCGACTGACAACTGTGAAGCCTCGCCGACGATTCAGCTTTCGCACAACAATTCCACCTGGGCTTCCACGCTGACGTTTGATTGCGACAGCATCGGGGCGCGTACGGTGTATTACCGCGCTTCGGATGGTGCCAATACTTCTGCCAGCAGTTCTGTGACGGTTACGGTGCAAGACGTCACGGGGCCGACGTTCTCCACTCCGGGAGGATCGTACGCCATCGCCAGTGGCTCGGTGCAGGTCTTCTTTTACGAACCCAGCGGGTCCACCTTGGCCGATAACTGCGATGCGGCGGGCAGCATCACCAAGCAGGCTTCCAAGACAGGGACGGATTGGGAAACGGCTACAGCCAGTGTCACATATGACTGCTCGGAGGTCGGGGCGCAGACGATATACCTGCGCGCCACGGACAGCTATGGCTATGCCACGACATCGACGGCTTCCATCACCATTACTTCCGCGGCTCCGACCATTTCCAGTGTGCTTTCGGGGCAGACAGAGGCGTTGGGCAGCGACGGCACCGTGATCATCGATGCTTCGGCTTACATCACCGCCACCGACGATTGTTCCTCGGCGGGGAATATGACCTATGAGATGTCCGAGACGTCCGGCAGTGGATTCGCGACCACATTTACCGCGGATTGCGCCGATATCGGAGCCAAGACGTTCTACTTCCGGGTGACGGATGAGTCCAGTGCTACGAGTACGGAAAGCAGCCAAAGCATCACCATCGCCGACCAGACGGCACCGACCACGACCGGGGTAAACAACACGATCTACCTGGACGCTGCCGGCGCTGCCACGCTGGTGCCGGATTCTTTCTTGACGGTGTCCGACAACTGCACGGCAGCGGGCGCTTTGACTTTGACGATGGCATTGAGTGCGGGCGGGGCAGAGTTCTTCAGTTCCATCCCGGTGGACTGTTCTGATTTGGGCACCACGACGTACAAGTTCACGGCGGTGGATGCGGAGGGCAACTCCTCAGGAACAGAGACCACAGCGCAGGTCACGGTGGCCGACAACATCGCGCCGACAGCGGTGGCCAACAACATCACGCTCAACCTCGTGAGCACATCGGTCACCTTGGACGCGTCCAACGCGACGTTCAATACGTCTACGGACAACGACACCTGCTCCGCATTGACCAGCACGATTACCGTAGGCAACAATCTCGCAGCGAGTTCCTACGACTTCACTGCCATCGGTACGTATGCGGTTACCCTTACGGTGGAGGATGCAAGTGGCAATTCGGCTACGAATAATGCAACGGTAACGGTCACGACCGCGCCTACTGAATTGTGGTCCGAGGACTTTGAAAACGACGCTACTGGCGATATGTGTGGCACGGGAACCCAGAGTGCAGCGGACGCCAATTTCACGGTGTCATGTGCCAGTGCCAGCGACTATGTAGGTCCATTGTCTTTTGGTGGATCCCAGCAGTTTGCATTTGACGATGCCGAGGTTGTCGGATTGCTTTCGCCGGTGATTACCATAACTGGATACATCGTAGATGTTCAAATTGATGTCGCGGACAATGGGGCGCATGAAGCCTCAAGTGATTTTCTCCAGCTCCAAACCAACGTGGATGCGGCAGGATATGTTACCCAACAAACAAGGACAGATGAGAACAACAACAGCAACTTCTCTTTGTCCGGCATACAAGGTTCTACCCTTCAGATACGGGTGTTGGCTACAAATGACAATAACGAGATTTATTACATTGACAACCTCATAATCCAGGGTTGTGTGGATGCGGACGGTGATGGGATTTGCGACCCGGTGGATGATTGTGTGGACTTCCCTGCAGGAAATTGTGGATGTACGCAACGGGCGGCTTGCAATTTCTCACCTGCGGCGGGCGACGACGATGGCAGTTGCCTTTATCCTGGAGATGAGTGCCAAGCTGCTGTAGGAAGCGATTACTACTTCTATTCGGCTACTTGTGGTTGTGGAACAGCCAGCACATGGAACCAGCTTTGGTTTGAAGATTTTCTAGCAGGAGCATCCATAGCTGATGGGACGCCAGCGGCGATTGCAAACGACATGGGGTATTTGGGCGCCACGGATACGGACAATATTCTGTCCAGTGGAATCAATGAGTGGAGCGTTTCCTTTGATGATGCCACGGTAAATAACGGCAACCTCTCGGATGGTACTGAGCCGACCAACTTTTGCACCAAGAGTTACAGCGGGGGCAACGGAACAGAATTTGATGCTTATCAGCTGCAGGGCATTGAGGCCCGATGGACTACGGAGAGTATAGACGTCTCCAGTTATGGTAAAGTATTCGTGCAAGGTACGTGGTCGGCGGATGGAACCATTGGAGCGTCTGACTATTCCAAGGTGTATTTGATTGAGGATGGTGTCGTCCCAGCTGCGGCTTCGGACTCGGTTGTAGCCGCTATTTCTGGTGGTGCATGGCCTTCTTTTGCGCCTTTCTCGGTCGTGAAGACCACCACGGCCAGCACGGTGGCGGTCCGCATGGCGCTGAAAAACACCACTACTTATCGATCATTCGATGACATTGAAGTATCCGGTTGGGGCGTGAAGGGCTGTATGTCGCCGGATGCCAGCAATTACAATGCCTTGGCTGAGGTGGACGATGGCTCCTGCACATTTACTTTGGCTTACAGCCGCTACAGTGGCGGCTTCTCGAGTGCCATTTGGGCGGGTTCGGATTGCGCGGACAATTCTTGCTTGGATCAGGAGTACGTGGAGATGCGTGCTGTGGATGTGCTCAGCGCCGATGCCAGTACCAACCTGAATTTCAGGGTGACTTCCGGAACGACGGTGACGGTCGACGGTACCCAGTTCAATGCTGTAACGGGGCGCATGGATTTGTATGTGCGGGACTTGTGGGTAGAAGATGGGGGACTCATTAATCTGCCTGCGGGGTACGAGCTGAAAGTCATGGGGACGTTTACCGCCGAGGACAGCGACCCATTTACAGGGACCGGAATGGCATGTTTTCTCGGAGACTTCACCATCCCAGACGGTGAAGGAGCACCCGACAGCGTGGGCCTCGGAAATGTGGACTTCCCCGCTACTTCATCGTTGACATTGCCCAATGGAAAGGTGGTCACTGTGAGTGGAAATGTGGCGTTTGAAGCCGTGCCCCCGTTGAGTGTTACAGGTAAGATTGTGATGAACGGTAACGGCCCACAGTCCATTTCGGGTGCAGGGGCCACGTTTGATGAGTTGGAGATTGCCAATACCAATGTCAATGGTGTGTCGCTGTTGGACAATGTGCGGATCAAAGCGCGCATGGCCATCAAGGAGAATGCCAATTTTGATGCCGGCACATCGTACATACGCTTTTCATCGGATGGCAACAGCAATGCGCTGCTCGACCCTGTTCCAGCTTCGGCCACCTTTATCGGCAGCAGCGGAGCGCGGGCGGCGAATCAGTCGCAAGCCACCGCCGTGCGGGCCGAGGTGGAGCGCTACATCGCCCCCGACGATGATGGCACAACCTATTGGGGATACACTTTGTATGGGAGCCCTGTGAATAATGCCACTGTGAGTGACCTCAATACAAGTGAGGACTTTTACACTTCAGGATGGCCTGGTTCCGCGTATCCAAATTCCTCGTCAACAGTGTTGTTTTGGAATGAGGTGACCGGACAAATTGAAAGTCCTGCTTCTGAGAACGAGAGCATCAGCGATCGCGGGTGTTGGGTTATGGCTTATGGATCGCAATCCCCAACCATGATTGCGATTGGAGGATTGAATGACCACAAAATTGGAGGAGTCGCAAAGGACTTTACAGTGACGCGACAAGGGCCTTCGGCAGAATTTGAGGGTTGGAACTTGGTCTTCAACCCTTACCAGGCAATTCTCGATTGGGATGCTGTGATTGATGCATCCAGTGGCAACAATGCTGTGGTGGAGGATCAATTTGCGGTGTATGACACTCAGGATAAGCGTTTCCGGAGGTATGGCAAGAGCACAGCTGGGGTTACCTGGTCCAATGCACAGGAGGCCGGTGAGGATTCGTTGGCCATGCGCTACATCAATCCCGGTCAGGGCTTCTGGGTGCGGGTAAAAGATGGGGTGAGCAGTGGAACCTTGAGCTTGGACCCAACGATGGTTGACAATGATGCAACAGCCGTTGGATTTATCCGAAATGCGGAGGAGGGCACAGCCAATGTCTTGGTGGAGTTTGAGAATGCATACGGGGCGACGAGAATGTTCCTTGAGTTTTCAGAAAACGGTTCCATTGAAGAGTACCGAGATGGCGATATGAGCTTTATTCGGTCGACATCCATCAGATCCGGTGAAGGTGCTTTCATCGTGGGCGATCAGAAGTATGTAGCCAAACACCTGCCGCTTGAGGCTTTTGATGGTGAGTTGTTTGTTGAATCCAAGGCCAATTTTGCCACAACCATGCGTGTGGTGGAGACCAATGGGCAAATGCCGGTCTGCGCTCACATTGTGGATCATGTGACGGGTGAAGTGTTGGTCTTGCAGGAAGGCGAGGAATTGAACTTCACCTTGGAAGGGGATGTCGCGGAAGCGGGACGATTCACATTGCATTCCGTGCCATTCGGTGCGGTTGAAGGCTTGGCTCCTGACTGTCCCGATAGCGAAGAAGGCATGATTTTGCTTGAGTTGGGTGAAGCGGTGGCTGACCTGACGGTGACGGATTACAACACGATGGAAATCGCAGCGACATTGTATCAGCAGACAGGTATGGTGGAACTGCCCATAGCGCCGGGTGAATATGCGGTCATGATGAATGCGGACGAAGAGAGTTCACTGTGCAGGGGAGGACGACGCCAGGTTGTGGTTGCCCCTGGGGAGCAGCCCGAACTTTTGGGTGTGAACCCCATGCCGTCTGAGTGCAATCAAGGAGCAGCTTCGTTGGCTTTCGAGCTCTACGGCAGTGGAGACTACCACACCGAACTGATGCAGGGCAATGCCTCAATCTGGTCGGAGACATTGGCTGCAGGTGAGCACCTTCTTGAAGACATCGTTCCGGGTGAATACATGTTGAAGGTGGACCACACTTGTTTGCAAGACTTTGAATGGGTCTCGTTGTGGGACGATGATGTGCCGAGTGTGGCCTTGGAGTACAGCGGATTTGTCCAGGCAGAGGCCAACGGCGGAGCGTGGATTGAGGCGGCTTGTCCATCGTGCACCACAGGTGAAGGGTTTGGATACGCGTGGTTCTTGGATGGGGAAGAGGTCGGATCCGATGCGCCTCTGGCAGTGCGGGTCGAGCAAGTAGGCACGTATTCCTTGGAGTTGATGACCTATGGATTCAACTGTGATGCCTCCGCCGATTTCGAAGTGACTGTAGGTAAGTACTTGACTGCCTCTCCTGAGGGGCTGCATTGGTTGGGGCCACAAGGCGGTCAGTTGGGCGTTGTCTTCTCTGAAGCATGGGCAGGTGTGGAATACAACTGGTTTGATGCTTCAGGCCGTTTGGTCGAAAAAGGCCGAATTCCATCCGCATTGGGTGAGGTGTTCATTCAGACCCCCAGCGTGAGAGGGTGGGCCACCCTTGAGATCAGGGGCGCCAATGGCCAGTTGGCCCGCTGGGTTGGGGTGCTGTAAGACGGAAAGAATTGACAAGAGATGGGGGCCTGGGGTCCCCATTTTTTTTGTGCCATTTTTTGCACAATGCACAATTTTTTGGCGACGAAAGATTAAATTCTACTGCTGAATTCGCCTTTTTGTTCGATTAACTCGTATATTTGTAGACGAGATTACATCTGCTGCCAATGAAACTCAATAATTTCCTCCTTGCTTTGCTGCTGTTTGCAGCACCTGCGGCTTTTGCGCAGGTAACGCTGTATTCCGAGGATTTCTCGGACAATGCAGGCGCTATTGCTTCTCAGACTGTCTACACCCCCTCGTCAGCTGATCGTTATTCCTGGGGTGTCAGTGGGGTGCCTGGGGGACTCAACATGTCTGCAGGGAATTTGGGTTGGACGTCAGCGCTGGAAACATCCACTTGGGTCTCAGAGTCTGTTTTTGTTGCGGGATATTCTGCTCTGAAGCTCAATGTTTCCATGACCGAGGCAGGCAGTTTTACAGGGTCGGACAGTGTATACGTGTACATCGTTGAAGACGGAACTGAGCGTTTGGTTTCCTCGCAAGTGGGCAATGATTTCGAATCCTTGGCCATATCAAATGAAGCGTGCACGGCCAATGTGAGTTTACAGGTAAAAATTCTCGTTCACAATGGGTTCACCTGTGCGGTTTATTTGGATGAAGTCTCCATTACCGGGACCTTGGATTTCACAGATGTCGATATGGATGGCGTTGATGATGCCAGCGACAGTTGCATCGACATGGATGCGGATGGGACTTGTGACAATGTAGATGCGACGGTCATGCTGATGGAGGAGGACTTCTCGGCTTATGCCATTGGTACAGGAATTGAGGGTTCGGTTGCGGGAACAGATGAAGAAGGCATCGCTCATGTCGAGGGTGTCACCGCTGCAGGTGCCCCGGGTTGGTCCTTGATGGGTGGAAAACAGAAAAACAGCGTTTCGGTGCGCAGCGCAGCGGGCGAAAGTTATTTGAGGTACAACCGTACAGGAAACTCCACAACGGATTCAAATTATGTAACGCTGATGACGCGTTCTTTTGACTTGAGCAAGATTACGGATCCCCGGGTGCGGTTGATTGGTAGTGAAATCACTGATTTTGTGAATGCTGACAATGTCGCTGGTGGGCTGGTTTTGGTATTGATTGAGGACGGCGTTGAGCGTGAAATGTTTCACGTACATGGGGAATTCACCGCAGTAGATTCTATTGTAGCGACCACCGCCACCAATAAGTTAATCGTGGTGGTCAAGGGATATGCTCAATCTGAGTCGTTTGTCCAATTGGAGCAAATCTCTGTATATGGAGGTTATTGCCAGACGGGAAAAGACGGGAATGGCGACTGTCAGGATATAGGTTGTACTGATCCGCGTGCTTGCACTTACAGTGCGCTGGCCATTACCCAGGATGTCAGCAAATGCAAGTACTTGGGTGATGCCTGCGACGACGGGGATGCGGCTAATTTTTCTGATTTGTACAAGAATGCAGGTGATGGAACGTGCACTTGTGAAGGATTTGATTTGCAGACTGTTTATCTAGAGAATTTCGCCGCGAATGGCGCTGCCCAAGGCGGGCTTGATTACGGTTATGATGGTTCGGTTGATCTCGATGGGGACGCTACAGTAAACGAGGACAATGCGGCCCTTGAAACGGAATGGTCTTTTGATTTCGAGAATGCCGACATAGGCACAGGAGAAGGCGTTAGTCCATCACCTTTCTACTTTGCGACGAAGGTTCAGGACTCGGATACGATCATGAAGGCGCTGAATACCACTGGCGATTACATGCGTTGGACCACGCGATCGATTGATGTTTCTGCATTCGATAGTGTTTATGTATCGGGTCAGTTGATGGGGCTTGGAAACCAGGCTGCATCCGATTATGCTCACTTCGGATGGGAGGATGGAGGCACATTGCAATCGCCTCTGCTTGCTGAAATTACTGGGGTTTCGAGCGCAACGCTGACGGTAAACGAGAAGATATTGGTTTCTTCAGGGACCCTTGGTCTACAAGTGGAAGTGGAGACCAATACTTCCGGAACCAACTCAGTATCCGCTTATGGTTTTGATGACGTGGGGGTTTCTGGATTGAAGAGAGGTTGCACGGATCCCGATGCCAGCAACTATGAAGCGGCTCCGACGGATGGCTTCTTGGCGCGCAGTGATGATGGTTCATGTGTATATGATTGGACTACCTCGTACAGCAGGAAGGATGGAGAATTCGATGAAGTGATTTGGGGAGGTAAGCCCTGCAGTGAAGCGGGGTATGCTTGTGGCTCTTCCAGTGTTTACATCGATGTGCATTCGGTCACTGAGAATGGCACCCGCCACGCGGTCATTTCTGCCAATACCAAGCTGACGGTACCTGCGGGTAGCTATGCTTTGGGGGAACTGACCTTGGAATCTGGCGCTGAATTGGCCATTCCCGATGGGTTGACCTTGACGGTCAATGGTGATTTCCACCACCAAGGGGGAACGATTTCCGGCACGGGCCGGGTCATCGTCAAAGGAGAGATGGACGTGGCCAGTGGGGTCACCAGCGTTGAAGTGCACGACTTCACCTTTGCCACCGGTGGATCGTTGAACCTCACGCAAGGCGATACCCTCCGTGTAAAGGGCGATTTGACCATTGATGATGGCAGTGCCATTGCAGGACGTATGGAACTCGCCGGTGCATCCGCCCAGACGGTTTCTGGACTGGATGTGCGGTTTGACACGCTGCGCATTGCCAGCGCGGGGGTGACTTTTGCTGCCGACGCACAAATCGACGGTGTCCTGGACATTGACCAAGGCGTGGTGGAAATGGATGGCAACACGCTCACATTCTCCTCTGACGCCAATGGCACGGGCATGCTGGACAAAATCGCCTCTGGTGGTGCCAGCTTGGAAGACAACAACACGGGCTCCCAACAAGCAGCAAGTGCTGTCGTTAAGCGTTACATCGCCCCTGATGGTGATGGTGTTACTTTTTGGGGATACTCGCTGGTAGGAAGTCCATTGGATGGGGCGAGCATTGGGGATTTCGCGAATGCGACCGATTTCTATTACTCTGGAGTCGAGGGGTCGGATTATCCAACTTCGTCTTCTACAGTCCTGTTTTGGGACGAAAAGGGCGGTGCCATTGTGAGTCCGGGTACGGCAAATACCCCCATGGACACTTTAGGTGGAGGAGCTTGGGCCATGTCATATGGTAGCCAGAACCCCACCTTGCACAGTGCGGGGAAGTTGAGAAGCCACGTTGACGGGGCCAGTGTCTCGACAGACCTTACCCGCACCCCGGGAAGTAATTTCGAAGGTTGGAACCTGATTTGCAATCCTTTTCAGGCATATCTCGATTGGGATGCGGTCATTGACCATGGCACAAACTCCAGTTTGATTGAGGATCAATATGCCATCTACGACACCCAGTCCAAACAGTTCGTTCGGTACTCCAAGACCAACGGCTTATTGACTTCAGCCCCCAAGTACATCCAGCCCGGTCAGGGGTATTGGGTGCGCATGAACCACGCTACGGATACAACGGGCACGCTGTCTATTCCTGCATCTGCAATCGCAGTGAACGCGGACAATGTGGACTTTGTGCGTTCGGACGATGAGGGTGTCTTTGATGCGACGTTGCTGCTTGAAATTGAGAATGTCTACGGCGTGGGCATGGCTTCGGTCAGCTTTGGTGAAGCCGGATCCGTCGAATACAATCGGGACCACGACTTGAGCCTCATGCGTTCTACATCGATCAATAAAAGCCGCATGGGCGTCCTCGCCGGTGGAGAATGGCCCTGTGTCTCAAAAGCCTTGCCTGTGGACGCTGAGGCGAACTTGTTTGTACAAACAAAGGCAAACAAGGAAACCACGATGCGTGTGGTCGGCTTCACTGAAGATGCGGAGGTCTGCGTGACGATCACGGATACCGAGACCGGTGAGGTGATGGTGTCGCGGGTTGGCGATGAAATGACATTTACGCTGCCCGCTAATGAGGCGGCTGAAGGCCGGTTTGTGCTGCGGGTGCGGCCCAGTGCACGCGTTTCAGCGCGCCCGCCGAGCTGTCCGGAGCTTGAGGATGGCCGCGTGTCGGTGACGGTCGGTGAGGAGCCCACAAACGTGTTGCTCACCGACGGAGGATACAATGTGCTCGAGCAGGTGCTCGGCGCTGTGGATGTGGCCGTATTTGAAGGACTGCTTCCAGGTGAGTACGGACTGGTAGTGGCCGGTCCCGATATGATGTGCGGCACTGAGCACCGTTTGTTCCAGATTGGACAAGGCGAGGAGCCTGAGTTGCTCGGCCTCGACTGGACGGTGCCCGCTTGCAATGCCGGCGAGGTGAGCCTTGATTTCGAACTCTATGGCCATGGTGATTTTGAGACGTCCTTGAGGTTGGGCAACCAAGCGGTTTGGTCCAACATGGAGCAGGGCGGCGAGGTGTCCATCGCTGGATTGTCTCCAGGCACCTATGCCTTGGAGGTGGACCATGTCTGTCTTGAAGAGACGGTGGTCTTGGATCTGTTTGATGAATCCGCTGTAGCGGCCGAAGCCGTGTACGATGCCGTTGTGGTCATGGACCCCATCGGAGGTGCCGCTTTGGAGGCATTCCCGGCATGTGTAGGAGAGGACGATTACCGTTGGCTGGTCAATGGCGAAGTTGTGGCAGAAAATGAGCCGCTTTTCCACCCTGTGGATGCCGTTGGCGAGTACACTGTGATGCTGGATGCGTGGAACAGCAGCTGTTCCGATATGACAGCGTTGGACTTTTTGGTGGTCAATTGGAACGAAGCACGCCTGCTCGAAGCGCCGGTTACAGTGCGCGAGGATGCGACCCACTGGTCTTTGGTGTTTGGCAGCAACCTGGGCTTGACCCAATTGCGGATGACCGATGCCGCTGGCCGCACAGTGTGGTCAGGTCAGGTACAAGCTGAGGAAGGGTATATCTACCGTGTAGAGCGCCCCCAAGTGGCCGGAACCTATGTGATGCAAGTCACGGGCAATGGCGGGCAATGGGGCTTCCCGCTGCTCAACGCTGGATTCTAACCCCAGTACATATCCCGCTCGGATTTTGCGCCGGGCCGTTCAGATGCACTTGAAGTGGTCGAACGGCTCGGCGCAGTCGTTACAGCGGTAGTGGGATTTGCATGCTGTAGAGCCGAAGAGGCTGACCAGGGTGGTGTGGGCGCTCTTGCATTTGGGGCAAGCCACTTCCGGTGCTTCGCCGTTTAGCGCGCGTTTGTCGGTGGTTTTGCCAGGAGGGGCAATGCCATAGGCTTCCAGCTTGTCGAGGGCGGCAACGGTGAGCCAATCGGTGGTCCAGGCAGGGGCGTAGACCAGTTCCACGGTCATGGTCCGGTTTTCCTCACGGGCCAATGGCGTCAGGGCCGCCTTGATGTCGTCGGTGATGGCGTCCATGGCTGGACAGCCCATGTAGGTGGGCGTAATTTTTACGAGTACGGCAGAATCCGTGCATTCGACGCCGCGGACGATGCCCATCTCCACGATATTCAGCACCGGGATTTCCGGGTCTGGAATTTGCTGCAAAACGGCCAGCCAATCGTCGGCTGAACGCGTCACCATTGGGCGTCGGGATAGGTGCGGGGCAGGACCTGCATCTCGGCGAGCAAGAAAGAGAGCTGCTCGGTATGTCGGCCTTCCCGGCCCCCGGTTTGTTCGGGCACAGCAGGCGGGCGCTCCAGTCCGGCTGCGGCCAAGGTGCTGTCCAGTTCGGTGGTCCAAGGTGCCCTCAAAGCGGTGGGGTCGGCGCCCCAACCTTCGGCTGTGGCCTGGGCGGTCACGGCGTCCGCGTAAAAGAGGTCGCCTGCGTAGGGGAGCAGATCGTTTAGGCTCTGCTGCACCTTGTCGTGGCTTTCTTCGGTGCCGTCACCGAGTCGGAGCATCCAAGCCCGGCTGTGGCGCAAGTGGTAGGCGCTTTCCTTGGCGCTCTTGCGCGCAATGGCGGCGATTTCCGGATCGGAGGAGCTGGAGAGGGCCGCATGGAGGGGCACAGCGTAGGCGTCAAACAAGAATTGGCGGACAATGGTGTCGCCGAAGTGGCCGTTGGGCCGCTCGCAAAGCTGTGCGTTGCGGAAGTCCGCTTGGTCGCGAAAGAAGGCGAGCTTGTCCTCATCGCGGCCGGCGTCTTCGGCTTTGCCCGCAAGGGTCAGCCAAGCGCGGGCCTGGCCGATTTGGTCCAGTCCGATGTTGGTTAGGGCAATGTCCTCTTCGAGCACCGGGCCGTGGCCCGTCCACAGTCCCAGCATCTGTCCCAAGATGAGGGCGTCATCGCCGAGGCGGAGCAGGTATTCGAAGCGCGCGTTCATGGTGGCGCCCATTTACATGTTCTTGACCTCGTCGGGGAGGTCATAAAAGGTGGGGTGGCGGTAGACCTTGTCGTCTGCCGGGTCAAACATGACGTCCTTTTCGTCGGGGGAAGAGGCGGTGATCTCGCTGGCGGGGACCGCCCAAATGCTCACGCCCTCTTGGCGGCGGGTGTAGACGTCACGGGCGTTTTCGATGGCCATCTCTGCATCGGCGGCGTGCAGGCTGCCTACGTGCCGGTGGGAGAGTCCCTGCCTGCTGCGGATGAAGATTTCCCAAAGGGGCCACTGTTGCTTTTCCACGGCGTTGGGGTTTAAGCAGCGGCGGTGTTGGCATCGGCCTTTCGGCTGGCGCGTTTTTGGGCATGGGCGGCTGCGGCCTCTCGGACCCAGGCGCCGTCATCCCATGCTTTGCGGCGGGCTTCGAGCCGTTCCTTGTTGCAGGGGCCGTGACCGGCGACCACGCGCTTGAATTCAGACCAATCGATTTCGCCGATGTCGTAATGTCCGGTCTCCGCATTCCACCGCAGGTCGGCATCCGGAATGGTCAATCCAATGAGCTCAGCTTGGGGCACCGTCAGGTCCACGAATTTCTGGCGCAACTCGTCGTTGGAGAAGCGCTTGATGTTCCATGCCATGGATTGCGCGCTGTTGGGGCTGTTGTCATCCGGAGGACCAAACATCATCAACGATGGCCACCACCAGCGGTTGAGGGCGTCTTGTGCCATCGCCTTTTGCTCAGCCGTGCCGCCGGCCATGTTCATCATGATCTGAAAGCCTTGGCGCTGATGGAAGCTCTCCTCCTTGCACACGCGGACCATGGCCCGGGCGTAGGGGCCATAGCTGCACTTGCAGAGTGGCACCTGGTTCATGATGGCGGCACCGTCCACCAACCAACCGACGGCGCCGATGTCGGCCCAGTTCAAGGTGGGGTAGTTGAAGATGCTGCTGTACTTGGCTTTGCCGCTGTGGAGGTCGGCGATGGTGTCGTCGCGCTGCACGCCCAGCGTTTCGCAAGCGCTGTAGAGGTAAAGGCCGTGTCCGGCTTCGTCTTGAACCTTGGCCATCAGGATGGCCTTGCGCTTCAGGCTCGGGGCCCGGCTGATCCAATTTCCTTCCGGAAGCATTCCGACAATCTCGGAATGCGCGTGCTGGCTGATCTGGCGCACCAGGGTTTTCCGGTACGCATCGGGCATCCAGTCCTTGGGCTCGATTTTCTTTTCTGAGGC
>DGOE01000030.1:0-15949 GCA_002389295.1 Flavobacteriales bacterium UBA4474 | reverse complement strand
AGTGAACCGATAAAGGGTATGATGGGTTCTCCACCAAAGACATTCCATCACGAGATTCGCACCACCATGTCAGACAGATTCCACGAACTCAAGGTCGCCGAGGTCCGGCGAGAAACCGAAGACTGCGTTTCCATTGTGCTTGAAGTGCCCGCTGGGTTGGAGGACGCCTTTGCCTTCAAACAGGGGCAATACCTGACCTTCGATCAGGCCATCAATGGAGAGCCCGTGCGCCGCAGCTACAGCATCTGTGCAGGAGTCGGAGAGGAGCTCAGGGTGGCGGTCAAGGCGGTGCCCGATGGACGGTTCAGCACTTGGGCCAATGCCGACCTCAAAGCCGGGGATACGTTGCGCAGCATGCCGCCCAACGGTCGTTTCTACACCGAAATCGACCCCAGTAAGGCCAAGCACTATGTCGCTTTTGCCGCAGGTTCGGGCATCACGCCCATCCTTTCACACGTCAAAACGGTGCTGGCGCAAGAGCCACAAAGCCGGTTTTCGCTGTTCTACACCAACAAGGACCAGTCGAGCATCATCTTCAAAGGCGAGATCGATGACCTCAAGGACCGGTACATGGACCGGCTGCGGGTGTTCCATTTCTTTACACGGGAGCCGGTAGATGTGCCGCTGTATGCTGGGCGAATGGATGCCGCCAAGGTGGATGCGGTGCGCGATGCCCTGCTGGACGTCAAGGACATCGATGAGGTTTTTGTGTGTGGCCCTGAGTCCATGATTCATGCAGTGAAAGATGGGCTGGCGGGCGCCGGAGTGGCTGCGGAGCGCATTCACTTTGAGCTCTTTACGAGCAGCGCGCCCAAGCCGGCTGCGGATGCTGCAGCCGCTGGCCCTGCGGAGGGAGGCGCCGGATCAGGTGCACCGGCTGCTGCGGGCGGACAAGAGGTGTTTGTGGTGATTGATGGGTCCACCCACAAGCTGGATTTTGACGGCACCAAGACCATATTGGATGCCGGATTGGATGCGGGCATCGACCTGCCCTACAGCTGTTGTGGTGGCGTGTGCTGCACCTGTCGCGCTTTGGTGACCGACGGGGTGGGAGAAATGGCGGTCAATTATGCCTTGGAGCCCGGTGAGGTCGAGCAGGGCTTCGTTCTGGCCTGCCAAACCAAGCCCAAGGACCCCAACGCGCGTTTTGTCATCGATTTCGATCAGCAGTAAGCGGTTTCCGCCGACGCTGATTTGAAGGGCATTCAGGCCCGCTCGTCCAATTCGATCCAGCGTTCGGTCTTGGCTTCGATGTCTGCGGTGACTGCGCCCAAGCGCGTGGCCAGCGTGCTCAACGCTTCATGTCCCAGGTCGGCAGCGGCCATCTCAGATTCGATGTCGGCCTTGTCTTTTTCGAGTCCGGCGATGACATCCTCCAGGCCTTCGTACTCCCGCTTTTCCTTATAGCTGAGGCGCTGGGAGTAATCCCCCTTGGGGGCGGCCGTTTTGCCTGATTGGCGCGCGGCCTCCGTCTTGGCTTTCTGCTCAGCGGCATTGCGGGCGGATATGGCCTTTTCTTCTGCGTCAGCTGCGGTGCGGTATTGGGTGTAATTGCCCGGAAAGTCCCGCACACCTCCTTGGCCATCCAGGATAAACACGTGGTCCACCAGCTTGTCCATGAAGTAGCGGTCGTGGCTCACCAGCAAGAGGCAGCCCGGAAAGTCCAGCAGGAACTCCTCCAAGATGCCCAGGGTAAAGACATCGAGGTCGTTGGTGGGCTCGTCAAAGACGAGGAAATTGGGGTTGCCCATCAAGACACGAAGCAGGTGCAGCCGTTTGCGCTCGCCCCCGCTGAGCTTGTGGATGAAGTCGTGGTGTCGGTGGCGCGGAAAGAGGAACCGCTCGAGCAATTGACCTGCGGCGAGCTTTTGGCCCCGCTTCAATGGCATGTATTCGGCGATTTCATACAGCGCCTCGATGACCTTCATGCCTTCGTCGAATTCGGGCGGCTCTTGGCTGAAGTGGCCAAATACGATGGTGTCGCCGATGACCACCTTTCCGCCGTCGGGCTTGTCTTCGCCGGTCATCAGTCGGATGAGGGTGCTCTTGCCCGCTCCGTTGTCGCCTACGAGCCCCACGCGTTCGCCGGGCTTGAAGTGGTACGTCCAGCCTGTAAGGATGGCCTTTTCGCCATAGGCCCGCTGGACTTTGTGCATCTCCAAGATTTTGCCGCCCATGCGCGCGGGGTCGAGCTCCAGCCGGACCTCGTCTTCTTCGAGGCGCACAGAAGCCTTGGACTTCAGGTCTTTGAAGGCGTCCAGGCGGGACTTGCTTTTGGTGGTGCGTGCTTGCGGGGTGGCCCTGACCCATTCGAGTTCGCGGCGCATGATGGACCGCGCCCGGTCGCGTTGGGCGTGCTCGTTGGAGGACCGCTCGCCCTTTTTTTCAAGGAAGTAGCTCCAGTTGCCCGGGTATTTGTGCAAGGAGAAATTCTCCAATTCCAAAATGGTGTCGCAGACCACTTCGAGGAAGAAGCGGTCGTGGGTGACCATCAGCAGGGTGGTCTTGGCCCGTGCGAGGTAGCCTTCGAGCCACTCGATCATGCCCAAGTCGAGGTGGTTGGTGGGCTCGTCCAGCAGCAGCAGATCGGGCTGTTCAATCAGGCATTTGGCGAGTGCTACGCGCCGCTTTTCGCCACCGCTCAAGCCGTCGACAAAACGCTCTGTTTGGTGCAGCCCGAGCTTGCCCAAAATTTCCTTGGCCTGCGCCTCGTAGCTCCAAGCTTCGGCCCGGTCCATGGCTTCGTAGGCCAACTGCTGTGCTTCTGCATCGTTGCCCTGCGTGGCCTCTTCGTATTGCCGAATGGCCCGCATGGCGTCGTTGTCGGCTTGGAAAAGGTTGTCGAGGATGGTGCGGTCCAGGTCCAGACCATGGTCTTGGGAGAGGTGGGCTATGCGGACGTTGCCGGCAAAAGTGACCTTGCCCTCGTCGGGCGATTCGATGCCGAGCAGTACCTTGATCAGGGTGCTCTTGCCGGTTCCATTTCGGGCGACAAGCGCCGCTTTTTGGCCGCGGTCGAGCCCGAAGTGGAGGTCCTCAAAAATGAGGCGTTCACCGAACCGTTTGGTCAGTCCCTCCACCGAAAGCACATTGCTGCTGGCCATGGCGCAAAAGTAGCGGGGGAGGAGGGCTAATTTGCGCGCATGGCTGAAGAACGGGAAGAAGACTTCACTTGGCGGTGCCTGCCGTGGTCAGAATTGGACAGAAACACCCTCTACGCTTTGCTCCGCCTGAGGTCGGAAGTATTTGTGGTGGAGCAGGACTGCGCTTACCAAGACTTGGATGACAAGGACGAACAGAGCCTGCATTGCTGGTTGGAGCGTTCGGCAGCGCCCGCGGCCAAAGGGGGGCAGGTTTTGGCTTACACGCGGCTCTTGCCCGCCGGTGTCTCTTACAAGGGGGAAGTCAGCATTGGCCGTGTGGTCACAGCGATGGATGTCCGCCGGGGAGGTTGGGGGAAAGCGTTGATGCGCCGCAGCTTGGATGAGGTGCACGCGGCTTGGCCGGGCGTGCCCATTCGCATCTCTGCGCAGCAGTACCTCGAGGCCTTCTATTCGGACTTTGCATTTGCCACGCAAGGGGCGTCCTATCTCGAAGATGGGATTCCCCATGTGGCGATGACGCGCCCTGCCGGTCCGGCTTGATCGCCCGGACTATCTTCGCCGCCATGTCCGAATGCCCGTGCGCCTCGGTGGTGATTCCCTGCCTGAATGAAGCAGCCCATATAGGGGCCTGTCTCGACGCCCTTGCCGCGCAGGAAGGGCTGGATGGCGCCCCCGAGGTGTTTGTGGTCGATGGGGGCAGCGATGATGGGACCAGGGACATCCTGGAGGCGTGCCGCGCACAGGCCCCTTGGCTCCATGTGCTGGACAATCCCGAGCGGATCACGCCCATTGCCATGAACAAGGGCATTGCGGCAGCAACATCTGAGGTGGTGATCATTCTTGGCGCCCACGCAGAGGTGACACCGGACTTTATTCGGCGCAACCTCGAGGCCTTGAAGGCACACCCCGAATCGGGGTGCGTTGGGGGCGTGGTGGAGCAGGTGCACGGCGATGAATTGAGCCGCCGCATTGGATTGGCATTGACCTCTCCTTTTGGCGTCGGTGATGCGCGATTCAGAACAGGGGGTGTATCCGGACACGTGGATACAGTGGCATTTGGCGCCTATCGAAAGGCGGTGCTCAAGGAATTGGGTGGGTTGGATGAATCGCTGGTCCGAAACCAGGATGACGAATTGAATTACCGGCTCACCGAGGCCGGGTGGCGCATTTGGTTTGATCCAAGGATCCGCTCCCGCTACCATGCGCGGTCCAATTATGCCCAGCTTTTCAGTCAATACCGACAATACGGCTATTGGAAGGTGTTCGTCAACACGAAGCACTTCACCGTCACCACTTGGCGACAGATGGCCCCTGCGGCCTTGTTGATGTCGACCATGCTGCTTTCAGGGCTCGCGCTGGCGGGGCTGTTGCAGCCAGAAGGGGCGGGCTTGTTGTCGCTTGCCGGCCCCGCATTGGGCACGATATGGGGCCTGTGGTTGCTTGGGGCTTTGGGGGCGATGGCTTTGGCGGGCATTGCATTCCGCGATGCCTTTGGGGTATTCCGCACGTTTATGACCCTGCACGTGGCCTATGGATGGGGGTACTGTCAGGGAATCTGGCAATTCGTTTTGCGGCGCAAAGCACCGGCTGCTGAATTCAAGTCGTTGACCCGATGAGGTGGCCAAATTCGGGCACCTTGGAATCTTGGGCCTGGCGCGCGGTCATGCCAGCGTTGCTCCTCGGAGGCAATGCTGCGGGCCTGACGTTGTTTTTTGTGGCTGTTCTGCGCATTGTCTCGTGGCGACAGCATCATAGAGGGCATGCCTGGACATGGAAAAGGGGAGGGGTTTGGTGGCTGGCTTATTTCGGTTTGCAGGTCATTGGTGGATGCTGGTCCGATGACTTGGACGCCTGGCGGTTGAGCCTGGAGGTCAAATCTGCGCTGTGGTTTTTTCCTGTGTTGCTGGCCATGCCTGGCCGCAGTGTCCAAAGGGAATTCTGGTGGTCCCTGGGGTGGTCCATTTCTGCCTTTCTGATGTGGCGTATGGTCCGGGCGGGATGGTGCCACGTGGTCTGGGACATGCCTGGAGAATGGCGATACGCCCGGTTTTCAGGGGACGTACACCCCACCTATCTGGGGCTACATGCCGCGGTGGCATTCTTGGGGTTGGGCCAAACGTGGGGGCACACTGTGCCCAAAACATGGCGTTGGGGGATCACGGTCTTGCTGGCACTTTCGTTGGGGTTTTCGGGCTCCAAAGCGGGCATATTGTTTGCTTTGGCGGTGGTGTTGACGCGACTGGCCTTCCACCTGCCAGGGGCGGCATTTCAGGGCGCGCGCGCCCTGTCCCGATCACTGGCTCCTGATGTGATGCGGTGGTGCTTGTTTCTGGTTGTGGTCACGGTCTCGTCTTGGGCTATTTCCAGCGCGCGTTTTGTAGAGATGGGCAGTGCGGCTGCCGTTTTGACTGAGCCCGAAGCGCCCGTCCAAAGCAGTACCTCAGGGCGGCTGGCGGTGTGGCGGGGGGCATTGGAAATCGTGGGCCAGCACCCCTTTGGTGTGGGGACCGGAGATGTGGTTTCCGAGCTGATGGCGTTGTATGAGCGGGACGGGGTCGATTATGCGGCAGCGCGCCGGTTGAACCCGCACAACCAGTGGTTACAGGCCGGTGTGGCCTTTGGATGGCCTGGGGTACTCTTGCTCACCTTGGCCTTTGGCAGTGTGTGGTATTGGTCGTGGAAAACGCGCAACGGTTTGGCGTGGTTGTGCATTCTGCTGGTCATGCTGCATGCCGGTGTGGAGTCCGTCCTGGAGGTGCAGCGCGGCGTGGTGTTCATCCTCTGGATGCTCATGGTGCAGGCGCCTGAGCGTTAGCCGGTTGAATCCATCTTGGTTTGCCCTACATTGACCTGCAGGCACCATGACACATCCGGCACCTTTTATTCCCCCACAACCGTCTGACTTGCTGCCGGACGCCATTTTCAATGGAGACAATCCTTTGGTTATGAGGCAGCTGTCCCAAGTTGCGGGGATGGAGGGGCGGATGGAGCGCATGGAGCGTTGGTACCTGTTTGTTCGCGATGCGATTCGCTACGATCCCTTTGCCATCAATTTGGACCCCGAGGAGAATGCCGCTTCGCGCACCTTGGAAAACCAGCGGGGGCATTGTGTGCACAAGTCCGTCCTGCTTGTGGCGGGATTCAGGGCCATGGGCGTCCCCGCCAGGGTGGGGCTGGCCCGTGTGCGCAATCATTTGGCGACAGCGGGTTTGGAGGAAAAATTGGGAACGGATATCCTGACGCCACACGGCTATGCCGCATTCTGGGATGGCGCGCGCTGGGTGAAATGCACACCGGTGTTCAACCGCTCGCTCTGTGAGCGCTTGGGCACGGCGCCATTGGATTGGAATCCCGGCAGCGACATGTTGTTTCAGCCCACGGATGCCGCAGGGGGACGCTTCATGGAGTATCTCGAAGACTATGGACTGCACAGTGCATTGCCGCTGACCTTTATCCGGGAACAGCTCGAGGAAATGTATCCCCACGCTTTTGATTCAGCGGGGAATTGGGACTTGGCCGGTGCGCTGGGCCGTCCTTGATTCAGGCTTCTTTCTCGTTGCTTTTCGGTGTTGAACCGGCAAGAACCTGCGCTTTGGCAGCTTGTACGAACGACTTGAAAAGCGGGTGCGGATTGACGGCTGTGCTCTTGTACTCTGGGTGGAACTGGGCGCCCACAAACCACACGTGATCAGGTATTTCCACGATCTCCACGAGGTTGGAATCGGGATGGGTTCCGGTGGGAATCATGCCCGCTTCGGCAAAGCGCTTGCGGTAAGCGTCGTTGAATTCGTAGCGGTGGCGGTGCCTTTCTTCGGTGGTTTCAGCGTCATAGGCACTGGCCGCCAAAGAGCCTGCGGCGATGTTGCATGGGTAGGCCCCCAGCCTCATGGTGCCCCCCATGTCTGCCAGCCCTTTTTGCTCCGCCATGAGGTCGATGACGGGGTCGGCCGTGTAGTCTTTGATTTCGGTGCTGTGCGCTTCTTCGAGGCCGATCACGTTGCGGGCGAATTCAATGACGGCACACTGCATGCCGAGGCAGATGCCGAAGAACGGGACGTTGTTCTCCCGCGCGTGCCGAATCGCTTCGATTTTTCCGTCGATTCCCCGTGAGCCGAACCCCGGGGCGACCAGGATACCATGGACATCATCGAACAATTCCGAAGTGTTGGCGGCCTGTACCTGTTCGGAGTGAATCCACAACAGATTGACCTTGACGCTACACGCTGCGCCGGCATGGGTAAAGGCTTCAACGATACTCTTGTAGCTGTCCTTTAGCTCCACATATTTCCCGACCAGCGCGATGTTGATGCTCCCTTTCGGGTTTTTGTGTTTGTCGAGGAAGGTCAACCAATCGTTGAGGTCAATTCGGTTGTCGTGCTGTACTCCTAACTTATTGAGGACCACTTCGTCAAGCCTCTCCTCTTGCATGAGTAGTGGAACGTCGTAAATGGTGTTGGCATCGATGGATTGGATGACCGCTTCGACGCCTACGTTGCAGAATCGGGCCAACTTGTTGCGGATGCTCTTGGAGAGATTGTGCTCGGTCCGGCATACCAAAATGTCGGGTTGCACCCCGAATTCGAGCAGCTGTTTAACGCTGTGCTGGGTGGGCTTGGTTTTGAGCTCACCAGCGGCTTTCAAATAGGGGACAAGCGTCAGGTGGATGACCAAGGTGTCCTCGGGTTGTTCCCAGCGCATTTGGCGCACCGCTTCGATGTAGGGCAGGGATTCGATGTCGCCCACGGTGCCGCCGATTTCTGTGATCACGAAATCGTAGCGGTCTCCCTCCCCCAAGATTTGGACGCAGCGCTTGATTTCGTCTGTGATGTGCGGAATGACCTGCACGGTGCGGCCCAGGTATTCGCCGCGCCGCTCCTTGTCGATGACGCTCTGGTAAATGCGTCCGGTCGTGATGTTGTTTGCTTGGGAAGTGGTGACGTTGAGAAAGCGCTCGTAATGGCCGAGGTCGAGGTCAGTCTCGGCGCCATCATCTGTCACATAGCATTCGCCATGCTCGTATGGGTTGAGCGTACCGGGGTCGATATTGATGTAGGGATCGAGTTTTTGGATCGTCACTTTCATCCCCCGAGCCTGCAAAAGCTTGGCCAATGAAGCGCTGATTATCCCTTTCCCCAAGCTTGAGGAGACGCCACCTGTGACGAAGATGTATTTGGTGGCCGAGGCCTTTCCCGTAGTCGCATGCATACGGGATTCTAAGGTACAGCTATTCCTCGTGTTGGGCGCTTGAATTATTCACTCTTTTTCACGGGAGCTTTCACAGCTGGTCCGTCAGGGATTGGATCACCTTGAAATCGCTGAGAAACTCCTTGGCGACTACGCGCAACAGCGAATAGGCCGGTATGGCCAGCATCATGCCCGTGATTCCGGCCAAGCTGCCGGCGACGGAGATCAACAGGAAGATTTCCAGCGGGTGCGCTTTGACGCTGCCAGCAAAAATGACGGGTTGGGTAAAGAGGTTGTCGACGAGTTGTGCGAGGAGGAAAACCGCGCCGGCTTTGCCCAATAGGCCCCAGATTTCCGGGTATTGCAAGTGGGTGGTCAGGATGATGCCCAGCCCGAGTCCCGCGCCAATGAGGGGCCCGACGTAGGGGATGAGGTTGAGCAAGCCCGCGAGGAAGCCGATCAGGAAAGCGTTGGGCACCCCAAGGATGAGCAGCCCTCCTGTGATGACCGTGGTGATGATGGCCACTTGTGCGGCGAGGCCGATGAAGTAGCGGGTGAGCAAGGCCGTGGAGTTTTTCAGGATGCGTTGAATGCGATGGGTATACTCATCCGGTGTCAAGGCCTGTATGATGCTTGGAAACAGCTCCCTGTCCTTGAGGAAGAAAAAGGTCATGAAAGCGATGCTGAAGAGGGCGACCACCAGGTTGCCCAGTGCGGAGAAGGCGCTGCCGACTGCCCCTCCGATGCCCGATGGCCCCAAAACGGAGGCGAGGCCTTTGCCCAAAGTGGTGCTGTCCACCCACATCATGGGATCGGTTCCCGCGTCTATCAACAGGGGTTCAATTCCCGCAAGCTGTTCTTGAAGCCGTTCGGCGATGCGCTCGAAATCCAGGGCAGCGAGTACCTGTGCCTCAGCCGCAACGAGGGGAATGAACAGATTGATCAGCAATGCAAACCCGCCAAACAGGGAGGCCAAGGCGACCATGGCCCCCATTGCGGGCCCGGGCGAGCGCCCGGCAATCGAGATGCGGTCCACAAGTTTGACCAAAGGGCGCCCCATAAAGCTGAGTGCGATGGAGATGATGAGGTATGCGGTCAAATCCGAGAACCTGACGAGCCCACCGATCAGGATGGCCAGTCCTGCTGCACCTGCGATTCTGCGCAGGGTCCAGAAGTCAGCCTTGAGGGGATGACGCGCTGATGAAGGGGAGGCTTTTTCGGGCTGCTGCATGGCGCAAATTAAGCGCCTCGGCCGGGGTGGTGGAATACCGTGACCCCGGAAGCCGGCGCAATGTGGCTCCAAGATTCAATGTTGAGGTCAATGCGCGCGATGTCGGCCGTGGAGAGGCTGCAATAGTCCCCTGTGAGGTGGACAATCAATTCGCTGATGCCCGGGTTGTGACCAATGATCCAAACGCTGGTGCTGTGGTCGTCGACAAGGGATAGCAGGTCCATCCACAATGCAGCGGGGGCCAAATAGCCTTGATCCAATGACCGATGCTCGGGCAGTCTTTCCTGCCCTTGCGCAGTCCAGGTCTCCATAAGGGCTTGGGCGGTTTGCTGGGTTCTGCGCGCGCTGGAGATCAGCATGGTTTGGCGCATTGCAGGAGGGTGGAGGACGGCTTGATGTTGCGCCGCGGTGATGCCCTCCGGGGTAAGGGGACGGTCGTGATCACCCAAATGAGACGCTTGGTTCGCCGCTTTTCCATGCCGCATGATCAAGAGGGTCCGCATTTTTAGATGATTTTGAAGTTTTGTCTTGGCAAGATTATAAAAATTTCTAGTCGCAATTTGAAAATTGTTTAGTCTTGCCTAAAAATTTAAATCGGATCATCTAATTTTGGCACATGCCCACGGTTTCAGTTGAGAATTACTTGAAGGCCATCCTGCATTTGGAGGAGGGAGAGGAGGGCCGCGTGAGCACCACCGCGATTGCTGAAAAAGTCGGGGCAACGCCGGCGAGTGCGTCGGCGATGATGTCCCGATTGGGTGACAGGGGTTGGGTAGAGCACGAGCGTTATTACGGTGTCAGCCTGACCGAGAAGGGGCAGCGGATCGCCATGGAAATCTTGCGCCGCCACAGGCTGTGGGAGCGGTTTTTGGTGGATCATTTGGGTTTTGAATGGGACCAGGTGCACGAGATCGCCGAAGAGCTGGAGCATGTCGACAGCAGGGAATTGGTGAACCGCCTGGACGCCTTTCTTGGTTTCCCGAAGCTGGACCCCCATGGCGATGCCATTCCGGGGCCGAATGGGCGTTTTCGATCCGTTGCAGCCAGAACGCTGTTGGCTGAGGCCCCCAGAAATTTGGACTTGGTGGTGGTGGGTGTGGTGGATGGCGGCGATGCTTTTCTGCGCCATTTGGGGGTGTTGGGCATTGAATTGGGCTCCCGTTTGACCGTCATGGAACGGCATTCTTTTGATGGCAGCCTGCACGTTCGGTTTGCCGATGTCGATGAACTTCAGTTGTTGGCGCCCTCTGTATGTGCGCGTTTGTGGGTCGATCAAAGCAACCCGGCCCCGGTTATTGTATTTCCCGAAAACGACCCCCCGTCATGAATGGATTGATTGAATGGTTGATGTCTTTGGACCCGGTGCTGGCCGCATTGGCTGCCACGACGTTTACTTGGTTGATGACCGCAGCCGGCGCCTCTTTGGTGTTCTTTTTCAAGAACATGCACCGGCGCTTGCTGGATGGTATGCTCGGCTTTACGGGCGGTGTGATGGTGGCGGCCAGCTGCTTCGGACTGTTGATTCCCGCGATGGAGATGACGGGAGGAGAGGGGGCGGCAAGTGTCATGCCCGCGGCTGTGGGGTTTGTTGTGGGTGCGCTTTTCCTGTACCTCTTGGACAAGCTGACGCCCCACCTGCACATCAACTTTGACCGCAATGAGGCCGAGGGCCCCAAAACGGATTGGCACCGCACCACGCTCCTCGTGCTGGCGATTACCCTGCACAACATTCCCGAAGGTTTGGCGGTAGGCGTATTGTTTGGAGGCGCTGCAGCAGGTCTGGAAGGGGCGACCATCGGTGGGGCCCTCGCCTTGGCGATCGGCATTGGCATTCAGAATTTTCCGGAAGGCCTCGCGGTGAGCATGCCCTTGCGCCGGCAGGGGATTTCTCGGCTGCGGTCATTCTGGTTTGGCCAGCTCAGTGCGGTCGTGGAGCCTGTGGCGGGCGTGATCGGCGCCATCGCGGTGTTGAGCATACAGCCCTTGCTCCCTTACGCCTTGGCATTTGCTGCCGGCGCGATGATTTACGTGGTGGTGGAAGAAGTGATTCCAGAGACCCAGCGCGACAAGTTTACAGACATTGCGACCCTGGGATTCATCGGTGGATTTGTCCTGATGATGGTGCTCGACGTGGTTTTGGGCTGATCGATAAAGAATCCTGAAGCGGCATGGCCCATGAAAGGCTTGTGCCCACTTTGATCAGCTGCCGGCGGCGGTGTCAATCGCGCCGATCAGGTCGGCACCTTCAAAACGCCCGGAACTCATGAGCAGGAATACCGTGTCTGGCGCTGTGGCTCGGGTGACAGCGGTCAATATCTGCTCAGGTGAAGTGCAGACTCCGAGGTCCTTGCGCTGAAACGCCCTGTGCACATCGGATGCCGACAAAGGGGGCAGCTTTTTGTGTTTCAAGACATCGGGTGACCAGCACACCCACGCTTCATCAGCGGCATCTAAAGCGCCGGCATAGGTGGGCAGGAAGGCGGGGTTGAGGCTTGAAAAGGTGTGCAACTCGAGCACGGCAATGAGCTTACGGCCAGCGAATTGCTGCTTGATTGACGCCGTTGTGGCCTTCACCTTTGACGGGGCGTGGGCGAAATCCCGGAAAATGGTGCAATCCCCGCCTTGCAGCTTGAGGTCGCGCTTGCGTTCGAGCCTGCCTGCGGCTCCGGTGAAGCCCTTGACAGCCTCTAAAAAGTCCTTGCGTGAAATGCCCCATGCCGTGCAAAGGGCGAGGGCGCCGACGGTGTTGAGGGCATTGTGACCGCCGACGGTGCCGAGCGGGAAACGGCCATCAGGGAGGCACAGCATCAGCGTACCATCCTCGACCTCGTGCTCGGGTTCCGCATAGGGGATGGACTTTAAGTCAGGGCGTTTCGGCAGTGCCTCGTCCATGACTTTTTGCAACTCCTCGTCGCCTGAATACCAGACCACGGTGCCGCCAGGCTCCATCTTGAGCAGGTAGGTCACGAACTGCTCCCGGTAGAAATCCGGGTCTGGAAACACATTGATGTGGTCCCAAGCGACCCCCGTCAAAATGGTCAAGTGGGGACGGTACCAATGGAATTTTGGAGTGAGATCAAGAGGAGAGCTCAGGTATTCATCGCCTTCCAGCACAATGTCGTTGGCTCCTGTCAATTGGACCATCCGGTCAAACCCGGCCAATTGGGCGCCCACCATGAAGTCGGTTTTCTTTCCGATGTGGTCCAAGACGTGCAGCAGCATGGCCGTGATGGTGGTTTTTCCGTGGCTTCCTGCGACGACGATGCGCTGCTGGTTTTGGGCCGCCTCGTAGAGGTATTCCGGGTAGCTCACAATGCGCAGACCCAGGTCGTTGGCCTTGTTGAGCTCAGGGTTGTCTGCTCGGGCGTGCATGCCGAGAATGACCACATCCAAGCCGGCGTGGATGCGCTCCGGGTACCAGCCCATGCGGTCTGGAAGCAGTCCGGAAGCGGCCAAGCGGCCTTTGCTCGGGTCGTGGATGGCGTCGTCGGACCCTGTGACGTTGTGGCCGAGGTCGTGCAAGGCCAGGGCCAGGTTGTGCATGGCGGCTCCGCCTATGGCGATGAAATGGATGTGCTGGGGCGTCATGGCGTGGCTTTGGGGCGTGGACTGAAGTAGAGTTGGGCCGCTGCTGTGGTGCAGGGGACAGGCCCAAGCAAGGCCGCGATGTATGGGCCAATGACAGGAATGCCCATCAACAAGGAAAACAGGGCACCGATGCCGAAGAGGTGTCCGCGCTGTTGCCAACCCATGCGCAGGGAATGGCGCCAGCTGAGACCGGCTTGCTCGTAAACGGCATCGTAAACGGCTGCGCCAAAGAAGTAAGCGCCGATGGCCCATGAGAGGCAGAAGAGGACGGGGGCGAGCAACACAGCAAGTGGTGCGGCGAACAGCGCAAGCGCCAATCCGGTCAACCACAATGCGGCGCCGAGTACCAACTCCATCGTGAGGAGCACCAAGGAAATCCTGACACCGCGCAGGATGTCCCGCAGCAGGCCGCCCCAGCTGAAGGGCATGGACTCCCCGGTTTCCAAAGCGCCCACCGCAGCGGCCAAGGCGCTCATGAAAGGTGCCATCAGTGTGATGATCAGGTACTTCACCACTTTTACCTTGAGCCACAGTACGAGCAGGATGACGCCCCATTCGATCAGTGAATCCAGCATGGTTTGTCCCCATTGCATGGCCCCGGACCACACGTCTGAGGCCGTGCCACCTTCTGCTTCCAAAGGCAGCTGTTCGGGCATGAAGCCGTGAACGAAGGCGGTCAATGTGGCGGTCAGCCAGCGGGTGAAGTATATGCTGGCGGCAGCAAGGGCCAGCAGGACTGCAGGGCCAGCAAGGTGGAAGCGCCGCAACCTGTGCCGCCTCAGGTAGGCAAAGCTGCGCCACCACATGGGGATGGCGCGCCAAGCATCGCGCAGGCCAGAAGCAGCAGGTGGGTTGGGGTTGGGCACGGGCCCAATTTCGCAAGGCAGGGCTTACGCTTTGGCGAATGTGGCGCCAACTTCCGACAATGCGTCGAAGAAAGCCGGGTAGCTCTTGGCCACCGCTTCCACGCCTTCGATTTCGATCGGGGCGCCTGCGAGCCCCAAAACAGCGGCGGCCATGACCATGCGGTGGTCTCCACGGCCGTTGAGCACAGCGGGTTGGATGCGGCCAGGAGAGACAATCACCGCGTCATTTTCTGCATCGAGTTGGACGTCGACCCCCGCTTTGGCAAACTCTTCCTTGATGGCCAGGCCACGGTCGCTTTCCTTGTGACGCAGGCGGTGCAGGCCGGTGATGGTGGTCTTTCCCTTGCAAAAGGCCGCGTAGGCTGCCAGTGGAGGGAAGAGGTCTGGACAATGGGTGGCGTCAAAGCGAAAGCCCTTTCGTCTGCCGCGGTCTACCCGTATGCCAGTCTCTGTTCGCATCAGTTTGGCGCCGCTCATCAGCAAGGCGCCGGTCACCGCTTGATCGGCTTGGGTGGGGTGGTTGCCGAGGCCATCTACTTCCAGGAAGGGGTCGCCACACAGGGCCGCAAGGATGAGCAGAAAGGCGCCGGCGCTCCAATCCCCGGCCACAGTTTGGTCAAAAGGTTGGTAGGCCTGTCCTCCAGGAATGTTGAAACGGCCGTAATCCTCGTGCTGCAGGGCGATGCCTGCACTGGACATGACTTCCATGGTCATGTCGACATAGGGCCGGCTTTGCAGGCCTTTGACGTGGACGGTGGAATCGGAGGTTGCCATCGGCAGTGCCATGAGCAAGCCCGTGAGGAACTGGCTTGAGAGCGCGCCGTCAAGGGAGATTTCGCCGCCCTGCAGCGGGCCTTGGAGGGTGATGGGGGGGCAGCCGTTGTGCAAGGTGACCTGCACGCCGAGCGGTGCGAGGGTGTCGGCGATGGGCTGCATGGGCCGTTCAAGCAAGGTGCCCTCTGCTTCCAGTGTCAACGGGTGGTCGGACAGGGCGGCGATGGGGGAGAATAGGCGGATGCCGAGGCCGCTTTCTCCGATGGGAAGCCGATCGGTGCGCGGAGTCAACCCACCTTGAATGCGCAAGGCGTCGGGGCCGATTTCGATGTCGGCGCCCAGTCCGGCTGCGGTTTCGGCTGCGGCCAGGCAGTCTGCGGCATCAGAGGGGTTGCGGATCCAGCTTTCTCCTCGGGCCAGCAGTGCCGCCGCCAGCAGGCGCTGCATGTGGCTCTTGGATGCCGGAGCTTGCACCTGCCCGGAGAGGGCAGAGGGGTGGGCGACGAGGTTCATCCCTTTTCGACCACGTACAGGGTGGAAATGCCGCCCGTCAGGGGATGCAGGGTGCATTGGCTGAAGCCGCAGTCCAAGAGGATGTCGCGCATCTGCTGTCCTTCGGGAAAGACTTTGACCGATTCGGGCAGGTAGGTATAGGCTGAGGCGTCTTGCGAGAACCACTTGCCGACAGTGGGCATGATGTACCTGAAATAGAGCCAGAACAGTTGTTTCATGGGAAACCAGCGTGGTTTTGAGAACTCCAGGATATAGCCTTTGCCGCCGGACTTGAGGGTGCGGAGCATTTCTTTCAATCCGGCTTCGAGGTGCTCGAAGTTGCGGACGCCGAAGGCTACGGTAAAGGCGTCAAACCGGCCATCTTCAAAAGGGAGGGCCTCTCCGTCGGCCAACACCAGGTCCACGCGGCCTTCCTGCTTGGCGCGGCGCACCTTGTCGCGGCCGATGTCGAGCATGCCGGCGCTGATGTCTACCCCCACCACCTTGATGTCGGCATCCCGGTGCGCTGTCCCGATGGCGAAATCGGCCGTTCCGGTGGCGACGTCGAGGACTTCTTGCGGGTCGTGAGCGAGCATCATCCGGATGGCCTTTCGGCGCCAAAGCTTGTCTATGCCCAGCGAAAAGAAATGGTTCAAGAAATCGTAGCGGTGTGCGATGTTGTCGAACATCCGCGCCACTTGCGCCTTCTT
>DGOE01000151.1 GCA_002389295.1 Flavobacteriales bacterium UBA4474 | reverse complement strand
GATTTGCACCATGAGCGACAAGCAATCGCAGGAGAAAATTGACATCCTGCGTGCGGTAGGGGCGGAAGTGCACGTTTGCCCCACAGCGGTGGCACCCGACCACCCCGACAGTTACTATAGCGTGGCGGAGCGCCTCAACAAGGAGATCCCGAACAGCGTGTGGTGCAACCAGTACGACAACTTGGCGAACCGCCAGGCGCACTACGAGACCACCGGCCCGGAGATTTGGAAGCAGACCGGCGGGATGATCACCCATTTTTGCACGGGTGTAGGGACGGGAGGAACCATCAGTGGAACGGCGAAATACCTGAAAGAAAAGAATCCGGACATCCAGATCTGGGGGGTGGACTCCTATGGCTCTGTCTTCAAGAAGTACCACGAGACCGGAGAGTTCGACGAGAAGGAGATCTACCCTTACATCACCGAGGGCATTGGCGAGGACATCCTGCCGGCCAACGTCGACTTCGACCTCATTGACAAGTTTGAGAAGGTCACCGACAAGGATGGCGCTGTCACCACCCGTGAGCTGGCTAAAAAGGAAGGCCTTTTCCTCGGTTACAGCTGTGGTTCCGCCTTTCAGGGATTGCGCCAGCTCAAAGACGAGCTGAAGCCAACTGACCTCGCCGTCGTGCTGTTCCACGACCACGGCTCACGCTACGTGGGCAAGGTCTACAACGACGACTGGATGCGGGAGCAGGGCTGGCTCGACTGATTCCTCGATGTCCCGTTTTGGGGGGATTATTTGCTGAACGCCAAGACCGTTTCGCGGATGATGGCGACGCATTCGTCGAGTTGCGCTTCTGTCATCACCAGCGGGGGGGCAAAGCGGATGATGTTGCCATGTGTGGGCTTGGCGATGAGGCCGTTGTCCTTCATGGCCACACAGAGGTCCCACGCCGTGCTGCTGTCTGGGGTGTCGTTGATGAGGATGGCGTTGAGTAGACCCCGCCCACGCACGGAGCTGATGAGGTCGCTTTCGGAGATCAGACTTTCCATGGCTGCCCGGAAACGGTTGCCCAAGTGGCGGGCCTGCTGGGCGAGGTGTTCGTCCTTGACCACCTCGAGGGCGGCCATGGCCACAGCGCCTCCGACTGGGTTGCCGCCAAAGGTGGAGCCGTGCTGACCGGGATGGATGACGCCCATGACGGCGTCGTCGGCAAGGACGGCACTGACCGGGTACACCCCGCCGGAGATGGCCTTGCCCAGGATGAGCAGATCTGCCTTCACGTATTCAGCTTGGCGTTCGCAGTGGCCGGCACAAGTGCAGTTTCCGCATGTGGCGAGCAATGCACCGGTGCGGGCAATGCCGGTCTGGACCTCGTCAGCCATGAACAACACGTTCGCGGCCTTGCACAAAGCATGGGCCTCTTGGATGTAGCTGTCGCTGGGCACATAGACGCCCGCTTCGCCTTGGATGGGCTCCACGAGGAAGCCGGCAACGTTGGGGTCTTTCAAGGCCTCTTCCAGGGCGTCAATGTCGTCGTAAGGAATGATCTCGAAGCCCGGGGTGAAGGGGCCGAATCCGCCTGTGCTGTCGGGGTCGGTGGAAAAGCCGACGATGGTGGTGGTGCGGCCGTGGAAGTTGTGCTCGCAGGTGATGATCTTGGCTTGGCCAGCCGGGACGCCTTTCACATCGTAGGCCCATTTGCGGGCAATCTTGATGGCGGTCTCGACGGCCTCGGCGCCAGTGTTCATGGGCAGCACCTTGTCGTACCCAAAGTATTCGGTGACGTACTTCTCGTAAGGCCCCAACATGCTGTTGTAGAAGGCCCGGGAGGTGAGGGTGAGCTTCTGCGCTTGTTCGGTCATCGCCCCTACAATCCGGGGGTGACAGTGGCCCTGATTGACGGCACTGTATGCACTCAGGAAATCATAGTAGCGCTTGCCTTCGATGTCCCAGCAAAACACGCCTTCGGCCCGGTCCAACACCACCGGTAGGGGGTGGTAATTGTGCGCACCGAATTGATTTTCCATGTCCATGGCCTCTTGAGAAGAGGCGGGGCGGGTAGCGGGATTTCCGGTCATGCCCCGAAAATACGGCGCATCCCGCGCTCAGAAACGCACCGACAAGTCGTCGATGTACACGTGGCCCTTCTCGCTGAATTGGAAATAGATGTATTCGATGGAGCCCAGGCCGCTCGGATTGTCTTCCGTGGCCCAGTCAAAGGCACTGAAGGGGATGCGGCATTCTATCCACTTTCCAAATCCAGTAGCGGGGATCACATCTTGGGTCAGGGCAATGGCGGACGTGTGGCCGTCAGCATCTGCTACGCCAACTTCGATGGGCAGGGGGGCTGACGGTCCAGGGTTGACCCCGATGTTGCGCAGTTTGAAGACGATAAAGGCTTTATCGGGTTGGGCAGGTGGGGCCAATGGCTGCCACCGGTTCCAGCTGAAGCCGACTGTATGGGTTGGAAACTCTGGTGCTTCAAGGGTGAGGGGGGCGGGGCTGAAATCCCACTCGAAGTCCAAAGCCTGGCTCTTGCTCCGGCCGCGCTTTTCCTTGATGATGAACTGTCGGTCTGGCCCGAATTGCCCCAGTCCCCACTCGTGATCTGCGTTTTCTTCAAACACGATGTAACGGCCCGGTTGGATGCCGGCCCGGGGTCTTTTGGAAGCGCGGCGGACCACTTTTTTTCTTGGCGCATGGGGCACGAGGGTGCAAGCCCCTATTTCTATGTCGCCGAAATGCTCCATGCGCAGGTTCAATGAGGCCAAATCAGACCAATCGGTTTGATCCCTTCCCCTGCCGAAGTCGGACAGCGGGATCCTGGCTTCCTGCCAAACCGTATCGAGGGGAAATATGGGGATGTGACGCGGCGCCAGTGACGTGGAGCTCCGCATGCCGCTGCGGTCCTCAAGCTCGAATATGATGGCCGGGTCAGATTGGCTGGGGCCTGTTTTTTTGATCCAAACGCTGATGCCGCCCAGGGCCTCTACCGAATCTAGGTTGTTGGGCTTTCCGGCAGGCCATGAAAAGGACTTCCGTTCACTCAACGCGGCCCCTTTCCACCAAGTGAGGTGCAAGACGTCCATGCCCAATAGGCTGTCTGTTCGCACGGTGCATTGGTGCTGGGGGAACTTTCCAATGAGGGATTCAGGCGGTGCATCACCCCCGAAAAACGAGGTCGAATCCAACATGGCGGTTTGGGCTTCCGTCAATGCCGGTAGTCTGCGGCTTTGGCTGCAGCTTGCCAGGAGAAGACAGGCCATGCCCAACATCACCGTCGAGGATAAGGAGGCCCGATGGCTTCGGTAGAATTTGAAGAAAGGAAAGGGCACTTGCATCCGTTTAGTGACGAGCGCCTAATCTACTCGCAAGGACCGTTAGCAGGGTCGTTGAAATTCGGGGCTGTGCGGTCGATGCAGTTGTCGGACCCATCGCAGATGCCATCGGTATCGGAATCAAATTGCCCACAACCGTTGCAGCATAAAGCGTAGGCTACGATCAAAGTATGGCTGACCGCCGGTTGACCGAAGGTGGTGCCTCCTGGTGCTGTGGCGACACCAAAGCATCCTTCAGCATCGCGTACCCGGGCGGTATAGAACCCAGCGGGAATGATGCCAAGCTCATTGGGAATGGCGACAGAGAGGTCTGCGGTGCCATTGAGGCCTGTCAGTTCGAGCGTGGTGGCGGCGCCACTTGTCAGGTTCAGTTGAACCACGCCGTCGGCTGCATCCAATGTGCTTGCGGGAATGACGCTTGAGAATCCGAGGAATACGGGGGCCAATCCACAAGGCTGACAGACCCCATTGGCGGGGTCGTCGAAGTTGCTCGCAGTGAGGTCGGTACAGTTGTCTTGGTCATCGCAAATGCCATCGTTGTCGACATCCGGGTGGGTGATGGTGACGGTAAAATCGACCTGGTCAACATTGCCCGCATAGTCCGTTACGGTCAGGGTCACTGTGTGGGTGGTCACATCGCCACATCCGATAAACGTGCTTTGGCTCAGGGTCTGAGAGGCGATGCCGGCATTGTCAGTTGAGGTGGAGACATCCAATGCAGAAAGAACGACTTCTTGCGCTGTATTGGGCATCGCCAAGGTGATGTCATTGGCGCTGGCCACAGGGGGAATGAGGTCTTGCACCGAAACTGTAAAGGCATCGGAGGAGGTGTTCCCTTGGTTGTCAGTGACCGAAAGCAGTGCTGTGACGGTTCCAATATCTTGTGAGTCAAAGGTGTTCGGGATCACAGTCGCGGATGCCACAGTGCACCCTCCGCTGGACCCTGCATCGACGTCAGCCGCCGAGATGGTGGCCGATCCATTGGCGCCCAATTGTACCGTGATGTCAAGGGCTGCAGCGGAGGCGATCAGGCAGCTGCCATTGTTTTGGTTGGCTGCAGGATCGTAGTTGCACGCGCTGGATATGGTGCAGCCTGGGGCGGGAGTTTCTGCGCTGTCGCAGATGTTGTTGTCATTGATGTCTGCGCAATTCCCTTGGCAGTCCAATCCCGCGGCAGGATAAGTGCAGGACCCATCGTCCGTGGTGGCCGTGGCATCGTAGTTGCAGGCGGTGTAATTGGTGCAGCCATGGTATTCGCAGCTGCCATTGTCTAAGGTGGCCGTGGCATCGTAATTGTCGGCTGCGTTGTCGGTGCATCCGCTGCAACTGCTGTATTCACAGGTGCTCGCGATGGTGGCGGTTGCATCATAGTTGCACGCCCCTGAATTCAGGCAACCGGCACAGGAGCTGAATTCGCACGACCCGTCATCGGTGTTGGGACCCGCTACCCCTGCCGCGCTGCATCCGGCGGCATCGGCACAACCGTAGTTGCAGGCCGTGTAATTGGTGCATCCGAGGTACTCGCACGATCCATCGTCCAGTGATGCCGTTGGGTCATAATTGTCGGCATGGGGTTCGGTACACCCGGTGCAGCTGTCGTATTCGCAGCTTCCATTGTCGATCGTGGCAGAAGCGTCGTAGTTGCAGGCGCCGTTGTGGGTGCACCCCGCACAGCTCGAGTACTCGCAGCTTCCATCATTATAGGTGGCCGAGGCGTCAAAGTTGCAGGCCGTCACCACATCGCAGCCCAAGCAAGAGGCGTATTCACATTCTGCATACCCGCCCGCATTGGGATTGTAGTTGCACGCAGAGTTGTCCGCACAATCGTCAGGTGTGGGTCCGATGCTTGGTGGGGAGGGGAAGCTGAAGTTGCAGTAGGCCGATACGGGCAGCCCTTGGACGGTGGCTGAAGGGTCGAAATTGGTGGCAGAAGGAATGATGCACCCTGGGGCAGTGCTGGTGAAGCAAGTGCCATCGTCGGTGGTCGCCGCCGCATTGTAGTTGTCCGCGCTGTCATCGGTGCAGCCTTGGATTTCAACCTCGTCGCAGATGCCGTTCCCATTGATGTCGTTCACGCATTGACCATCACAGTCCAGGTAAACTTCAGAGGGGAAAACACAGGTGCCGGTGACATCTGCGATGTTGGCATTGGGGTTGTAGTTGCACGCATCGGGTTGGATACATCCCACGGTTTCAAACAGGCAACTTCCATCGGGAATGTTGGCGTCTGCATTGAAGTTGGCGGCACCGACATTCATGCAGCCCGGGATTTCGGCGGGGTCACAAATGCCGTTGTTGTTGGCGTCGAAACCGCTGAGGCATTGGCCATTGCAGTCGACGAAGAAGTTGCTGGGGAAGGTGCAAGTGCCCGGAGGTCCGGCGAGGACAGCGGCGGGGTCGTAATTGCAGGCCGCAGGGTTGGTGCAACCGGCGCAACTGGTGAATTCGCAGGTTCCGTCTTCAGTGTTGGCGCTGGAATCGAAGTTGCAGGCCGTGATGTTCATGCAGCCTTGAACGGCGTCTGAATCGCAAATGCCATCGTTGTTGCTGTCATTGTCGATGACGCTTCCTGTGCCGTCGGTCTGGCCCGAGCAAGTGTCGCAGGCATCAACTGTGAAGACGCAGAGCGTGTTGTCTGTATCGGTGGTGGAGGTGGCGTCGTAGTTGCAGGCCGTGGAGTCGGTGCAGCCTGTGATTTCATCGTCATCGCAAACCCCATCGTCGTCGGCGTCGTTGTCTACAACCGTTCCGGTGCCGTCGGTCTCCCCAGAGCAGGTGTCGCACCCTGTGGGGATCAGGCACAGGGTGTTGTCGGTATCGGTGGTGGGGTTGGCGTCGTAGTTGCAGGCGGTGGGGTTGGTGCAGCCGGTGACCTCATCGTC
>DGOE01000028.1:207-21767 GCA_002389295.1 Flavobacteriales bacterium UBA4474 | reverse complement strand
ATGGGCATTTCCACCTCCTTGCCGGCCGTCATGATCAGGTCGGCGAATTCGTCGATAACCAGCACGATATACGGCAGATAGCGGTGCCCATTCTCCGGGTTGAGCTTGCGCCGGACGAACTTGGCGTTGTACTCCTTGAGGTTGCGACACTGGGCGTTCTTGAGCAATTCGTAGCGCTGGTCCATCTCCAGGCAAAGCGACTTGATGGTGCGCACCACCTGGCTGGTGTCGGTGATGATGGCCTCTTCGCTGTCGGGCAGCTTGGCGAGGTAGTGGCGCTCGATGTGATTGAAGAGCGTCAGCTCGACCTTCTTGGGGTCGACCAGTACAAACTTCAATTGACTGGGGTGCTTTTTGTAGAGCAATGAAACCAGCATCGCATTGAGCCCGACGGACTTACCCTGACCGGTGGCGCCGGCCATGAGCATGTGCGGCATCTTGGCGAGGTCAAAGACATACGTCTCATTCGAGATCGTCTTGCCGATGGCAATGGGCAGGGCCGCATCGCTGTTTTGGAATTTGTCACTGGCAATCAGCGCCCGCATGGACACCACATCGGGGTTTGAATTGGGCACCTCAATGCCAATGGTGCCCCTGCCCGGAATGGGCGCAATAATGCGGATACCCAATGCCGCAAGACTCAATGCAATGTCGTCTTCAAGGTTCTTGATCTTGGAAATGCGCACCCCTGGAGCCGGCACCAATTCGTAGAGCGTCACCGTGGGACCGATGGAAGCTATGATGCTGGCAATCTCAATGCCGTAGTTGTTGAGGGTGTCCTCAATCCGCTGCTTGTTGGCTTCGAGCTCCTCCTTGCTGACCTGGGTCTTGCCCGAGCCGTGGTTGGCCAAGAGGTCGATATTGGGCAATTCGAACCGGCTCAATTCGAGGGTGGGGTCGTATTCGCCAAAGGCCTGCACCTTGGTGTCAATCTCATCCTCGGTCAAGGCCACCTCTTCGGCCGACTCCTCTACTTCAAGCGTGGCTTTTCCATCATCTGCATCATCTGCATCGGGCGCTGCTGGGTCCGCAGCTTCGGGCTGACCATGCTGGTTGGGCGCCTCCTCTACAGCTGGGACCGGCTCCTCAGCGGGAGACGGAGCGGGGCTGGGAGGCGCTTCATCTTCCTGCGCAGCAGCCGGTGTTGCGGGCTCGGGATCCGCCCCTGTGATGGGCATCTTGTCCGGTTCCATGTAGTGGTCCCATTCTGGATTCTCCGATTCGGAATCCCCACCCAATGGGCCATCATACCCATCATTTTCTGCCGTTGTAGAATCCTCCGTGTATCCGTCGTCGACATCATCGTCGTCGTCCCAGGGCAGCTCCTCATCGTGCGCTTCACGGGCAAAAAAGGCCCTCAGCCCTGCAGAAACCTTTGGGTGCGCGATCGCCCAGAGGGCATAGGCCGCGGCCATTGTCAGGACCGAGCCCGTTACGCCCAGGGCAAAACGGCTCCACTGCGTCAGCCACAGTCCTACCGCGCCAACAAGGTGGTCATTGCCCCAGCCCGAGACCAGCCCCGATTCCACATCAAAACTCAAGGTCAACAGCCCCATGGTCCAAGGCAGCAACAGCGCGGCCACAAACAGGCTTCTCAGCGCCCTGCCCAGGTGGGGCAAGCGTTCGGGCGCAAGCAACCGCACACCTGCGGCAGCCATCCACACCCCAAACAATGGCGCGGCAACCCCAAACCCGCCCCGCATGAAGGCATAGGCCCAGCGCGCGCCCAAGGCCCCCAACAAGTTGCGGAAACTGCCTTCGCCGGGTACCGCGTCACTTTGGATCAAGCGGATATCGGCGGCTCCCGTCAAGACCGCGCTCGCGCCTGCCAAGACCATGAATCCGCCCAGGGTGAGGGCCACGATTCCCACCCCCTGCTTTACCCTGGGATCACGCAGCCAAGCTGTGCGTTGTTCCCACGCCTTCTGGCGCTCCAACCTCTTGGCGTCCCGCTCTTCTTGGCGGATACGGCGGTCTTCCTTGCGCTGTTCCCGCCGGCTCATTTCCTTCTTTTTTCCGGAAGCCGCTCGGCCTTTGCCTCGGCCCGGCTTGGACGCTACTTTCTCCACGGTGGCCGTTTCCACCTCGTCCAATCGGCGGTTTCGAGGCGCAGCCTTGGATTTGGAATTCCTTGATTTGCGGGGTGTAGCGGCACGTCGTGACATCATATCGAAAGTAAGCGGGGTACCTTTCCTAACGCAGGATGTCTTTCCTGCTTATTCACAAGCGGATTTGGAAGAGGAAATACCTATCTTTGCCCTCCATTTTCCCGGACCATGGCGAAGAAAGGTAACCGCGTACAAGTCATCATTGAGTGCACAGAGCACAAGGATTCGGGCATGCCCGGCACATCCCGCTATGTGACAAACAAGAACCGTAAGAACACGCCCGATCGGATCGAGTTGAAGAAATACAACCCGATCCTGCGGAAGATGACGGTCCACAAGGAAATTAAGTAACCCCGAAGCTGAGAAACCATGGCTAAGAAAACAGTCGCGTCACTCCAGAAAGGAGGCGGAAAGCAGCACACCATGTGCATCAAGATGTACAAGAGTCCAAAGACCGGGGCTTACGCCTTCCGTCAGGAAGTCGTTCACAACGACGAAGTGAAAGCTTGGTTCTCAAACTGAGTTCACCCACGCGCCCCTGAGGCGGACGAGGGCCGACTTCCACATTGGGAGTCGGCCCTCGTTGCATACCCCCTTACCTTCGACGCATGTCATTTTTCAAGCGGCTGTTCAGCTCGGAAAAAAAGGAAACGCTGGATCGTGGCCTTGCGCGCACCAAACGCGGCGTCCTCGAGAAGCTTTCCCGCGCGGTATTGGGCAAGAAAGACATCGACGCCGACGTCTTGGAGGAGTTGGAGGAGGCCCTCATCACCAGCGACATTGGCGTCGGAACAACCACCCGCATCATTCAGCGCATTGAAGAGCGCACCTCCCGGGAGAGCTCCAAGTCCATCGACCTTTTGCTCCCCATGCTGCGCGAGGAGATCGCAGGCATGTTGGAAGCCCACCGTGGAGACGGCCCCACAGACCTCACCATCCCCGCGACGGACGGTCCTTACGTGTTTTTGATTGTCGGGGTCAACGGCGTGGGCAAGACCACCACCATCGGCAAGCTGTGCCACCAATTCGCCTCCCAGGGGCTCCAGGTCACAGTGGGGGCGGCCGACACCTTCCGAGCGGCAGCAGTAGATCAACTGCGGGTTTGGACGGAACGCGCAGGTGCACACTTTGTCTCCCAAGGCCAGGATGCGGACCCCGCAGCAGTGGCTTTCGACGCGGTTCAAAGCGCTGTGGCCAAGCAACACGACGTGGTGATCATCGATACGGCCGGAAGGCTGCACAACAAGAAGCACCTGATGGACGAGCTGTCCAAAATCAAGCGGGTGATGCAAAAATTGTCACCGGGCGTCCCCCAAGAGGTGCTGTTGGTCCTCGATGGGTCGACCGGGCAAAATGCCTTGGAGCAGGCCAAACAGTTTACCGCCGCCACCGAGGTCTCAGGGCTGGTGCTGACGAAACTGGACGGCACCGCGCGCGGCGGTGTGGTCATTGGCATTGCGGAAGAATTCAAGATTCCCGTCAGGTTCATCGGTGTGGGTGAGCAGGCGGAAGACCTGCAGGTATTCAATGCCATGGAATTCGTGGACTCGCTGCTTCCAGAGCAGTTTGGGGAGGAAAAATCAGAAGCATGAGGGCACGCACCGCTTCCCGCCGTCGCGCCCATGTGGTGACCCTCGGCTGCGCCAAAAACACCTTTGATTCAGAGGTCTTGATGCGCCAATTGCAGGCCAACGACTTCGAGGTGACACACGATACCCCTGTGGACGCAGCTCCCGTGGTGATCATCAACACCTGCGGCTTCATCGAAAGCGCCAAGCAACAAAGCATAGACACCATTCTGCAATTCGCGGATGCCAAGCAGGACGGCCGCGTAGAGCGGGTCTACGTCACGGGGTGTCTCAGCGAGCGGTACCGCGACGAACTCGCGCAGGAAATCCCCGATGTGGATGCCTACTTCGGCACGCGGGAATTACCAAAACTGCTGAAAACACTCAATGCGGACTACCGCAAGGAACTCGTTGGAGAGCGCCTGCTTTCCACACCGCAGCACTATGCCTACCTCAAGATCGCAGAAGGTTGCGACAGGCCCTGCGCATTTTGCGCCATCCCCCTGATGCGGGGCAAGCACCGCTCCACCCCCATAGAGGACCTGGTGAAGCAGGCTCAAGGCTTGGCTGAGCAAGGCGTGAAGGAACTCATCCTCATCGCACAGGACCTGACTTACTATGGCCTGGACATCTACAAGGAGCGCCGCCTGGCTGAACTCGTGCGGCAGCTGAGCGATGTCAAGGGCATCGACTGGATCCGCCTACACTACGCCTTCCCGAGTGGGTTTCCGATGGACGTTTTGGATGTGATGGCGGAGCGGGACAACGTGTGCAATTACCTGGACATGCCGTTGCAACACGGTGCTGACCAGGTGCTCAAGAACATGCGCCGCGGCATCACCCGCGAGAAGACCGCCAAGCTGCTCGCCGACATCCGCTCCCGCGTGCCGGGCATTGCCATCCGCACCACCCTCATCTGCGGCTTCCCCGGTGAAACCGAAGACGACCACAAAGAGATGCTCGAATGGGTCGCCGAGAGCCGCTTTGACCGCCTCGGTTGCTTCACCTACAGCCACGAAGAAGACACCCACGCCTACAACATGGAGGACGACGTCCCCGAGGAGGTCAAGCGCCGCCGCGTGGAGGAGGTCATGGCCTTGCAAGCGGGCATCAGCGCGGAACTCAACGCGGAAAAGGTGGGCAAGACCTACAGGGTACTGTTTGACCGCAACGACGCGGGGGTGTTCATCGGGCGCACACAGTTTGACAGTCCGGATGTGGATTGCGAGGTGCGTGTGGAGACCGGCGAGGACACCTATGTAAGGCTGGGTGACTTTGCGGATGTCACCATCACTTCTGCCACCGAATTCGATCTCTTCGGCCGACTGGCATGAGCAGTGCGACCGCCTACCCCGTAATGGAGGCCTTTGCCACCGTGCAGGGTGAGGGCGCCCACACCGGTACACCCAGTTGGTTCATACGCCTGGGAGGGTGCGACGTAGGCTGTGTATGGTGCGATGTCAAGGAAAGCTGGGACGCGGACGCCCACCCCAAGCAAACAGTGGCCCAACTGGTAGCGGATGCTGTGGAGAGCGGCCGCACAACCGTGGTGGTGACTGGGGGAGAGCCGGCCATGCACGACCTCACCGCGCTGACCTCGGGGCTGAGGGACGCCGGGCTCAAGGCCCACATCGAAACAAGCGGTGCGCATCCCTTGTCGGGAGATTGGGACTGGGTCACGTTGTCACCCAAGAAATTCAAGGCCTGTCGGGAAGACGTCTATGCGGCGGCTGACGAACTCAAGGTGGTGGTCTACCACCGCAGTGACATGGACTGGGCTGCCCAACACGCGGAGAAGGTCAACCCCGGATGCGCCCTCTATCTGCAGCCCGAATGGGACCGGCGTGACGATGCGACTTTTTGGATCCTCTCTTGGATCGCCACCCGGCCCGGCTGGCGCATCAGCCTGCAGACCCACAAATACATCGGGATTCCCTGATTATTGGGACATCCAATCAACGCCCTCCGTCCCCTTGCGCAGCCATTCGAGCGTTTCCGCCTGGGGAGAACCCGGTTGGGGCTGATGGTTGTACGTCCAATCCGCCCGTGACGGCAGGCTCATGAGGATGCTCTCGGTGCGTCCACCGGAGACAAGCCCGAAACGGGTGCCCCTGTCGTGGACGAGGTTGAACTCCACATATCGACCGCGGCGGAGACCTTGCCAGGCCGCATCGTCTGCCGAGACGAATTGTTGTACAAAAGGAGCCGCGCGCCGCTGGTAAATGCTGGCATACTGGCTGGCCAGGTCCACGCAAAACGCCAAAGCATCGCTGCGGTCGGCCGCTCCATCACGCCCCATGTGGTCGAAAAAGATGCCCCCTACCCCACGCGATTCGCCGCGATGCGGGCTGTAGAAGTAGCGGTCGGCCCAGCGCTTGAAGGTGGGGTAGTCGGCCACGCTGTGGCGGTCACAGACGGCCTTGAGGTCTCCGTGAAAGGCCTTGGCTTCTGCGGGAATGACGTAGTGCGGGGTCAGGTCTATGCCGCCGCCAAACCACCAAGTGCCATCGTCGAGGGTGAAATAGCGCACGTTCATGTGGATGATGGGCACATGCGGATTGCAGGGATGGAGCACGCTGGACACGCCTGTGGCGGCAAAACGCTTGGCCGCCGTCCCCAATTGCTCGGCCAGTGCCGCATTGACATCGCCCTCCACTGCCGAGAAATTCAACCCGCCCTTTTCGATGACACGTCCTTCGGTGAGGATGCGCGTGTCCCCACCCCCGCCCGCGGAGCGATCCCAGGCATCGCGGGTGAGTTTCACCTCATCATCAAAAGTCTGCAGCGCCGCAATCTGCGCTTCCTGAACGCCGGCAAAAGCGGATTGAACCTGCTTGAGAAAACCTGTGTCCATCATCTCGGCGCAACAGTCTCTGAAAGGCCGGAAGAGGCGTTGTGGCGGTTGACTTCAGTCCATTGATATCCCTCCTGTCGCATGAGCCGCACGGCCCCATTGATCAATCCATCGCGGTCTCCGCCGGCGGGCACCCAAAAGAACCGATGGAGCCCCCCGTCTACATTGGGCTGGGGATGAATGAGGTGCGCCCCAACAGCCATGCGCTGGGCCCATCCCGGTCCGTGTCCAGCCGTCCATGCCATGGCTTCGCGCAACAGATCATGCGCCAACCAGCCGTACGCACCTGCATCTCCGCCCCGAAGCCTGGCCAACTCACGGGCCAAACAGAAATGCACCGAATCCAATCCGTCATACACAGAGGAGTCCGCCAGGGTCCCGTAACCGTCCACGACGGTGAAACCGACCCTTTCCCTGAGGTCGTGGTCAAAAAACTCAAATGCCCGCCAAGACTTGTCGGTGTAAAGGACGAAATCCAAGGAGTCGCCCAGTTGCATTTCAGTCTGCAACACACCCGCCAAGGACCTGTTTGCCTTTCCACCCGGCACGACGAGCACGTTGCGGCGCACATCGGTCAAGGAGTCTCTGATCGAACCCAGCCCCTTGGATTTGACTTCCACCTCACTCAGCATGAGCAGGCTGTCTTTTGCGGATTCCGCGTCCCATGCCCCTCTGAAAGCCGCTTCCGCTTGAATGTTGCGGATGTCGCCTGTGGCCAGCAGCAACACCTTCTCCCCGGGGTGCTGCGCGGCAATGTGACGGGCCAACCCTTCCATCCGCTGTGCCACCGGCACATAGGGCATGACCACACCAGGGGCATTTTTGGTCAAGCCCTCACCGAGATCCGTCAAAGCCAAGTGCACGGCCTGCTCCATGCCCGCCCAACGGCGCACTTCCTGGAACTGCGTGCGCTTGAGTGGGCCTATGGCCAAGTGCACCGGGGCGCCAAGGTCCACCAAGTCCTGCGGACTGCACAACAGCGCACCGGAAGTGTCCCGTCCTGTATCCATGTAACGCACCTTGAAATGGGCGCCCAATGGCCGCTCCGTGGAGAGTGCCAACGCAATGCCAGCTGCACAGTCTTGGGCAATTTGTCTCAGGCGCCGCTCTTGTCGCCCCAGGCTATCTCGCCCTCCGTAGAAGGGCAGGAATACGGCGACTCGGACAGTGTCCAGCGACCAGGTTGGGGGCTGGGGACGGGGACGGGGTTGGCCCAATGAATCTGACTTGGCGGAATTGACCCGCTCCAAAATCCCGGGCAACCCAGCGCCCGTCTTCCCGGGAATGGAGTCGGAAACCGTGCCTTGCTCCGTCACGATGTCCGGGGGCTTTTCCCCTGAAGGCTCCGGCGGGTCTGTGGATTCACCCGCTGGCTGCTCTTGGGCATTGGACCAAGGAATGCGCAGCGTATCGCCCTTTCTGATGCCACTCTCGGCCCAAGGATTCAGATCGAACAAGGCATTGAGGTCTACCCCGTAAGCCTTGGCGATGCTGTAGGCCGTCTCCTTTCGCTGCACAGTATGCAACTGCTTCGTCTGCGCTTCCATCCCGAGGGAGAAGAGCAACAGGCACGCGAGGGTCCATCCGATGGAGAAGCGGCGTTTCATTCCCATTCTATCGTCGCTGGCGGTTTGGAGGAGATGTCATACACCACGCGGTTGATGCCGCGGACTTTGTTGATGATGGCATTGGAGACCTCTGCGAGAAAAGCATGGGGGAAATCTACCCAATCCGCGGTCATGCCATCTGTGGACGTCACGGCCCTGAGGGCCACGGCCTGCTCGTAGGTGCGTTCATCGCCCATCACCCCAACACTTTGGACAGGAAGCAGGATGGTCCCTGCCTGCCAAACGGTGTCGTAGTATCCGTGCTCGCGCAGCTTGTCGATCCAAATGCGGTCGGCGTCCTGCAACAGCCGGACCTTCTCTGGGGTCACCTCGCCTAGAATGCGGATGCCGAGGCCCGGCCCGGGAAAAGGATGCCTGCCCAACAACTGGGCATCAATGCCCATCTCGCGGCCCACTCTGCGGACTTCATCCTTGAACAACATGCGCAGGGGCTCCACGACCTCCAGCTTCATGAAGTCGGGCAAGCCCCCGACGTTGTGGTGCGATTTGATGGTGGCACTGGGGCCACCTGTAGCGGAAACGCTTTCAATGACGTCGGGATAAATCGTGCCTTGTCCCAGCCACTTGACCCCATCGAGTTTGCCACTTTCCTCGTCAAAGACATCGATGAAGGTGGCACCTATGGCCTTGCGCTTGCCTTCGGGATCCGTTTCGCCCGCCAGGGCTGCATAAAATCGATCGGCAGACCGGACGCCCTTGACATTCAAGCCCATCCCGCCGTAGCCCTCAAGTACCTCTTCAAACTCGTTTTTGCGCAGCAGCCCATTGTCTACAAAAATGCAGTGCAAGCGGTCCCCTATGGCCCGGTGCAGCAGGACCGCCGCCACGCTCGAATCGACACCTCCACTCAAGCCCAAAACCACACGGTCTGACCCGAGTTTCTCACGCAGCTCCTCCACGGTGGTGTCGACAAAGTGGGCGGGCGTCCAATCGGCGGCACAGCCACAGATTTCGTGAACGAAGTTGCGCAAGAGGGTCAGCCCTTCCTCACTGTGGTACACTTCCGGATGAAATTGGATGCCCCATGTGGGCTCCTCTTGGTAGGCAAAACCCGCGTATTCCACATCGGCCGTCGAACAGGTCACACTCGCCTGCGCCCCTGCGTTTTGGATGGTATCGCCGTGGCTCATCCAGACCTGCTTGCCGGCGTTCATGCCCGCGAACAGCCGGTCTTCGGTATTTACTTGCGTCAGGTGGGCCCGGCCGTATTCCCTCGAATTACTGGCCTCCACCGCACCGCCTCCATGCTGGGCGAGCCATTGGGCCCCAAAGCAAACGCCCAGAACCGGCCACCTGCCACGAACCCCTTCCAAGTCGGGCGCCGGGGCCTCTGTGTCGCGCACGCTGAAAGGACTGCCCGAAAGAATGACCCCTTTCCAGCGGCGGCCCAGGTGATCCTCTTCAGGCGGCGTCTCGAGCAAAGCGCGCCAAGGGCCATTCCAAGGCTTGATTTCAGCATAGGTGTTGAGCTCTCTGACCCTGCGGGCGATGAGCTGCGTGTACTGCGAACCGAAGTCGAGAATGAGAATGCTGTCCATGGATATCCGGTGAGCAGACGAAATTAGGGTCGACAGAAGTGCCATTCACATGAACGCATCCCGCACATCTGTGTTGTTTTGCACCATCAATGCACGCCCCATGCTCATCCAGCCTGACACCCCCTCTGCCCTCCCCCTCATTCCAGGCATGAAAAACCGCCGGCTGGTGCTCGCCAGCGCTTCTCCGCGCAGGCAAGCGCTCATCAGCGCCTTGGGCATCCCCTTTGAATTGCGGCCTGTAGACGTAGAGGAAGTCTACCCCGATGAACTCCAAGGCCCCGATATTCCTCGGTTCTTGAGTGAATTGAAAGCCAAAGAGGCCGCGCGCGGCATGTCACCGGAGGAGTTGATCATTACCAGCGATACTGTCGTGCAGATCGACGGCCTGACTTTGGAAAAGCCCCAATCCCGGGAAGAAGCTGCGGACATGTTGCGGCGGCTATCGGGCCGCACGCACGAAGTCACGACGGCATTTTGCCTCGTCGATGGCCGGCATTCGGACCGCATCACAACCGATCACGACACGGCGTCAGTGTCTTTTGGACACGTTAGTGATGAATTGGCTTCTCATTACATCCAATTCCACCAGCCCTTCGACAAAGCCGGCGCTTATGGCGCCCAAGACCTCATCGGCATGTGTGGCATCCATTCTTTGAAGGGCAGTTTTTACACAGTCATGGGGCTCCCGATGCACAAAATTTTTTCCGCGCTACAATCCCTTGATTAACAGTATTTTTCAATTGAAGCGAAGAAATCCCGTTTACTTTTTTTGCAAATTCCTTGAACAAGCCTCCGGCGCTTCGGTTTTGGTGTGTACGTTGAACACGTTCAAAACCATACACAACAAATGAACTTTTCTTTAATCCTTGCCGATGCTTCGCTCTACATGAGTGAGCACTTCGGCTCCCTGACCAGCTTCACGTTCTTCGTGGGCTGCATGGCCATGATGGCCGCTTCTGTCTTCTTCTTCCTCGAAATGGGCAGCGTAGACAAAAAATGGAGGACATCACTGTTGATTAGTGGTATCATCACATTTATCGCATTCGTGCATTACTACTACATGCGCGATTATTACCTGGCCACAGGGGACAGCCCCATCGCTTTCCGCTATGTGGACTGGACGCTGACGGTTCCGCTGATGTGCGTGGAATTCTACCTGATCACAAAAAAGGCAGGTGGAACCATGGGCCTCATGTGGAAGCTGATTTTTGCATCCGTCATCATGTTGGTCACGGGATACTGGGGTGAAGCATTGGATCAAAGCAACGCTTGGCTCTGGGGTCTATTCTCCGGTATTGCTTACTTCTACATCGTTTACCTCGTCTGGTTTGGTGAGGTGAAGCAATTGGCCGCCAACGCAGGTGGAGCCGTGGCTGATGCCAACAAGTGGCTCGGCTGGTTCGTTTTGGCAGGATGGGCGATTTACCCCATTGGCTACATGGCAGGAACCGGAGATTTCGGTGGTGGTCAGTGGTACCAAGGTCTCTTCAACCTCGACATGGACGTCATCTACAACATCGGTGACGCCATCAACAAGATCGGATTCGGTCTGGTGATTTACGCTCTGGCTATCAAGGATAGCGGCAAGGGCTGATCCCTCCGCAATCCAGCAAGGAAACCGGGCCCACCCCTTTTCGGGGGTGGGCCTTTCCTTTGCGCCATGTTTGGCCTTGCCTTTCCCACCTTTCGGGACGCGCACAATGTGCGCAGATGGACGCTCGCCCTGCTGGCGGCGGGCACCCTCTTGGCCATGGCACTGGGGCATTGGATGCCTGCGGCACAGGCCCCCTTGGCAGTGGCGCTGATCATGGTCATCGGGCTGCAACACGGTGCGCTGGACCACATTCTGCACGCCCACATCCATGGAGACCCCGAGGGGCCACTTCGTCAGTCTTTTGTGCTGCCCTACGTCGCTGGAATCGGCCTGTGCTGGGCCGCTTTCGAATGGGTACCCCCACTCATGTTGGGCGTCTTCCTGCTGGTGAGCGCGTACCACTTTGGCATGTCACACCTCCGGATTGATGCCATGCGGAGAAACACCGCCCCCTCGCCGCTGGCAGGTACGGTGATGGGCCTGGTCATCATCGCACCTTTGGTCCTCAGGCCCGATGCACTGGCCGTGCTCGACACCTACGGCTGGGACCTCTCGCCGGGATTCAGCAAACGGTTCCTCCCCCTGCAGCTGGCTTCGGGAGCAGGGCTCTTCCTTGCAGTCTTTCTGCACCGCCAATGGGGCACTGGATGGTTGCCTCTGGCCGGCGTTGTCCTCGCTTGGGCGGTGGATGACCTGCTGCTCGCCTTTGCGCTGTATTTCGCGTTGTGCCACTCCCGCGAGGCGTTTTTCGAGGAGTTTGTGGAAAGGCAATCCGTGGCGCGGGACTTCAAAGCGCTCTATGTGCGGAGCCTCCCCTTGACAGCAGTATTCACTGCGATGGCGGGCGCCGTGTTGTGGGCGCTATCGGCGGGGCTCATCGGTGAGCGCAGCGCCCTGAGTTTTTTGCTTGCGGGAACCCTTCCACATATTGCCGTTTTGGAAGGTTGGGTCACTGCAAGGCTCCGCTGAGCCGGCTCGGCGTCCCCCTTCGCACCTCACAGGGCCTCACGAATTTGACTAACTTCTCGGAAATTTACCACATGAAATACCTACCTACAATCGCCCTGTTTGCCCTGTTCGCCGGGCTTACTTCTTGCAATCAAGACACAAGCTGCACTTGCGAAATCGCAGGAGAAACCACCACCTCTACCTGTGAGGGATGCACAGGCGATGAGCTCGCAGATTTCGAAGCCGCCTGCACAGCCAGCGACGCCGTGGCCCAGTTGGTCGGCGGCAGCTGCGCGATCGACTAAAAGGTGGCTACAGCCGATAAAAAGAGGCGCCTGCGGGCGCCTTTTTTCATGGCACCAACCTCACCCTACCCGTGCCCTTTACGACAGCACCAATGGGCCCGTGATGGCAACCGCTTTCAAGGAGCACCGCTTCCACCTCGGCGCGGCTACTGGCGGCTGCAGCAATGAGCAGCCCACCACTGGTTTGTGGGTCGCACACAAGGTCCCGGTCGAAAGGCGTCGCCCCTTCGGCGACCAGGTGCGCTCCATAGCTTGAGAAGTTGCGCCGCGTGCCCCCGGGAATGCACCCGGAAGCATGGTATGCGGCCAGGCCCTCCCGGTCCAATGTGGGCAGGATTCCGGTCTCCAAAACGAGGTCTACGCCCGTCACCCGGGCCATCTCCAAACCGTGTCCTGCCAAGCCAAAGCCGGTCACATCAGTCATCGCATGCACCCCATCCAATGCACCCAATGCAGTCCCCACTGCATTCAGTCGCGTCATGTTGGCTTCGGCGGCAGCCAGGTGGTGAGGCTGCACCATTTCCTTCTTTTGGGCGGTCGTGACCATGCCCACGCCCAGCGGCTTGGTGAGATAGAGCAGGTCCCCCACCTCTGCGCCCCCATTGCGCTTGAGCCGCGCGATGTCCACGCGGCCGGTGACAGCCAGGCCAAAAATTGGCTCTGGTGAGTCGATGCTGTGGCCTCCGGCAAGCGGAATGCCGGCCTCCGCGCACACGGAGCGCCCGCCTTCGAGCACCCGCCCGGCCACTTCGGGATCGAGCTTGTCCACCGGCCAACCGAGGATGGCGATGGCCATCAATGGACGTCCTCCCATGGCATAGATGTCACTGATGGCATTGGCCGCTGCGATGCGGCCAAAAGTGTGTGCATCGTCCACGATGGGCATGAAAAAATCTGTGGTCGAGACGGCGGCCGTACCGTCGCCCAGATCGTAGACCGCTGCATCGTCCCGTGCACCATGTCCCACGAGCAGCTGCGGATCGTCGGCCTGTGTGCCGAGTTCTCCGAGGATACGGTCGAGCACGCCAGGGGCAATCTTGCACCCACAGCCCGCTCCGTGGCTGTATTGGGTCAGTTTGACTGAATCGTTGTCCATGTGGACAAAGGTGGGTCAGAGACCCATGCCGTCAGCAGCCCGCACCAACCGCTCTGCGCACGCTTCGATGGACATGCCCTGCGCGTCTACCGGATGCCGGTTGTCCCCTGCCCGCTTCTGCAAACCGTGCTCATAGGTGCGGTCGTAATATTCCAATGCTATCCGCGCGCCGGTGGCCAAATCACCATTGTCCAAGGCCACCAGCGCCTGGTCTGTCTGCGCCCCGCCCAATTCGCTGCGGATGGCATTGAACCCCTTGCGCAGCAAAGCCCCATCATAGCTGCCGTACATGCCCACGAGGTGCTCCACGCGGTCATCGGTGCTCCGGAGCATCTCCAGGGCAGGACAGGCGATCATGCGCTTGTAGAAAGGCTCAGGCAGGTGCACGTTGCCGATGCGCCGGCTTTCGTTCTCCACCCAAATCCGGCGGCCAGCATCGAGCGCAGTCAAGGCCTCGGCCAGCAGGTTGCGAAAATGCGCTGAAGTGGGTTGGGCGTGTTGCTCGAGGTTGCCAAACGCCGAACCAAAATGCCGAGCGAGCCCTTCGAGGTCCACCACCTGCTCCCCACGGGCAGCCAGGGCGTGTACCACGGCTGTTTTGGCCGACCCCGTGTAGCCGCCAATGCGAACCAAGGGCCAATCCTGCCCCATGAACTCAGGCAGCGATTGCTTGTACGCCTTGTATCCGCCTTCGAGCAGGACCACCGGCAAGCCCGCCGTGCGCAGCAGCCACCCCATGGAACCCGAGCGCATGCCGCCGCGCCAACAATACAAGTGCAGGGGCCGCCGATCGGGCTCCGCCGTGAACAGCGCCTTGGCGCGTCGCACAGTGTCCGCCATGCGTGGTCCGATGAACTCCAGCCCTTTTTCTACAGCCTCCTCGCGTCCAACTTGCTTGTAAATGGTGCCCACCTGGGCGCGTTCAGCATCGTTGAACAAGGGGAAAGAAACGGCGCCAGGAATGTGGTCCTCGGCGTATTCTCCAGGTGAGCGCACATCCAGCAACAGCGCACCTTTCTCCCTCGCACCAGCGAGGAATTCATCCACCTCCACCTTTCTTTCCGGAACGGCCATGGGGCGCAAGTTAGACCCCCCTCATCAGGAAGGGCATTTTTGATTGTCCTCAGTGTGGCATGGCATCCGGTACAGTACCAAATGCGCGAATCAAGGAAACAACGCCCCAGTGCAGCACGGAAATCAAGCCAAAACTGAGGTAAACATCAAGGAATGAAGGCAGCATCATATCGAATCCGGTTGGAATCCAATATACGGAAGAAGCCGCCTTTAGGTTACACTTTATGAAGCCCCGCTGGTTGCTGGGCATGTGGCGAATTCAGGCCGGCTCTGGCAGCTTGAAATCAAACAGGCCGTTGCGCAGGTGTTCGGGTGAGCTTTCAAAGCCCCAACCGAGCAAAGCGCCGACGACCTCCTCTCTGGAGAAGTCCACGTTGCGCGCTTCAGGAGCGCCCCAGTCAAAGACATGGCGCGGCAACCAAGACTCTTCAGCCAGCCTTTGCAGCATGGCCTCACCGGTATCCACCACACCATTTCCTTTCACGGCAAGCAAGGCGCCGAGGTCTTCGAGCAGCGCGCGCTTGTCCTGAGCGAATGGCGCATGGTCGCCCGGCCGATTCTCGTCGAGGAAGGCGTCAAAATGCGCCGTATTTCCATCCTCGAAATAGCGGAAACAAGCCCGCTGCAGCCACAGGTCGCCAAACAGGATCTGCGCCAGCCAATACTGCGTCCAGGCATTCCAGGTACCGAAGTCAGCCATGGAGGCGTATGCCTGTGAAATGGTGCCGTCGGCGTGGTTCCATTGGGTGCGGTGCAACACCTCCATCTTGGCAAAGGCCGCGGTAGAGAAATCGCCCTTCTTGACCGGCCCCTCCTCCTTGCCAAATGCAGAAAGCAGGTGGCGCGCGCCATAATAGACGCTTTCGAAGGTGTGGATCAAGCCGTTGGAGTACAGCGGGTCGATGAACCCAAAAGTCGAAGGTGCTGTGAAGTGCCTTTCCCCTACCGACTGTCGCGATGAGTATTGTAGGCGTCCCGTGCGGGTAAAGGGCATGGTGACCTCGATGCCTTCCATGTGGCGCTCCATGTCCGGGTACCCCGCGATAAAGGAGTAAAACTCCTCCTCTGCGGTTTTGGTCGCGTCTTCGGGGTGAATCCGCGGGTCGAGCATCAGCCCCACGCTGGCCTTGCGGGAGGAAGACCGGGAGAAATTGTCGAATGGAATGACCCACATCCAACCGCCATCGAAGACGTGGTGAAAGGTGCCCTCGTGCCATTTGCGGCCTTTGGACGGCGCTTCCATGATGTTGTCAAAAGGCTGCAACCCTTCGACGTGGGCAAAAATGGCGCGGCTGTGGGTCTTGGCTTCGGGCGCCTCGGCTCTGTATCCGCGCTGCTCCACCAGCTTGGAACCCCGTCCCGAGGCATCCACGAAGTAGGCGCCGCGGTACTCTTTCGAGGGGCAGGAAATCACCACGCCATCTGCGCCGATCTGGACATCCGTGATGGGCGTCTCCTCTGCGTAATCCGCGCCGTACTTGATGGCGGCATTTAAGAGGAACTGGTCGACCTCCTCCCTGTAGAGGTGACTCTCACTGTAGAAAGGCAGGTGGGGCGGGACCAATTGATGCAGCTGGGGCGCTTTGAGCGGTTCTCCGGCAATGTGGTGGGCAAATCCAATGCTGTGCTTGAGGCCGCACGAAGGGGTGATGTGATCGACAATGCGGTCGGCATGACTGAGGTGGCCGATTTCGGGTATCCCGAAACGCTCCCCAATGATGAAGGGCCAAATGGCGCTTTGTGGCAAAAGGGCTTCGCCCAATGCGAAGCGGGGATGCTTGCCACGCTCAATCACCAGCACGCTCAAACCGGACTTGGCCAAAATGCCCGCGAGTGAGGTTCCGTAGATGCCAGAGCCGGCGATTATAACATCGTACTGATTTTTTGCTGTGCTCATTGGACCATTGGTTGCAAGCTAATATCGCTGATTCCGAGCTAAATGACAATGACATTCATCATAGAATCCCCTCAAAATATGCTGCCGGAAGACGGATTTTGCCATCCCGCGAAGGCGCGGTGCGCAGCGCAGGCCTGAACGGGTCAGCGCACGACGAAGCGGGCGGTGCGCCTGTGCCCCCCTTCAGTGAAGGTCAGGGAATACACCCCTGGGGTCCATTCATCGGTGGGCAGTGTCACCGGCAAGGAAATGCCATCGGCCGCATGGACGGCCTGTCCATCCGCCCCAAAAACACAGAGATTGCCCCACCCCGAACCTTTCAACACGGCAGGTCCGGATGCTGGATTGGGCGTCACAAGGAGCGCGTCTTCTTGAGAAAAGACCGGTGGCGCGACATCCAAAACGGGGCCTGGGCCATCGTTGGGCCAAGGCATGGGCGCGGCCACCAAGGTGCATGTGCCATTGGAGGCTGTGAGGGTATAAATTCCTGGCACCGATGGCGCAAATGCGCTACCGGAGCCGACTTGCTCTCCCTCGAGGTACCACTGGAAATTCACGGGCCCTGTGCTACCATCGATCACCGCCGCCAGGCCATCGCCCTCCGGGACCGCCATGACCACGGCGCCGCCCATGCAAGGGCCAAACATGGCAAAGAAGGTGTCATCACCCTCAAGCTCTACCTCTACGAAGGGGTCGGCGGGATCGACCAAGCCCAAATTGGTATGCAGGTTGTCCTGCCAACCCAAGAAGCCCTGACCGGGGCCAGGAATGGCCGCGATTTGGATGGGGCATTCCCCAAAGTATCCCGCGGTCCATCCCGTTCCGAGGTCCGACATGCCGTTGACCTGCACCTCACCGGCAAACGGGGGCGACCAAGTCAATGTCAGCTGTTTGGTGCCGTTGAACCCGAAATGATCTTGGACAAAAAAGAGGCTGGGCTCGATCCGAGCGGCGTTGTTGTCATTGAGCAGCTCCAAGCGGTACTGCCAATAGTCCACCGAAGCCGGCGAGTCCCACATGTCTATGTGCCGCTGCATGGCAGGCGCTATGGAATTGGCCGCGGCCGTCAAGCGCGTATTGAACCTCACAGGCTCAAAGGTGGTCGCCATCAAATCGCAATACCGCGTAGCGAAACCGCACCCCAACTCCGGGTCCTGCAGCACCTTTTCGAACAAGGCGCTGTAGGACGACGGGTAGGGTGGGTCGATGGTCAATTGCAGATAGTCCTCCCACGCACTGGTGCCCCAAGCACCGAAACAGGCATCGAGGTCATACAGTATGGCGCGCCACTTGCCGTCACCCTCGAGGCTCCGGAAATACTTGAAGTTTTTGAGGCCCCAAGGCGCCGTCATCCAGTCCACATTCTGTCCGTGGATTTCGAATATGTGGTAGTCGAAATATGACAAGACGTCGAAATTGTCTTCGAAGGCTTCCCGGAAAGCTGTTCCACCACTGGGAAGGGCCAACATGGGATTGACACACGCTTCCCAAGCATGGGGCGAACCGTTGAGCGACACCCACTGGTTGTGGAGGTCCACCCATTTTGCATCCCAACCAAAATTGTCCTCGACAAACTGCTCGTCTGATTTTTCTCGGGCACCGTAAACACCCCAGTAATCGCCATTGAGGTAGACTTCTACTGGTCGCCACGCGGAGGCTACGGCATGCGTACCCAGGGCGAGCTCACCGAGAAAGGCGTCTTGGATTTTGTTTTCCCAACTGGCTTGCCCTCCGTTGCGCAGGTTGAGGTTGCCAAAGGCCCCGATGTCAGGCTTGGAGGTAAATACCGCGTGCTCCAGCTTGCCGGTGTATTGGGGTTTGAAATCAATGCGGAACGAGCGCTGGGGCTCTGCCCGGGACCATCCGCCGTGGATTTCGAGGTCGAAACGCGCGGAAGCAATGGGGTCACCTGCATCATCGAACCACTCCAGCCGGCTCTCCTTGGACCAAGGCTGCCAAAAGTTGGCCCCCATGAAGGGGTAATCCTGGCCTGCGTTGGGGCCCAGTACATAAATGCCGGTCTCCCAATCCCACAGGTGGTCAGGGTGGGTCACAATGCTCACCCGCTCAAGGGGCGTCGTGGGCTCCGCCACGAAATAGGTACGGTCCACGGTTGCGCTCGGAATCCAGCCTTCGGCAAACGCGCGAATGGACAGGACAATGGTCTCCCCAGGATTCCAGGTACCGGTAAAGACAGGCGAGGATGCGGTGGGCTCACTGCCGTCTGTGGTGTAGCGCAGCACCATGGGAGGTTGGAATTGTCCCGGCGGTCCAGACAATGTGCCGCTGGAGGCCGTGACCGCTGGTGGTCCGGGGTAATGTCCTGAGGCGGGCACTACGTGGGGACTCGGGAGGGTGCCCGCCAAACAGTCGGGGCCGTTGTTGGCGCCCGGAGTGGGGGTGGAATACCAACACCAATCATCGGGACCGGTGCCGCTGCGCCCCAGCGTGTAGCCCGATCGGATCTCGAACGGCAAGGTGGTCATGTCGATGATGTTGTCGTCGGCATCGCTCAAGATCAACGGCTCCCCCGGCTTGAGCTTGAAGTTGGTGTGCAACCCTGGTGCATCGGCCACCCACCAGTTGGGCAGGGGGTTGAATGGTGCGATGGCTTCCTCAGCGCGGGCCACAGCCAAAAAGGGCCGGATGCTCAAGTCACTGGAGTTGGTGTTTTCGTTGTGGACTTGGACGGCGAGGACATTGGCGCCTTCCACCAGCCACTCTTTGGGGTCGAACCCCACATGCTCAGGGGTCCCTCCCCCATACAGCGTCGCCTCGTTCAGCCCCGAAGACTGGGCGTCGAACCCAACAGATTGTTCCATCATGGTTTCGGAGCGAAAGAGCTCGTGCCCATTGAGGTAAACGACGCATCCGTCGTCGTAATCCACGGCCATCATACCGTGGACAAGGCTGGCCACGTCGGGTACGGTGAAGGTGCGCCGCAGGAAGACCACATCGGCTTCAGGGAGTACAGTACCGTCGTCGCCGTCGCCATATCCGAATCCTCCTGGCCCCGTCAACCAGGCCGTGTCGTCAAAATCCAAGCGCCGCCAATCCGATGCGGTGGGTCCGCTGGGCAGGTGGTATTTCCACAAATCCTGATCCCGGACAGGGCATTCCCAGTGATGGACCGGACGGACGTCACGGCCGGAGGCGAAGACGACCAAGCGCTCATCGGGGGCCAATGCGACATCGGGAAGGGGCCACTTGGACCAATCCGCCCCGTCATCCGTAAGCCGGAGCCCGTTCAAACTCACCGGTGCGGCACCCGCATTCCACAGCTCAATCCAATCCTCCTGCTCTCCCAGAACATCCGTCAATGTGCCGTAGGGCGCGGCCTCTCCAATCTGGACTTGGGCCCGCATGCCATGATTCAATGGCATACACCAAAACGCCACCACGGCGGCGGCGATTCTGACCCAATGAGACTTCCCCTCTAACATGCTTACAAAGTACGTGCGCCTCCGAAAATGAGCACGTCCAAAGGCCTGTGATGTTCTCGAAACACCCCAGGGGGGGCTTGGGGTTGCATGGGTTGCTGTTGATGAGGGCCCATGCCCGCTGCCGGACGGCTCTGGGGTAAGTCAGGCCTTTCAAAACCATCTAATTCATCCTATTCCCTTTCATTTTAGAGAAATAAGCCCGTTGCCGATTGCAAATGGCTTAGTTTCGCGGCTCAATTTTTAAGTTATTTACCCATGCAGGGCACAGTTAAATTTTTCAACGACGACAAGGGCTACGGCTTCATCACTCCCGATGACGGGTCCAAGGATGTCTTCGTCCACGTCAAAGCAGTCACCGGCGACATCGCCGACGGCTCAGCAGTTAGTTTCGACATCAAAGAAGGTCCCAAGGGCCTCAATGCTGTCAATGTTCAGGTCCTCTGAGGCCTAGTTAAGTCCCTGCGAATACCGCATACACTGCCCACCTCGGTGGGATAACGATAAAGAAAAGGGCTGGCTTGCGCCGGCCCTTTTTATTTGCCCCTGGCCTGGGATTACTTTGGTCAGATGGCGTGGATCAAATGGGGTGCCTTGCTCTTGGTATGGCACGTGGCGGCTTTTGTGGTCTTTGTGGTGCCCCATGAAATCATGCGTGGCGACCACGTCGACGGATTCATGCGGCCACTGTTGCTGCTGGGATTGACGGCCTATTGGATTGTCTACAGGCAACTGGTGCGCGCAACAGGCCCCGCGCATCCGGTTCTGGTGCCCTGGCTGCTGGGCTTCCATATGCTCTTTTGGGCAGAGATGATCATGGAAGCCGTCGTCTTTACGGCATTGGATTTCCACAACACCGAAGCCAACGACCCCTATTTCATCGCCTTTTGGGTCCTTGTCGCCACATGGCTCATCGGCGGGTGGCCCTGGCTGAGGCGCCGTCAAAAAGGCGCGCGGGACTGAGTCTTCGCCAGGGCATGTGCTATTCCGCCTCCTGCAACGCGGCGAGCATGGCGCCGATGTCGCCATAGAGTTGGGTCATCCAAATCTTGCCATCGGCATCGAACTCCCACGCTTCGTAGAGCGATACCTGCAAGGTTTTCCCGGCCATGCTGTCTGTAGCCGCTCGGGTATACGCCCAATCGAAGTAGACGCGCACCGAGCCGTCCACCTGATTTGTCACAGGATCGACACCGGGCAACAACACGATGTCGGACAGCAGCGCCATATCATAGGCCGCCCACGCGCGCTTCCAACCTGCCCAAGCCTGCTCCAACGGCACCGTGTCCGTCTGCCCGAACCGCGTTGGCGTCCAGATTGCACTGTCGGCGAAGTGCGCCAAGGCGGCATCGCTCTCCGCATCGAAGTCGAGGATGAGCTGGCGGGCCGTTTCGGCATTGCGTTCAAAGCGGGCATACGCCGCTTCCACATCGGATGTTGTGGCCTCCCCTTGGGGTGCGCAGGAAGACAACAGGACAATCAAAGAGAAACACACATCTGGTCGCATGGA
>DGOE01000028.1:0-174 GCA_002389295.1 Flavobacteriales bacterium UBA4474 | reverse complement strand
GAATTTTGCGACCAAGGTCCAATGCCGGAGCACCAAAATGACTCTTCACATTGTGATGTAGGATAAATCTTACACCCCAAGGATTTAACTCTTCTGATTTCCAATAGCTTGGGTCAAATCAATCGTTGACGCTGTTGCGTCGCAACACCTTACTATGGAAAATGAAATGCTGAT
>DGOE01000149.1:3142-7117 GCA_002389295.1 Flavobacteriales bacterium UBA4474 | reverse complement strand
CACAGCACTGAACTTGCCCGTTCCGTTTGAACCCCTGCCCCAGAAGAGGCCGGCTGAACCCGATGGGGCACAAGACAGCAGACAACCCGTTCAGCTGCTCAGTGTCGGCCGCGTCCACCCCATCAAGAACTACGCGTTTGGCGTTCAACTCGCCGCCAACCTCGCCTCTGGTGCCCAACCGGTCGTGTATCGCATCGTTGGGCCCGTAGAACATCCTTCAGAAGCTGACCGCCTGCAATCCATCGCGGATCAATCAGAACACCTCACCTTGGAATTGGCTGGAGCCACCCCGCCCGCAGACATCCAAGCCCACTTCGGTTGGGCCCACCTCGTGCTCGTGCCCAGCTTCAATGAGAATTTCGGTCACGCCGTGGCTGAAGCTGTCGCCTGCGCCCGCCCCGCCATTGTCTCCGACCAAACAGCGTGGTCCACCATGGAACATGGCCACACTGTGCGCTGTTTGCCTCTGGACCTAAACAGCTGGACGGATGCTGCCATTGACCTGCTTGGCATATCCCAAGAAGACGTCGTGGAAAGTGCGCGCAACACCCATGCACGCTGCCTGCTCAGTGCGTCCCATCTTGCAGCCCAGCGCGCCCTCTTCTCATGACTGTCTCCGTCGTCACCGTCACTTACAATGCTGCAGCCACCGTGGAGGAGGCGGTGCAAAGCGTCGTGGAGCAGGTGGGGGATTTTGCGCTCGACTACCACATCGTTGATGGGGGCTCCACGGACCAGACGCTCGAACGCATCCGCCCCTTTGAGGACCGGATCGCCCAGGTGACCAGTGGAAAAGACCAAGGCCTCTACGATGCCATGAACCGCGGTGTGGCCCGCGCCAAGGGCGACATCATTGGCATTCTCAACGCCGACGACCGCTACGCGGACAACCAGGTCATCGCCGACATCGCCCAGACCTTTGAGGAGACCGGCGCCGATGGCGTCTACGCCGACCTTGACTACGTGGACGAGGCCGACGGCCGCACCGTCACGCGCCAATGGCAGTCCGGCGCACCCGGCAACTTCCGCAAAGGGTGGATGCCGCCCCACCCCACCCTCTTTGTGAAGCGCACCCTGTATGAGCAGCACGGCCTGTTCAATCTGCAGCTGAGGAGCGCGGCTGACTATGAATTGATGCTGCGCTTCTTCCACTTCCGCGGGGCCGCATTGGCCTACTTGCCGCGCACCACAGTGAAAATGCGCGCCGGGGGACAATCCAATGCCTCATTGGGCAACCGCATCAAAGCCAACGCAGAAGACGCCAAAGCTTGGCGGTTGAACGGCGCCGCACCCCCCCCACTCCTGCGCCTGCAAAAACCACTGCGGAAACTGAGCCAATTCGGCACGCGCTGATTCAGAGGCGCCAGTCGTCTTGACCAACGAAAACAGCGTCTTATGAGGCTACTTCAGCCGAGGCTCACGTTGCGTGAGAATACTTCAGCTACCGTTTCAGCGGATGCTGTAATTGGGCGCTTCCCGCGAGATCATCACGTCGTGCGGATGGCTCTCCTTGACGCCCGCTGAAGTGATGCGAACGAACTGCGCTTGGTGCAGCGCCGGGATGTCCGCAGCCCCGCAATAACCCATGCCGGCGCGCAGGCCGCCAACGACCTGGTACATGACCTCTTGCACCGTGCCTTTGTAAGGAACGCGGCCAGAGATGCCCTCGGGCACGAGTTTTTTGAGGTCGTCCTCAGCGTCTTGGAAGTACCGGTCTTTGGACCCCTTCTGCATGGCCTCGAGGCTGCCCATGCCACGGTAGCTCTTGAAGCGGCGCCCTTCGTAGATGATGGTCTCTCCGGGGCTTTCCTCCGTCCCGGCGAGCATGCTGCCAATCATGACGCTGTGTCCGCCGCCGGCAATGGCCTTGGCGATGTCGCCTGTGTAACGAATGCCGCCGTCTGCAATCAATGGAACGTCCGTTCCAGCGAGCGCCTCTGCCACAGCCATCACAGCACCCAATTGGGGCACGCCGACACCGGCGATCACCCGCGTGGTGCAAATCGAACCCGGACCAATGCCCACTTTCACGCCATCGGCACCCGCCTCCACCAGCGCCTTGGCCGCCGCAGCCGTTGCGATGTTGCCGCACACAATGTCGGTTTTGGGGTACGCGGCCTTGACCTTGCGCAGCATGGCCATCACCCCTGCACTGTGCCCGTGCGCCGTATCAATGATGAGCGCATCGACCTCAGCCTTGACGAGCGCATCGACGCGCTCCATGGTATCAGGCGTCACACCCACAGCAGCAGCGCAGCGCAAGCGGCCAAAATGGTCCTTGCAGGCGTTGGGGAACTCCTGCAGCTTGATGATGTCGCGGTAAGTGATCAAGCCCACCAGTTTTCCTGCCGCATCCACAACAGGCAGCTTCTCAATCTTGTTGTCGCGCAGCATTTCCTCCGCCCGCTTCAAGTCGGTGCCATTGGGCGTCGTGACCAGGTTTTCTGTGGTCATCACCTCCGCAATCGGGCGCTTGGCGTCGTGCTCAAAGCGCAGGTCACGGTTGGTCACAATGCCTTTCAAGAATCCCGCATCGTCCACCACAGGAATCCCGCCGATGCGGTGCTCCGACATGATGTGGTGCGCATCGCCCACCACCGCATCCACAGGAAGCGTAATCGGGTCCTGTATCATGCCGCTCTCACTCCGCTTGACCTTGCGCACCAAGGCGGCTTGAGCAGCAATCGTCATGTTTTTGTGGACCACCCCGATGCCCCCCTGCCGCGCCATGGCGATGGCCATATTGGCCTCGGTCACCGTATCCATCGCCGCCGAAACCACGGGCACGTTGAGCACGATGTTGCGCGAAAACCGGCTGCGCAAATCCGTATCACGGGGCAGCACTTCACTGTAGGCCGGGACGAGCAACACGTCGTCATAGGTCAGGCCTTGTTCTGTAAACTTGGAGTGGGGATGGTCCATGGGCATGGGCAATGGTTGACGTCCGGGTATTCCGGCGAAAATAGCCAACAACCCGCTGGTTTCAAGGAACCGCGCCCCCTTGATTTAAGGCCTGCGCACGACTTGGACATGGCCGCGCCGCGCAACCACCCTTCCTGCACCGTCCTGGATGCGCAGGGTGTACGGATAAAATGCCTCGGGCAACAAAACGCCATCCCGCGTCCCATCCCAAGCCGCGTCGGGATCCTCCGTGGTCCAAATCATGTCGCCCCACCGCGAAAAGACGTCCAACCGGTAATCCGTGACGTCGGCAAAGGCCACAGACGGTTTCCACGTATTGTTAAATCCATTGTAAACCAATGCATTGGGTACCCAAACCACCGGCGGAAGCGTGAGGCACACCAGGTTGGAGACCGACGTCCAACCATTGTCTCCCTGCTCAGCCCTTACCCGGTAGCAGAATTCCCCTGGCGTCCCAATCTGGTCCTCGAGTTCGTCGTCGTATGAGAAATCAAAAGGCCCAAAATCCGCCACTTCCTCCAACACGCCGCCATACTGAATGCCACGCAACAACACCTGTCGTGTGCGCGGTGCCTCCCATCCTTCGAATGGCGTCCACGCCAACGCATTGGACAAGCGGTCCTCGAGGACCGTCCCACTGAGAAAGACCGTTTCGGCCACCGGCGTGCCCAGGACACTGTCCCCGCAGGCGTTCACGACCTTGATGTAGTAGCGGTATTGCCCCACCTGCCCTTCGATTGTGCTGTCCAACATTTGAACCGCTCCACCGACAGAAAAAATGCTGTTGACGAACTCAAAGTCGTCGTCATAGGGCTCGTTTCGCCACAGCTCGTATACATGGGGCGCTGTGGCTGAGGCATCGGCTTCCACGCGCAGCACCGCCACGGAATCCGTCACGATGCTGGCCTCCAACCAGCGCATCCACTCCGGTCCCCCGGGGTAGGTAAAGAGGTTTTCCGCCGTATTGGAAGATTGCGTCCAATCAGCTGCATTGGCATGAGCCACAACACGGTAGCGGTAGAGGCTGCCGATGTTGGCTCCAAAATGCAGGAA
>DGOE01000149.1:0-3100 GCA_002389295.1 Flavobacteriales bacterium UBA4474 | reverse complement strand
GTCGCCCACACCTCGTAGTGTTCCACCCCTTCCGGCCAATGGACCACTGGCGACCATTGCAAATCCGCTTGATCCGTGCACTCCGTCCAATCCACATCCAAATACATGGAGGGGGCACATGCCGGATTGGCGGCGCCAGGGTCCGGTACACCCCCGACATAGCAACTGTCAAATGCCGCCACGTTGTAGTACTCGATCAGCTGACCAGACAGACTGAATGGGTTGGTCCAGCTCAATTGGTTGGGGTCTTCAATGGTCGTCAGGATGGTCTCAATCGAACCCGAACAGACGTAGACGATGTAGCCGGCCACATCCGGTGCTGAGCTCGGCTCCCAAGAGATGCTGGCTTCACCGGTCAAGCTATCGACATCCACCGCGATGATCTGCGGCGGCGGCGGATCCAACTCGTCCGACACCTCTATCGAAGCCCGGTTGGAACGGTGCACACAACCGCCGTCCTCGGTCAAGGTGACGCGGTAGGTCACCAAGCCATCGCATTGGGTGACGGGCAGCGAAGTATTGGAATTGCCAAACATCCAGGGCGCTGCGACCACCTCCAGCCACGTGCCGTCGGGGAGCAGCTGCTCCACAGCATAGGTGCCACTGAAGCCCGCTGGAGGATTGAAATGGAAAGGGCTGTTCCAATCGAGGTCCACAATGCCGGGAATCAACCCCGCCGTAAGCTCCAAGTGAAGGGTGCAAAGGGTGTCCGACACACCCGACAAATTGCTGCCTGCAGCATCCTGGGCAAGCAGGGTAAAACAGAAACTTTGGCTAGAGAAATCAAAGCCACCAGCAGCCGTCAATACCGCACCTGTGGGGTTGGCGGCCAGGTCCACATCGGACTGCAAGAAGGACAAATAGTCCGGTGGCGGCAGCAAATAATCGATACTGTATGACGCTGCGCCCAAGGCATCAGGTGCCCATCCAAGGGTGAGGTCGCCATTGGATTCGACCTGTAGGCACCCCCAATCTTGGGCAAGCCCAGGCAGTGGCCCCACGCACGCGCAGGCACAAAGCCAAAAAAACCGGTGGATGAAGAACCTTGACATCGCCTGTGCAAGATGTACGTGTGCAACGTAGGAACGGTTGCCTTGGCAGGATGTTATCCGCGGCCGCCCTTGGATTTTATGTCAATGCGCACCGAGACCCTTCCAATAAAAACCCTCAGCCATCTCCGATGTTTGGAACGCCCGGTAGTCATCGATGATGCGGTTCACAAGCTCTTCCGCGCCAGGGAGGTCATCCAGCAGGGCACTCACCTGGCCGATTTCAAGTTCGCCCTCCACCAGGTCGCCTTCGCGCATGCCGCGCTTGGCCCGTCCTCGGCCAAGCAACGTCCGCAGGGCTTCCACGTCAGCCCCGCCTTCCTCGGCCGCAGCCACCTGATCGAAAAAACTCCCCTCCGGCCCGCGCAGCATCCTCACGGGCGTGACATCCTTGAGCATGAGCCGGGTCTCACCTGCGGCAGCTTCGGCAATGCGCTGTTTGAACGCCGCGTGCGCCGGGTTCTCTTGACACATCACAAAGCGGCTGCCCATTTGCACCCCCGAGGCACCGAGGGCCAAGGCCGCCAGTACAGAACGGGCGTCGTGCAACCCACCTGCCGCAATCACCGGCACACCCACCGCACCCACCACTTCAGGAACCAAGCACATGGTGGTGGTTTCCTCCCGTCCATTGTGTCCTCCAGCCTCAAAACCCTCAGCCACCACAGCATCTACACCGGCCGCCTCCGCCTTCTTCGCAAACACCGCGCTCGACACCACATGGACCACCCTCACTCCAGCGTCCTTCAAATGTGAAGTCCACGTGCGGGGGGAGCCCGCACTTGTGAACACTACGGGCACCCGCTCCTCCACAATGGTCTGCATGTGCTCCTCCACAGCGGGATACAACAGGGGCACATTGACCGCAAAAGGACCATCCCAAGCCGCCTTGACCCGGCGAATCTCCTGACGCAATTCATCCGGATACATCGAACCGGCGCCCAGCGTACCCAGTCCACCCGCACGCCCCACAGCCACCACCAAATCTGCGCCCGTGCACCAAACCATGCCCGCCTGAACCAAGGGGTGACGGGTGCCCAGCAGGGTGCACAATTCTTGGGGGCGGGGCGAGATATGCGGCATGCTGCAAAATCGCACGCGAAACTGAAACCCTGCGCCGTGACAGAACGTATACCTCCCTGTGTCTCATTCCACTTATCCACATGTAGGAACTCACTGATGAGCGGAAAAGCACCAGATTATATCACATTCATAGCTCAAATTTGACACATGGCATTGTTGCGGATATTCAGTTTTGTCCTTTTCGCAGGTCTCTTTTGGGGATCCTCGCCGCTGCATGCCCAAGGCAATTGGGATGTAGGCTTTACCGCAGGGATGGCCAATTACATGGGTGACATCGGTGATGGTGTCACATCGCGGCGCGATTTTATCTGGGACATGCAAGAAATCCGCACCCGGCCCGCATTTGGATTGTACGCACGGAGGAAATTAGACCTCGACGGTCTTTGGCACATTCGCATAGACGTGAGCCAAATCCACATTTCCGGCAGCGACAAGCACACCCAGTACGCCGCACGGCGCGCACGCAACCTCAACTTCCGGAACCACATGACGGAAGGCGCAATCCGGTTGGAGCGCGACCTGATGCAAAAGCCGCTCGTCTGGGCCCGTCAACGGCGTGCCATGCTCACCATTCGCGGCTTCATTGGCTACGCCAAAGTGCAGCACAACCCCGAGGCGCAGGTGGACATGAATAACCTGGCCTATGACCAACTCATCGAGTCCGGCATCACCAGTGAGGGCCAATGGCACAGCCTGCCCGAGTTGCAAACTGAAGGGTTTGACTACAGCGACGAGCTCAACATCACCACCATTCCCTTTGGGTTGAGTGCCATCATCACCGGCCAACGAAAAGGCGGATCGGCAGATTACTACGTGGGCATCGAAATGGGCTTCCGCATGACGAACACCGATTACCTCGATGACATCTCGGGTTCGTACGCAAATCCAGACGGTATGTCAGCGTTGGCCGCAGCCCTTTCCTCTCAATCCAACCCCGTCGACCTCAATGCGGCTGGTCCAAGTGCAGG
>DGOE01000182.1:15227-36271 GCA_002389295.1 Flavobacteriales bacterium UBA4474 | reverse complement strand
GGCCTCAAATAAAGCGGTTGCGCGGTGGCGTGATCCGTTGTGACCATGCGCACGTCTTTGAGCCGGCTGGCATGGAAGGCGCCCTCAATATCGAGCGGGCGGTGCCGGCGCACATGGTCAAACAGATGGGCCAAGTTCATCAACCCTTCTTCGCGAAACGCCGAAGAAAAACGGATGAACTCCCCGTCCTCCACCATGTGGCAAGCCACGTCGATGAAGTGCTTTCGTTGTCCGCTGAGGAAGGAGGTCAGGGCCATGGTGCCCGCAGACACGGCATAATATCGCTTGAATCGGTTGTAGCCCAACACGGAAAATGTGTCGAGCACGCCCGCGGTGAAAGCGCAACGAAGGCTTCCCCCTTCCACAATCAGTGTATCGAAAGCGCGCTTGGGCCTCATGCTTGAAGTACGTAAATGGCTCGGTTTAGTTGCACCATGACCTTGCCTGTTTTCTTTGGATATTCAGCCCATGCAACAAAACGCCTCCATTCTCATTGCCGCGGCCTTTGCCATGATTGGTTTTGCCCTCGGCAGGGTCACTGCTCCACATTGTGGGCACCCAATGAACCATGACATGCACCACCACATGCAGTGGCTAGGCGAAGGTAGCGATGGCGAGGACATACAGGTGCTGGTCAAAACACTCGAGGCCGATGGATTCATGGGGGACACCACGTTGGCCATTCCGGGTGGTCAAGTGCGGGTGATCAAGTCGGGTGACGAAGTGGAGGTTGAAGTGGAGATGGACACAGAAGAAACAACCGGCCCGGGTGAGGTCGTTGTGAAGAAGCGCGTCGTGGTCACTTCTTCCGAAGAAGATTGACCAACTGGTGGGAGTAGGGTGATTCCTACCCGTCTTTGAGTCGTTGACGATTATGAAAATAATATATTGTTATTGAGACTGTTAGGGAGGAATTTTCTAGGGGTATAACGGCCGGGGCCGAGCGGTTCTTTTTTCGCATCGAACCATCCTTATAGTTTCGCTGTCCTAGCAGTATCGTGCAGATTATTGAACCCACTACACAGGACCACGCGCTTCCGGGAGTAGCGCTGTCCCCTCGGCAGAAAGACGATCAATGGAAGCACTTTGCCTTCATCATCGCTCATGATCTCAAAGAGCCCATTCGAAATGTGTCGAGTTGTTCGCGGCTTCTCGCTTCAAAGCTCGAAGTGACCGACCCTGAAGTCCAACAAATCGCAGGGTGGTTGATGGACTCGGCAGACAAGCTGCAGGACCTCATTGATGCATTGTTTGACCTTGCGCGCCACGGCAGCGAAGTCATGGAACAGGTCGACCTTGGGGCAACGGTGGGCGATATTGAGCGCGATTTCCGCTGTTTGATTCAGCGCTCTGGAGGGACTCTGGAGGTGGCCGAATTGCCCACGGTATACGCCGGTCCTTTGGGCATGCGGATTGTCTTTGGCAACTTGATTGAGAATGCGCTGAAATATGCGCAGCCAGGCATTCCGCCGAGGATGAACATTTCAGCTGAGAAGCGGGAGGAGGGATGGTGCATGAAGGTCCAAGACAATGGACAAGGCATGTCTCCCAAAGAGGTCAAGCACGCCTTCGATCCCTTTCGCCGGTTTTCCGATCAGGCAGATGGTCTCGGGATGGGGCTGGCCCACGTTTTTAAAATTGTGGATGGACACGGCGGCACCATTCAGATCGATTCAACACCGGGGTCGGGCACGACATTCAGTGTGCTGATCCCCAATTGAGGACCTCTTCTGAAGGCTCAGAATGGTGAGCTGAATGCAGGGTGCGATGTGATCACGGTGTCCGACAAGGTGTGGAGAAAGGCCACCAGCCCCTCGCGCTCCGCTTCGGACAATGCCAATTGATAGGGCACCTGCCCAGGAGGCCCGATGCCGTTGTCCGAGAACCGCTCGTCTAAATAGGGGTGCTGGACGATGTTGTCGCTGTAGAAATCCACCACCGCCCTCAAATCAGAAAAGCGGCCATCGTGCATGTAAGGTGCGGTGAGTCCAACGTTGCGCAGTGACACGGTCTTGAACCTGCCATCGTCCTGTGGCAGTCCTGTGAGGTCGCCAATCCCACCGTCCCCCGCGGCGGCGTAATCCAGCTCAAGGCCATTGATGAACGCCTGTGTGGAGAAGAAGTTCAGCCCGCTGTGGCATTGATTGCAACGGGTGTCCCCTCTAAAAAACACCTCCTTTCCGAGCATTTCGCTCGCGGTGAAGTTTGCAAAGTCTTGGGCCAACCCAGCATCGTAGCGGCTTTGGTACGAGCGGATGGACCGCAGGAATTGCACGAGGGCGTCGGCGATGCGGTCCAGGGTCACCTCTGGATCGCCGAAGGCATCCTCAAACAAAGGGGGGTAGTAAGAGGTGGCAGCCAGCTTTTCGGTCAGCAACCCCAAATCCATGCCCATTTCATCGGGGTGGCCTACAGGCTGCAACACCTGGTTCTGCAGCCCGACGGTGCGCAGGTCCCAGAACAGCCGCCTTTGGTAGCGCAGGTTGAACAGGCCGGGCGTGTTTCTGTGGAGCGGTGACCCCGATATGCCGGTCGATCCGGCTTCCGGCTCGGCAAAAGCATGGGCCGGCTTGTGACAGGTGCCACAGGAGACGGAGTTGTCCGCCGACAAGCGGGTGTCGTGAAACAAGACGCGCCCGAGGGTGGCGCCTTCATTTGTGATGTCTACGTCACTTCCGAACCCGCCAAAGAGGGCCAATGCGGGGTCGTTGAGCCACGATTCGGGAAAGTCCATTTCCGCATAACCAAAGGGGGCGTCCGGTAAGTCGGGCGAGCTGTATGCAGGAGGCGCGGGCTCAGGGCCCTCAGGAAGCGCATTTTCGCGCGTGCACCCCGCCATCAAAAAAAGAGAACAGGCCAAGGTGGAAACAAGCCTATAGCGGGGCATGCAACCAAGTTACAGCAGATTAATTTGGACGAAAAATCTATAAGCCATGCGGTATCCGGTGATGTTGTGTTGGGTGTTCTTGCTCTCGAATGCATGGGCGCAGGAAAACGGAGATGTCCTTCCTGCCGCGCGGGCGGTGGTCATGGCCACTGCAGCAGATGAGGTGAGCGCTGTACCGGCGCCCGCATGGGTGCCTCCGGCTGAACGAACCGCCACTTTCGTAGTCAACTACACCGGTTTTTCCGCGGAAGCAGAAGCGGCTTTCCAGTACGCCATTGACATCTGGGCCGGGTTGATCACCAGCAGCATTCCCATTGTGGTCAATGCCACTTGGGAGGACCTTCCCGGCAACGCCCTGGGTTCGGCGGGGTCCACTGGGCTGTGGTACAATTTCACAGGCGCACCCTTCAACAACATCCTGTACCCTTCGCCCTTGGCAGACAAGCTCGCAGGCGCCAACCTCTCGCCTGGTGAAGCGGACATCAACGCCAACTTCGACAGCGGTACGGATTGGTATTACGGACTCGATGGCAATACCCCATTTGCTCAGTTTGACCTTGTCTCCGTGGTCCTGCATGAGATCGGTCATGGCCTCGGATTTGCCGGCACGGCATATGTTGGAACGGACCTCAATGGCTACATCTTGAACGACCCCCTTCCGCACGTCTTCGACGGCTATGTCTGGACAGGCGACAATGATGCCATCTTGACCTTGGGCAGCGGCACCCCTGCGCTTGGCGCGGCCTTGGTTTCAGAAAACCTGTATTGGGCAGGCACCCAAGGCAATGCCTACAGCGGGCCTTTCTCTCCCATGATGTATGCGCCCATGTTTTGGGAGCCGGGGTCCAGTTTTTCGCATTTCGATGAGGACATGTATCCCTCGGGCAGCGACCACTCCCTCATGACGCCGTTCATTGGAAATGGAGAATCTGTGCATTCGCCGGGCGCCATGTGCCTCGGCGTCCTGGACGACATTGGATGGACAGTCGACTACGCGGCGCTCGATGGCGGCGGCGGTGAGCCGGGTTGCACCGATGCGACAGCATGCAATTTCGATGCGGCGGCGACGCTTGAAGATGGGAGCTGCATTTTTCCTGTCGCTGATGAACCCTGCGGCGACTGCACCTCCTTATGGTCCATGGATGCCAATCTCGCTGCGGGTGAGGGAGTGGAATTCACTTTTGGTGGTGTCGGGACCATGGATGTGGTCGAGGTTGCTGTCCAATGGCCAGGTGATGCAGGAGGGGGTGAATGGATCTCTGACCTGCTGGTCGTGGTGTGCGACCCAGAAGGCGATTGCTTTGAATGGGGTGGGTTTGACCTCACGGCTGGCGCGGACGATGCCGGAGTGGACTGGCCCGCTTCTTGGGACCAAACCACAGCGGGCACGTATACCGCATCCTTGGACCTCGCGCCGCTGGGGCTCTCCGGTTTGGGCACCTGGACCATCACCCTGTACAATGGTTACGCAGCGTCGCTGGGACTGGACTTGACCGATGTGACCTTCACCATTCCGTACGTCTGCCCGCTGGCGGGCTTGTCTCCGGGGTGCACGGACATGGCCGCGTGCAACTACGATGCTGACGCAGACTTCAACGATGGAAGCTGCGACTACCTCTGTTTTAATTGTGGTGAGACCCTGTTGGCCGAGACGTTTCAGGGCTACAATGACGTTGACCCGCTCACCGTGCAGTCTTCCGCGGGTTGGGATACGTGGAGCGGAGGAAGTGGCACACCGGAAGACCCCTTCGTCGTGTTTGACGGTGCCGATGGCGCGCTCGCTGTGGTCGCTGCCGACGTGGACCCAAGCCAGGGCACAGACATCCTCTTTCCCATCGGTGCCAGCAGTGGCAACCATGTCGTTCAATTTTCCATCCTTGCCGACCCCGGTCACGCAGCCTACTACAATTTTCAAGGCAGTGCGGTGCCGGGAGTGGAGTGGACGTTGGAATCCTACATCGCTCCAGATGGCGCCATCACCTTCTACCACGACCAAGATTCCACGCTGGCCGCAGGATTTCAATTCGGTCAGGACAATGTCCTCACCCACCTCTTTGACCTCGATGCTGACGAACTGCGGATCGTATTGGGCAACCAGCTGATCGCACTCATCCCATACACCGGCAATCTGGGAGGCGTCAATTTTTACGGTGTCAGTTTTGGGGGTGGCTTGGGTGCATACCTCTTGGACGATGTCACCGTGTGCGCCACGACGGAACAGCCGACAGGGTGCATGGATGAGGAGGCGTGCAACTTCGACCCGGCAGCAGAAGTGGACGATGGGTCCTGCTGGACGCCTTTCGACTTTGGGTGGTGCGACTGCGACGGCGCGGTGTTTGACGCCTTGGGCGAATGTGGAGGCGGTTGCGCGCAAGACCTGGACGTGGATGGGGTGTGCGACGTGCCTGGCTGCACCGATCCGGAGGCTTGCAACTTCGACCCCGCTGCCAACTACGACAATGGCGACTGCACATACGCAGCAGCTTATTACGATTGCGACGGGGCATGCCTGAATGACGCAGATGGGGATGGCGTGTGCGACGAACTGGAAGTCGTCGGATGTACCGATGCTGAGGCCTGCAATTTCGATGCCGATGCCACCGAAGAAGACGGTTCCTGTGCATACCTGACTGCGACCTTCATCGATGGAGAGAACGCGGTAGATGAAGGTGCCGTCATGTTGTATGTGGCATCGCCATCTCAGCCGGGCAACCAATACACCTGGGCTGTTTCCGGCGGTGCGCTGGCTTCGGGTCAGGGCACTGCGATTGTGACCGTGGAGTGGTCCACTCCGGGAAGCCATGGGCTACAGGTTGTGGAGACCAATGCAGCATGCACAGGGTCGGTTGTCGGGCTCGACGTCGAAGTCAACGAGGTGGTGGGCGTGGAAGAACGCCAAAGCCAAGTGTGGGCACCCTTTCCCAATCCCGCCATTGAGGGCTTCCGGTTGGATGTTGAAGCCGAGGACGTGCAGTTGGTGGGCGCAGACGGCCGCATACTGAAGCGCTGGTCTTCCCGCCGTCCCGGACAGTTTTATGACCTCAGCGGCATCGCGCCGGGCTGCTACTTGGTGGCGTGCCACATTGCAGGCGCCCGCCAGGTGCGCTCCCTGCTGGTCGTGCGCTGAGTCCTGTTTTCAAAGGATCCACATCGCCACCGCGGGTACCTTGGTACCGCTTAATTTTGCGGCATGAACCTGTTTTTGCGTCTGGGCCTCTTGGGCTTGGTTGTCGCCGGTTGCCTTGCACCGACTGTTGTCTGTTTCGGTCAGACCGATTTGCCCCCTTACGGCCCGGTTTTCCTCCAGGACGAAGTGGCCACCATCGGCATCACGATGGACCCAGACAGTGCGGACGCCATGCTGTTCGGGGACATAGACTATGCGGCGACCAATCCCTTTCCCGCCATTCTCCAATACCAGTCATCGGTCTTGGACACCCTCATCGACACCATTGCCGTCCGCTTGAGGGGCAACACGTCGCTGTTCGCCCCCAAGAAGAGTTTCAAGATTGACCTCAATGCCTTCATTCCCGGGCAGAAGTTCGCCGACCTCGAAAAGCTCAACATCAACGCCAATCAAAATGACCCTTCCATCCTGCGGGCGGCTTTGAGCTGGCATACCCTGCGGCGCATGGGCCTGGCCGGCTCCCGCACCAGCATGGTCAAATTCAACCTCAACGGGGAGTTCATGGGCGTCTACGTGAACACCGAGCACATGGACGAGGAATTCGTGGAGGAGTACTACGACAAGGACGACGGCAATTTCTACAAGTGTTTGTGGCCGGCAACGCTCGATTACATCAGCACCACGCCGGATGACTACAAGTTTGAGGTCAACGGTCGGCGCGCCTACGAGCTCAAGACCAATACCGACGAAGACGACTACACCGACCTCGCGGCGTTTATCGATGTGCTCAACAATACGCCGGACGATCAGTTGCCTTGCGCCTTGGAGGAGGTGTTTAATGTGGCCGACTTTCTCAAGGTGCAGGCCCTCGACGTGGTGAGCGCCAATTGGGACGGCTACGCGGGCAACAAAAACAATTTCTACCTCTACCACAACCCGCAGACGGGGCTGTTTGACTACATCGCCTACGACCTGGACAATACCTGGGGCATTGATTGGATCAATGAGGACTGGGAAAGCCGCAACCCCTATGCGTGGTCTACGGAATACCGGCCCCTCTATGACCGCTTGATGGATGTGCCCGAGTACCGCAATTGGTATACGTACTACCTGCGGCGTGTGGCCCAGGAATATGCCCACCCCGACACCGTTGCGGCGTACCTCGCCCCCCGAATGGCCATGATCGCTCCTTGCGTGGATCAGGATGAATATTACCCGCTGACCTTTGGCTTCACGCCGGAGGATTTCGATGCCGCGCTCGACGAAGCTTGGGGAGGGCACGTGGAGTTCGGAATTCAGGAATGGTTGACAGAGCGGCTGTACACTTTGGAGGGCCAGTTGGATGCTGAGGCCGCTGTCCTGATTGCCCATGAGGTGGAGGACAATGCCCCCGTACTGGATTCCTTGCGCATCCGTGCCATTGTCGATGGCGGTGGGGATGACCTCGCGGTCACGTGTTGGATCGATGCCGGTTCGGGCGCCCAGTCGTTTGAGATGTACGACGATGGGGCGCACGGCGACCGCCAGGCCGGCGACGGCACTTGGGGCATCAAGGTGCCCATTGCCTACAGCTGGACCACCGTAGACTATCAAGTGCAGGCCACCAGCAGCGCCGGCTTGGAGCGCTGGGTCCCTTGCAATCCCGTGACGGTGACCGTGGGCATATCGCCTTCGGATCTGGTGGTCAACGAGCTGATGACCAGCAACGCCAACAACGTCTCCGATGCCTTCGGCGAATTCGACGATTGGGTGGAGCTCTACAACAACGGCTCGTACCCCATTGAGCTTGGGGGCAAGTACTTGAGCGACAACTTGAGCAATCCGGGCAAGTTTGCCTTGCCCGAGGGCACGCTTGCCGCGGGGGATTGGGCCTTTTACTGGGCCGACAATGACCCGGAGCAGGGCGCTTATCACGCGCCGTTTACGCTGTCCTCCACAGGCGATGAAATCGTGCTGTCTGAATGGGACGAGGAGGCCGAACTGTGGATCATCCTGGACTTCTTTCCGTTCGGGCAATCGGAGCAGGACGCTTCGCTGGGACGCTTCCCGGATGGTGAGGACTATTGGGTGTGGTTTGCGACACCGACGGCAGACGCGACCAACAACTACGCCATCATCCTTGGGGGTGACCATTTGGATGGTCCCGCTCCGCGAACCATGGGCCCCAACCCCTCTCGAGACTGCCTGCGCTGGGACGGCCCCCAGGCATCCGGCGAGGTGCGCGATGCCCATGGCCGTTTGAAACACACATTCGAGCGGGCCAGCGGCTTCTGCAGCGAAGGGTGGGAGGCCGGAGTCTACTTGATCACCCTGGACGACGGCACCCGCTGGCGTTGGGTGCGCGTCGACTGACCGCCCATCCCGTTTATTTGCAGCATGAGCGGCGCGCCTGGCATTCGGATCAACAAATACCTCAGCGAGGCCGGCTTCTGTTCGCGCCGCGCTGCAGACCGCCTGTTGGAGCAAGGGCGCATCACCCTCAATGGCGTCAAACCCGAGCTGGGCACCAAGGTCATGCCCGGTGATCAGGTACAGGTCGACGGCCAAGCGGTGGGTCAGCCCACAGCCCCTGAAGAACACGTCTACATCGTCTATCACAAGCCGGTGGGCATCGTGTGCACCACAGACAACAAGCGGGAAAAGGACAACATCGTGGATGCCATCGGCCACGAGCGCCGCATCTTTCCGGTGGGCCGACTCGACAAGCCCAGTGAGGGGCTCATCTTCCTCACAAGCGACGGGGACATCGTCAACAAGGTCCTCCGCGCCCGCAATCACCATGAAAAGGAGTACCACGTGACCGTGGACCGGCCCATTCGCGGTGACTTCATGGAAGACATGGCCGGTGGGGTGCCCATTCTCGGCACGGTCACCCGACGCTGCGAGGTGGAGCAGACGGGGCCACGCCAATTCCGCATCGTCTTGACCCAAGGGCTCAACCGCCAAATCCGGCGCATGTGCGAACACCTCGGGTACCAAGTTGAGCGGCTGAAAAGGGTGCGCATCATGCACATGCACCTGGACCTGCCCCTCGGCGAGTGGCGGGATTTCACAGAAGCCGAACTGACCGAGCTGCGGGAAATGGTGTCCGGCTCAGACAAGACGGCGGACTTCGATTCAAGCACCGGACCTTGAGGTCATGGAGACGCACGATCGTCCAGTGGTCATAGGCGGTGGCGCCGCCGGGTTGGCGGCCTGCCTCACTTTGGAACAGGCCGGTTGCAGCCCCGTATTGATCGAGGCGGACAACAGGTTGGGTGGCCGGATGTGCACGGAAACCTTGGCCAATGGAATACCCGTGGACCGTGGTTTTCAGGTCTTGCAGGCCGCCTATCCAGAGCTGCAGCGGTGGACCGACCCCAGTGCCCTGCCCCATGTCGCATTTGTCCCCGGCGCGCGGGTTTTTACCCGCGGTCAATGGCGCACCCTGGCCGATCCGCGCCGCGCCCCGCGGCTGATGTGGGCTACGTTGAACAGCAGGATTGGCACATGGGGCGACAGCATCAAGGTGCTCAAGCTGGTGGTCAAGTTGTTGCGGGCCGATGTGCAAGACCTGCAATCGGGTCGGTTTCCAATCCAGCCTTCAGCGCGCCAGCAGAGCGGCGGGACGGAGCGGAAGCAGTGGGACAAGGCGAGCACCATGGAGTTTTGGCAGGCTTGGGGCTTTTCCGATGGCTTCATCCGGGGATTCATGGCCCCTTTTTTCTCGGGCATCTTTTTGGAGCGGGAGATGGCCACTCCGGCGGCCCAATTCCTTTTCACATTTCGGATGCTCGCCGAAGGCAAGGTCTTGTTGCCCCGAGGCGGGATGGCGGCGTTTGTCGACCAACTCGCCAGCGGGCTCACACAAACCGAAGTCAGGCTGAACAGCCGGGTCAGCATGACCGAGGACGGAGCACTGATGTTGGATGATGCACCGCTTGCATGCCGTGGGGGCGGGGTGATCGCGGGCCCTGGACCGTTGACAGCGGACGAGGAGTTGCCATGGAACGCCTGCGTGAATGTGGTCTTCCGAACGGAATCACCGCCATTTGGTCAGCCCATCATTGGGCTCATTCCAGCTGCGGAATGGGTGACCAATCTGCATTTCATGGAAGATGTGCATGGTACTCGCGCCAAAGGATGGCTCAATGTGACCGCCGTTTCCCAAGCGCCCGATGAGACCCTCGAGGCCACGGTGGATGGCATCCGAAAGGACCTTGCGGATGCAGGACTGAACATCGGGGAAGTGGAGTGGAGCACCGCCATCACCAAGGCATTGCCAAGGCTGTCGCAGGTGGGCATGGCTGAAGTGCCAGAGGCCATGCCGAGGTTCTATTCGGCGGGAGACCACACATTCGCCCCTTCATTAAACGGGGCCCTGCACGCTGGTCGGCGCGCTGCGGAATCCTGGTTGGCGGCGCGGTCCGAAGACAAAAACCCACATCACCGATGAGCGTGCATGCAGCGCGTCCAATATGGAAGGAGTGGTGGATGTCTGGTCGTCCAGGGGCCATGACGTACATGGATTATGTGGACCACATGGCCCAATGGGTGGAGGAGAAGGGACACAGTGGCCCCAAGCCTTCGACAAGCCTGGCCAATTACACCAAACTCAATGCGGCCCGTATGCGGCGGGTGGGCAAAACATTGAGCTGGCCCAATGAAATGGACGCCATCTTGGAAGGGCTCCCGGCCGGTCATCGCTGGGTGTTGATTACCGAAAGTTGGTGCGGCGATGCGGCGCAGGCGGCCCCCCTGATTTGGGCCATGGCAGAGAAAGCGGGGATCCCGCTGGATGTGGTGCTCCGGGATGGTGAAACAAGATTGATGGATGAATTCCTGCGCAATGGCGGCAGGTCCATTCCCGTTTGGATTTGCGCTTCAAAAGAGGGAGAGGTCTTGACCACATGGGGTCCGCGGCCACATGTTTTGCAGAATATGTGGGAGGCTTACCGTGCAGCACCCGAGCCCAAAAAGCCCAAGGATGTGTTCTCAAGAGAAGCGCAGGAGTGGTACAACCGCGACAAAGGCCATTCCTTTTTTGAAGACGCCATGGCCATGCTCAGTGAATGGGGCGGAGGAGCATGCTGATTTCACAATCCTGAATTGTTCGAGTGATTGCGGTCCGCGTACTTGCGACAAATCAAAAAACACCATGAAAAAGTTGATTATCCTCGGGGCTGTTGCCCTTCTCGCTTGTGCCGATGTCGCTGCGCAAGAGTACAAAGTGGTCACGGTTGTTGAGAGCATCATACCCATGGGCACTGGCCGCTCGCGCATCATTGAGGCCACGGCCGAAGCCGATAGCGATGCCGCCACCACGGAGCGGGTTGACGGAAAAAAGTCGGGGCAAAGCGACGTGAAGAGGGGAGACCTCAAAGTGGACAGCTTCAAAGAGACCAAGTTGTTGAACTTCTTCTCTGCAGCGGGCATCAACTTTCAGAACATCGCATCCAATGACGCGTTGATCTCCGACAAGATCAACAGCATGGTTTCCGCCGGTTGGAGCCTGGAGTTTGTGACCAGTGGCGTTGAATCTGATGGAGGTAAGCCCGATGGGAACGGTATTTACGTGACCCGCCTCGTTTTCAAGCGTTGATCGACACCCGCAAAAAAACATGTGGGAACACGTTTGGGATTGCGTATATTTACTTCAGCTATCGCTAGGAATGGCGATTGGCAAGTAGATTGTTAGGAAGGAAGGGCGCGAAGGCGCCCTTCTCTTTTTTATGCTGAAATTGCCACCATGTACAGGGTCCCACTCCTCCTTTCTGCGCTCGTTCTGTTCTCTGCTGGTTGCAAGGACCCCGAGCCGATTACCCGATGCGTCATTGACAGGGCTGAGGTCTTGGAAATCGACGAAGATTACTTCGAGGATACCATTGACGAAGGTGCCCCAGACCTGTTTGTCGAATGGAGAAATGCGGCTACACAGTCGGTGCTCTTTACGACAGGGGTCGTGCAGGAAGCCCAGCTTCCCGTCAACCTGGATTTTGTAGCGGCCAACATTGAAGAAGCAGACTTCGGCACAGCATATGAGTTCACGATTTTCGACGCGGATGTGGCGACCACACAGGATTTTATTGCCCTCGGATTGCCTTTCAAAGCCAGCGATCATTTGGACGCCGAACGCACCGAAGTGGACATTTCCGATGGTGCCAGTACCCTTCGCTTACATTTGATTTGGTACTGACTCGCTTTGCATGGGGTCGTTGACTATATTTGCACCCCTTAAATCGCAAGTATGGCGAATCACAAGTCAGCCCTTAAGCGCATCCGTTCCAATGAGACCAAGCGTCTCAGCAACCGCTATTATCACAAGACAATGCGGAACGCGCTGCGTAAATACCGTGCCACATCGGACGCCAAAGAGCTCGAAGATCAATTGCCCAAGGTGGCATCGATGATCGACCGTCTTGCCAAGAAGAATGTCATCCACAAGAACAAGGCGGGCAATCTCAAAAGCAGCCTCCAAAGACACTTGATGTCTGTGAAGGCATGACAAACTTGGCCGCATGGCGGTCAAAACGATATTGAGTAAGGGAGGCCAAGGCCTCCCTTTTTCATGCCCAAAAAACGGTGTGGATCTGCAATGGAATTGAGCATGATGCGTCCGAGGGAGAAGGCCCTCATGCAGGGATTTGGTGGGCTGAGCACCGCTGAGCTGATCGCGATACTTGTGGGCAGTGGCACCAAAGGAGAAGATGCGCTGGACCTGGCACGGCGGGTATTGTCATCAGTGGAAGGCGACTTGCACGCACTCGGTCGTTGTGACCCGCTTCGGCTCAGGGAAATGCATGGCATTGGCGATGCGAGGGCGGTGGTTATCTGCGCGGCCATGGAATTGGGGCGCAGGCGGATGGGCCTTCCCCTGGGGCCGATGGGCCGCGTGTCGAGGTCAGGCGATATCGTGAAGCGGTTCAGGTCCAAGCTGGTCGACCTCGACGTCGAGGAGTTCTGGGCGATGGCACTGTCCCGGGCCAATACCCCCATCGGCGACCTGTTGGTTTCGCGCGGGGGACAGTCTGGAACGGTGGTGGATCCAAAAGTGGTTTTTCGAAAGGCGCTGGCGGTGCGCGCAGCGGCATTGGTGCTTGTGCACAACCATCCATCAGGCAACCCCAATCCCAGTGCAGCCGATCGCAATTTGACCCAATCGTTGTGCGCGGCAGGAAAAGCCCTTGATTTGCCCGTATTGGACCACGTAATAATTGCTGGAATGCGACATTTTAGCTTTGCAGATAACCGTCTGATTTGATGAACGCCCCAGCAAACAGCACTCAACCTTTGCTCACCGTGGTCGGTGCGCGCCCTCAATTCATCAAATCTGCATCGCTGACGCGTGCATTGGATGAAGCAGGATGGTCCCAGTGGTTGGTCCATACGGGGCAGCACCCCGACGACGGCATGGGGAAGGATTTCTTGACTGAGCTCGGTGTAGCGGACCCGGATGCCCGTTTGCACCCTGCGCAGTCCTCTCGGTCCGCGCGCTTGGCCGATATGTTGGGGGGCATCGCACAGGAAATCGAGCGGGTGCAGCCGGCAGCGGTCATCGTGTACGGCGATACAGACAGCACATTGGCCGGCGCCTTGGCAGCCCACCATGCCGGTGTGCCCCTCGCCCACATTGAAGCTGGTTTGAGAAGTGGCGACCGCAGCATGCCCGAGGAGCACAACAGGATCATGACCGATCAACTGTCGGACATGCTGTTCACCACAGGCGCTGGTGCATCTGCTCAGCTGCGTTTGGAAGGGGTGCCTGAGGAGAACATCATTGAAGTTGGTGACGTCATGCTCGATGTGGCATTGGCCGCCCATTCAATCTGCCGGGAGCGGATCCCGCCGGAGTGGCCCAGCTCGGAAGGCCCTGTTTTGGTCATGACCTTGCACAGGCCGGGCAATGTGGACCATCCCGAATTGCTCTCGGGTGCGTTGGATGCGGCAGGGCAATGGGCCAAAGAAACCGGAGGCGTTGTGTACTTCCCTGTCCACCCGCGCACGCAAAAAGCCATGCTCCGATGCGGATTGACCCTGCCTGAAGGGGCGTTGAATCCCGGGCCGTTGGGATACTTGGATATGCAGGCCGCTTTGCTCCGCGCGACGGTGGTGCTGACCGATTCCGGTGGTGTGCAAAAAGAGGCGTGGTTTCAAGGTGCGCCGGCCGTCATATTGAGGGACACCACCGAATGGAAAGAGCTTATTGAAGTGGGGGCATCGCGCCTTTTTGAGCCGGTCAAACTGAAGTCAGGATCCGGCCGCGATGCGCTGGTTAAAGGACTCGTGGAAGCGCCGGCCGTTCCCCCAATTGCGGGTTCGGGATTGTTTGGGGAGGGCAAAGCAGCGCAGCGTGTGTTGCAGGCATTGGAGCAACGGTGCTGCTGAGATGAGCCGTTACCCTGATTTGCCCGTTGTATTGGTTCACGGCACCCACCGGACGGCCCGTTTGGAGGCGGCCCTGGAGTGGTGCTTGACCGCAGCGCTCGGCCTTCAATGGGCGTTTGAACCGGATGTGCAACGCTTCCAGGAGTCAACTGCGCCTTGGAAGCTTCAATATGGCGGGGCGGCCGTGGTGGATTGCTGGATGCAGCCCGAGGGGTTGCTGGAGGGCAAGGAGATCCGAAGGGACCCTCCTCAATGGGGCGCATCGGCAGATTGGCTCGCCCTGATTTTTTGGATGGGGAGCAGGATGGAAGAGTTCCATGATTCCGCACCGCGCGATGCACATGGGCGATTCGACCCGCGGCCATCCGTCCCTTTTGCGGAGGGTTGGTTACAGCGGCCCGTTTGCGAAGAATGGGCCTTTAGGCTCGGTGCGGCCCTGCTCGGCGCCGATTGGCCGCAGCACGAAAGCCGGCTCAAAGACGAGTATGCTGTCCAGCCGACCTTGGATGTGGACAGCGCATTTGCTTTCAAAGGCAAGGGGGCGTGGCGAACAGGTGCAGCCTTGGGCCGGGACCTGGTCCAAGGACATTGGACGCGCGCAAGGCATCGCGTGCAGGCGTGCCGTGGCCGGGTGCAAGACCCCTATGATACGTATGCACAAGCCGCAGCCTGGCACAAGGAGTATGGCATGGTACCGCGCTGGTTCTTCCTGATGGCGCGTTTTGGTCCACATGACAAGGGCCTGCCCCCTTCCAGCAAAATGCTGGCTGAATTGATGCGCTCTTTGGATGACACCCATCCGGGTTCAGTCCAGTGGCATCCCGGGTATGCGGCTGCAGCGGACCCGCGGCGCCTGTCCGAAGAATACGCCGCGTTCACAGCCGCCTTGGGGCGTCCCCCGGTGGCGTCCCGTCAGCATTACCTGCGGCTTGTCCCCGGAGAGACCCGCAGGCAATTGCTGCGTCTCGGCATCGAGGAGGACCACACCGAAGGGCATGCCACCTGCACCGGGTTTCGCGGAGGATTTAGCCGCTCGCGGCGCTGGTATGATCTCGAACGAGAGGAAATGACTTCACTCAAGCTGTGTCCTTTTGTCGCCATGGACGCCACGCTTTGCCGGTATATGGAGATGCAGCCCAACGAAGTGCCCACCCATTTGGCGGGACTGGCCCAGTCGGTTCGAGCCGTGGGCGGCACGATGGGGTTGCTCTGGCACAACGAGAGCCTCGCCACTCAGGCGGAGTGGGCGGCGTGGGGTCAAGTATATCCCAACGTTCTGCAAGCCGTTCGCTGAAGACGCCCTTGAGGCGTTCCTTTGCCCATCATGGATGCTGCACCCATATTCGAGGCGTTGGGCTGGATGGTGTTGAGCTTTGTCAAGTTCATCATCATGCCCTCTTCGGCGATGGCAGCGGGTCTGGACCCGTGGTGGGTTTTTGCATACTCCGCGTCCGGCGCCGTGTTGGGTTTCCTCATGATGCAGCCCATCATCCGCTGGTTGTTCGATTGGCGGTCTCAGGTGCGCCGCCGGAAGGGCAAACTGTCCTTCACCCCGGCCCGGAGGCGCATCGTGCGCGTCAAGCAGCATTTTGGGGTCTTTGGCATTGCCTTTCTCGGGGGCCTGCTGGGTGTGCCCGTTGGCGCACTGCTGGCATTCAAGTATTTCGGGAATCGGCGGGCTACATTGCCCATCATGGTAGGGGCGTACATTGCTTGGAGTGGATTGCTCACGGCGCTGTCGGCCCTGGCCTTCACTTGATGCGATATGTCCGAACCCGCTGCACTTTTCTTTGATCTTGACCGGACCCTGTGGGACTTCGAGCGCAATTCACTCGAGACGCTCAAGGGCCTGTTTGTGGACTTTGCATTGGAGGACAGAGGCAAGGGGGACTTTGCCGCGTTCAATGCCATTTACCAGCGCGAGAATGCCCAATGTTGGGCGGATTACCGGGAGGGCCGCATGGCCAAGGAAGTCTTGCGCTCGGAGCGGTTCAAGCGGGCGCTCAGCGGTTTTGGCGTGGAAGATGATGACCTGGCGGCATCGCTGGGTTGGAAATATGTCGAACGCGGTCCGCACCAGCGCCATCTGTTGCCGGGCACTTTGGAGGTGCTCGAGGCACTGAAAACAAGGGGACACGAGATCCACATCCTGACCAATGGGTTCAGTGAGATCCAGCACATCAAGGTGGAAAATACGGGCATCGCCCCGTGGGTTGACATGCTCTTGACCAGCGAAGAGCTGGGCCACCTCAAACCAGCGAAAGCCTGTTTCGAAGGGGCACTGCTGGCCACGGGTGCCCACCGCGAGCGGGCTTGGATGATCGGCGATGACCACGGCGCGGATGTCGTCGGCGCCCACGAAGCCGGCTGGAAAGCCGTCCACTTCGATCCCGAAGGCACCCACGAAGGAGATTCTCCTGCCGCGGCCCGCGTGGGCCATCTCCGTGAATTGTTGGCAGTCTTGCCCTGAGCCTGCCGGCGAGGGCGGGTTAACTTGCGTCCATGAGTCAGGAAAAGCCGGGCAAAAAGCCCAAGCTCAACATCGAACTGCCCGAGGACGTCGCGCCGGGCGTCTACTCCAACCTTGCGGTCGTTACCCACAGTCAAACCGAGTTCATCTTGGATTTCATCCAAGTGATGCCCGGTACGCCAAAAGCCAAGGTGCGCTCCAGGGTGGTCCTTTCGCCCCAGCACGCCAAGCGTGTGATGAAGATGCTGGTGGACAACATCAGCAAATTTGAGGGGCAGCATGGTCAAATCGAAATGACCAGCCAGCCTGAGCCATCGTTTCCGGTGAATTTCGGAGGGCCCACTGGCGAGGCCTGAACCCACCGCGTTTGTGTCCGTTTTTGGGGTCAGTTCCAATGGCTTCCCCGGGGTGTCACCGTGCCGATGACGCGGCCTTCCACGCCTGTCGTGGACGTGTTGTAGAAGGCATTCGGCGCCTTGGATGCCGAATCGGGGAGGGACGCTGCGCCCGGGGCAAACACGGTGAATTCCGCCGGTTGTCCTTCGGTCAGCCCGGTTGTGGTAGATGCTGAACCGAACAGGTTTCGCGGACCCGCCACCAGCAGATGGTGAAGGGCTTCGAGCGCTTCCAATTCCCCTGCTCCATGCGCCTTGAGGGCGCCAAACAGCGCAGGACCGGCGGCGTGCACACCTGCGATGCCAGGTTTGACGACCACAAAGTCAACGTCGTGCTCTTCGGGTGTCCGCGGGCGGTGGTCAGAAACGACCAGGTCCAACGTCCCATCCAACGCTGCGGTCCTGAGCGCCGTGCGGTCTGCTTCAGAGCGCAAGGGCGGCATCAGCTTCATGTCAGTGTTGAATCCGTCCACATCTTGGTCCGTCCAGCAGAGGTGGTGGACCGTGGTGCCACAGGTAATGGCGCGCCCTTCTTCTTTGGCTGCGCGGACAGCATCCAGCCCAGCGGCTGTTGTGATGACGGGGAAATGCAGCCGCCCACCTGTGTAGCGCAGGATATCCAAATCGCGGTTGACCCTCAGGAGTTCAGATTCACCAGAATTTCCGCCCAGGCCCAGCGCCGTGCTCATCGTGCCTTCGTGCATGACCCCATTGGGTTGGAAGTCGGCATCGTGGGCATCGGAGAAAACGGGGAGCCCAGAGGGTTGGTTGTATTCCAATGCCCGGCGCAGCATCTCGGGTCTTTTGATGGGGCCATCATCGGAAAAGGCACAGGCCCCGGCTTCCTTCAATGCAAAGGCCTCCGACAGCTGCAGGCCGTCGCACCCCTTGCTCAGGGCAGCGATGGGAATGACCCCGCACACCGCCTGCGCTGCCCGGTGCAATAAAGAAACCACCTCGGCGGGCTGGTCGCGGCAGGGCTGGGTCGATGCCACCGGCGCTACGCGTGTAAAACCGCCTTGTGCCGCCGCTGCAAGTCCGTTGCTGAGCCCCTCGGCGCGTTCTGTACCCGGGTCGCGGAAATCCACCTGTCCGTCCCACCAACCGGCGGAGATCCAGCAGCCCGACAAGTCGCGGTCGGCCGCTTCGCTTGCGGCATTTGAAGCGGGAGCAATGGACGCAATGCGCCCGTCCTGAACAACGATGTCAACGGCTTTTCCGTGCAATGGGTGGCCAGGTTGCAGGAGTGTAGCGGCGCGGAATCGATTCATGGGTTGGATCATTCGTGGTGGTCGAGCGGGCACATATCCCTCAAGTCAGCGATTTTTCTTCGGTGGAGCGGAGGGCTGATTTGCGCTTGAGCAAGGTCATTTCGATGATGAGGAAGAGCAAGGCCAAGGTGATCAAGGTGAGCCAGAGGGGCTGACCTGCCTCCAACACCTCCACTTCATCCACGAGGTCTTCCACGTCTGCCGTGAGCACATCGCTTTTGCGCCAGCCCTCCGTAATCAGGGCCTGTTTCCAGTCTTGGGGGTCCCAAGATGACAGCGCACTTTCCTGCTTCGAGGGGTTGATGCCCATGGCCAAAATCACCGTGGCACTGTCTCTGTTCTCAGCCGTGGCCGACACTTTTTCCAGGACATAGGCGCCCGGTTGGACATCGCGCAAGGGCAATCCGACTTCAACGCCGCCGGGTACAGGAGCGGACTCCAACAACACCCGGTTTTCCGCACTCCCTTCGGCAGGCCTCAGGGCCACGTTGGTATTGGCTGTCCTGTCCAGCCCTTGGATGAGAAAGGCGCGCTCTTCGCCCGCTGTGAATTGCAGCAGGCCCGATGCGCGGCTCGTTTCGGCCATGCGCAGAGCCATGGGGACCAAGAGCGCGTGCTGGGCAAGGTTTGACCAATTGGCATCCAAGGGGCTCCCACAAAAGTGGAACCGCCCCAGCCCTTTCAGCCCTGTGGTGACAAGCGGCCGACCATCGGCAAAGGACAAGAGGTCACGCTCCAAGGAGCCGTTGCGTTTCCGGGAGTACCAGCCTTTGACAGAAGGCAGGTCCACACGGCGCGGCGAGCGGGCAAAGACGCCTTCGAACAAGGGGTGGTCCGCATGCAGTTTACCCAAGCGAATGGGCTCTTCACCCACCTGCCATTCGCCTATGCCGTGGCCGCCAAGGCCCACCAGCAGTTCGTTCCATCCCGGACCAACGGTCTCAGCGGGGGGCAGCATCAGCAGGCTCTTGCCCCCTTCGACATTGCGCAGCAAGGCACCCACCAAACCATTGGAAGGGTCTTCCACGCCCTGGACCACAATCAGGTCGGCTGATTCCAGCGCGGCATAATCCATTGTAGCCGCCTCCATGGAACGCACCTCGTGGAGGGCAGCATCGCTGAACAGCCGTCCGAGCGCAACCTGCTCAGCAGGACTGGCGGCGCGTCCTTGGATGAGCAACACCTCGACGTGCGCTTCCACGGCATACCCAAAGAACAACTGGTCGTCAAAGGTGACGGGAGCATCTGTGGTCGAGACCACGGCATGCACCGTTCCGGCCTCTTCATGGCGGAAGCGCAGGACCGTGTCGGTATCCAGCCCCGGGACGAGGCGATAGGAACCGATGGCGGCCTTTCTGCCGTTGATCTGGAGGTTCAAAGGCAGGTCGTCGACAGGGCGCTGCGCATCGTGGGTGATGCGCACGTGCAAGCGTTCGCTCCGACCGGCCAACCGCATGGGCGTATCAAACCACACCGAATCGACGCGGACATTGATGCGCGGTTGGGCGGGTTGTGTGACAAACCGGACCACCACGGAAGAATCCACCATGCTTTGGGTTTCGCCCCCCAGTGTGTGGCTGGACTCCTGCAGGTCGGTAAACAGATAAGCGAGCCGTTCGTCTTCGACGGCATCGGAAAGGAACCCTTGCTGGTGGTACAGCACGTCCCGGATGATGGGCGCAGCATGGCCCTGTTGCACCGAGGAAATCCGCTCGAGGGCTTCGTCCTTGGTCAGCCACCTGCGGTCGCCGGGGGCAAAAGACGAGGTGACAACATGGAAGCGGTCCGTGGCCGCATGTGATTCCACAAGGGCCAATGCGCCATTGCGCGCAGCTTCCAGCATGGGGCCGTTGCGGCCTTCCAATTCCATGGATGGACTGGTGTCGAGGTAAATCGACACCCGCTTCTGACCGCTGTTTTCAGCACCGTCCTCAGTGGGCCACATGGGCTCGGCAAAGGCCAGAATGATGCAAGCCATCGCCGCGAGGCGCATCAGCAGCACCAACCAATTCCGGATGCGGTTGCGCGAGCGGGACTCCATTCTCACCTCCTTCAAAAAAGCGGTTTGAGAAAAGGCCACTTTGCGGTGCCGCCGGAAACTAAACAAGTGAACCAGCACCGGAATGGTCAGCGCTGAAAGCGCCCAAAGGACCTCGGGGTGGACAAACTGCATTTGCATGCGAATTTAGCGCCCAACCGTGGCCGAATCATCCTCTTCCTCCCATCGCCGTCAACCGTTGCGCAGGCGTCGCCCTTCTCCGGCTCGAATGGCGGCTTGGCGCGACATGCTTGACGAGGCAGCGGATCGCTATGAACGCCCCGATTTCCTGGACGCCGATCCTTTGGGAATCCCACACCGATTCAGCGATCCAGAAGACATTGCCATCGCTGGATTCCTGGCCGCCACGCTGGCTTGGGGAAACCGAAAGAGCATCCTGCGTTCATGCGATGACCTGATGGACCGCATGGACGGGGCCCCAGCCGATTTCATTCGAGACGCCAATCCAAGGGAACTTGAGGTCATGAACGG
>DGOE01000182.1:0-15089 GCA_002389295.1 Flavobacteriales bacterium UBA4474 | reverse complement strand
CGGGAGTTCCCGATCTGGGCTGGGCATTGAACCGATTCAAAACGCGCTTTTTTGCGGATGAGGCACCGGAACGAACGGTCAAACATGTCGCCGACCCGGCCAAGGGGAGCGCGGCGAAGCGGCTTTGCATGTACCTCCGCTGGATGGTGCGGTCCAATCATCGCGGTGTGGACTTCGGACTGTGGCCGGGGATTGACCCCGCAGCGTTGCGTTTGCCGCTCGACGTTCATACGGCCGGGGTGTCCAGGGCTTTGGGGCTCTTGAAGCGCACAGCCAACGATTGGCGCGCCGTGGAGGAAGTAACCCAGGCCTTGCGGTGGTTGGACCCTGTCGATCCGGTGCGCTACGATTTCGCCTTGTTTGGCTTGGGGGTCAATGGTGCCCTGTCGCCCATCCGCTGAACCCCTTGCCCTCCATCAACGCTCCCATGGCTTCTCGGTCGGTGGCAAAGGTCAATTGACCAGGATCGAAGTCGTCCAACGGCACCCAGCGGAAAGACTGGACACTGCCACCGTCGAAATCGAAAGGTTCATCGGTCACCCTGAAGGTGACAGGCCCCTCCAACCGCGCGAAATAGTAATGACACAGCACCTGCTCTTCACGGCGCCAGGCCGACCGAACAAACCCGCCTGTGGCATGCACGAGCGGACCCAGTTCGATGTCTTGTCCCAATTCCTCTCGGGCCTCCCGCAAGGCGCAATCTCGGGGTCCTTCACCGAATTCGAGTCCACCTCCGGGCCACTTGGTACAGTGCTTTCCTGCCAAGATCTCATCGCTCAACAGCACCTGTCTTTTTCCTGCAGCGTCCCCCTCGGAAACGAGAAAAAAGTAGACGCGCACATTGAACCTCCGCGGCACCGCGCTGTCGACGTCGGGTCGGGTCGCCCTCAACATCTCCCTTTTCCCCGGGGGGCCGGGCAGCTTTTCCACGTTCAACCCTGCGGCCTTCATGGCCCTTCTGACGTCTCCTTTCGAGCAGTAAGTCACGAGAATCCCGTCCGGGGCCAGCAGTTCATGCGCCTCCCGGAGCCGTTCTTCTGTCCACAACTCGGGTTGGCTGTCGGGGGCGAAGGCGTCGAAATAAATGAGGTCGAACTGCTGGTCGGTCGAGGGTGCGTATTCCTGCCAAGTTTGCTGCAACCGGATCAGGCGGGCACCTTCGCCCCAGCGGACGTCGTGTCTTCCCGCGTCGGGGCGGGCGTGCAAGGCGTCCGCATCTTTGGGCGACACTCCCGCATCCTGCGCGGTATTCAATTTTCGGAGCATTTCCGGTGGCACGGGATGGGGCTCCAGTGCCACATAGGTCAAGGCGGGGCGACGTCCTTCTGGAAGTGACCGCCATGCCGCAAGGGTCAACAGGGCATTGAGACCCGTGCCCAGTCCCATTTCCAGAATGCGCAGCGGCGCAGCGGGTGACATCAGATTCAGCTTATGTTCCCACCCTGCGCCCAGGAAGACATGGAGGGACTCGGTCCGCGCTCCGTGTCGGCTGTGGTAGGCTTGACCGAACCGATCGGACTGCAGTGTCATGGAACCATCGGCCGTCTGCTCGGGGTGCAGCCGGCCTGCACCCGCCGGCGGAAAATTGACGTCATGATCCTCGGACATGGTTCGAAGTTAGCCGTGACAGTCGGGTTGAAAGATGTCGCGATGAGCCGTGTCTGGAAGTAATTTTGCGCCATGTTCAACCGGCCTTTTTTCGCCGTGCTTCTTTTCGCCTTTCTGGCGAGCGGGTGCGGCAGCGATGATCCCTCCATGAGCCAACAAGACTTGCAGCCCCAAACGCAGGCGGACCCCTGGGCTCCCCTGGCCCGCTACATCGAGAGCAGAGCATCTGAGTTCGGCGCCATTGCTCCAGCGCGCAGGGAGGAACTGGACGCCCTCGCGGGTTTCATCGCGGAAACTGCCGATACGGGTTTGGTCCGCTTGAATTTCATCTGTACCCACAATAGCCGCAGAAGCCAATTCGGTCAGGTGTGGGCTACTGTAGCGGCGCATCACTTCGGCATGGACGCTCTGGTGGAAGCTTACAGTGGAGGCACGGAGGTCACCGCCTTCAACGAACGTGCCGTAGGCGCATTGCGCCGGTCAGGGTTGGACATCCACCCCTCGGCCATCAGCGACAACCCGAAGTATGCCGTCCATTACCATGAAGTAGGCGATCCTCTGATCTGCTATTCCAAGAAATACGATGATGTTCCCGACTTGGACGGTTTGGGTTTTGGTGCCATCATGACCTGCTCGGATGCAGATCGGGGATGTCCCATCGTTTACGGTTCAACGGCGCGCTTTGCGCTTCCCTACTTGGACCCCAAAGTCGCGGATGGACAGGAAAATGAGCGGGAAGTCTACGACGAGCGGTGCGCGGAAGTCGCACGCGAGATGCTCTATGTGATGTCGGTCGCCCAAGGCGGCGCTTGATGCGGATTCAGCCCGTCTGGCCGATGCGGTGCATGACGCAGTCGTCGATGCGCTGGTAGAGTTGCGGCGGGCTGAACGTGCGCCACCCCATTTCTTGAAGCTCGCCCCCCATCACAAAATACTGGTCGAGGTCGGCGTCCATGAGTTCATCGAGCACGTGCTGTCGAAAGTTCAACATGGCAATCCAACCATCGGCTTCCGTGACCTCGTCAAACCACTCCTCGTAGTAGCAGTCGTCATCGGCATGAAAATTCAAGACGTTTTCTCCGATGAGGATAAAGCGCTCGATCCCTTCATTTTGAAGAGGCTCAATGACATTGCGCTTCAGCGTCATCACATCATTGAACAGGGTGTCGTTCCACTCCCCGATAAACTCGAGGATGGCAAAGCGTTCATCGTAATCGGCAAACAGGATTTTCACAAAAAGCGTCGTGCTTCCGATGTTGTCCCATTGGGGGTGGATGAAGTGGTTGTAGATGCGCTCCGTGTAGTGGGTTTCACTGTAGATGCGCTCGTGAAATGGCGACCGGTCATCGTCGCTGGCGACGTAGAAATTTCGCCAATTATAGAAGGGCTCAATGTCGTGCATGACGGCTGCTATCCGCGAGCGGCAAAGGTATCAATCGCCTTGCGTACAGAACCTGATTCGGTCAGCAAGACCCTGGCCCGGTCCATGGAGATGCCCAACGCCTCGGATACCATGCGCGACCCCCGCTCCACGAGCTTGGCATTGGCGAGCTGCATGTCCACCATGCGGTTGCCCTTGACGTGACCCCTTCCGATCATGATGCCGGTGGACAATTGGTTGAGCATGAGTTTTTGGGCCGTGCCGGCTTTGAGGCGGGTGCTGCCTGTGACGAATTCGGGGCCGGTTTCTGCGACAAGGGCATGCTCTGCCGCCGCCACCACGGCACCCTTGGCGTTGGAGGTCATGGCCACCGTCAGAATGCCCTGCTCACGGGCCCAACGCAGCGCACCCACGACATAGGGGGTCCGGCCACTGGCCGCAATGCCCACCACCACATCATGCGCGCTGGCACTGTGGGCCTTCAGGTCCCGAATGCCCCCTTCAGCATCATCTTCTGCCCCCTCCACAGCCTGCCGAATGGCGCTGTCGCCCCCTGCAATGAGCCCAATAAAGATGCCGTGCGCACCAAAGGTGGGCGGGATCTCACTGGCATCCAGAATGCCCAACCGGCCACTGGTGCCCGCACCGAGGTAAAACACCCTGCCGCCGCGCATGACGCGTTCCAGCGCCAGTGCCGTGACCTCGCCCATGACCCCGTGCAGCTTGGCCACTGCTTGCACAGCTTCAAGGTCACAAGCGGACATGGCCGCGGCGATGTCCTCGGCAGACATGTCTTCCAAATGATCCCATCGACCGGGCTGTTCCGTGGGAGAGAGGGCATCCTGCATGGAGAGGCAAATTGGGGACTCCCGTTGGATTTTGGGCTATTCCTCAATACTGAGTGTCCGGTTTTCCGGCCCAAAACGGCGGTGGCCCGATTGAAGCCCCGCCTGCAGCAGGAGCAATGTCAGGGCCAGCAGCGCCGCGAGCACCTCGTGGGCGACGGCCCCCCAAGCTTCCATTCCAAAGGACAGCCGGAGGATGATGGTGGCCACAACAAAACCAGAATTTCTGAGAATGAGCCCGTAGTCGGAGAGGTAGCGCAGCGAAGTGACCAACAGGATGACATCCACGAAAATCAGCACCGTGAAGAAATCCTGATAGAAGATGGCATTGGGATCCATGGGGACGGTGGCCAAGCCGCGCGCATGGCTCGCCATGTCCAGGCACCAATGCCCAAAGCTCCACAGCGCAATTCCCGCCAGTGCCACACCAAGCATGGCCGCCAAGTGCCGTTTGAAGCGGATGAAGCGCGCCAGGTCCTGGTCCTCCATCCGCGCGAGCCTGCGGGGCAGGATGCGATAGAAGGCCACCAATGAGCCACCGAGCAATACGGCCCCCACAATGTGCGGAAAGAAGGGGTCATTCCACGGCCAAACAATGCCCGCTGTATCCGTCTCTTGCAGTGCCGAGAGGTCCCGGAATACAGACCGGATTTCGATGAGGGATACGATTTCAAGCTGCTTGCCCATGGACCGCGCAAACGACGAAGGCAGGTGATAGACGAGCAAATAGACCTCGGCCACGAGGATGGCGGAAAATGGCGTGTACAATACGTGCAGGGGATGACCGAAGAGGGACTCGGGCATAGGGAAGGGCAACCACCCCGCTTCGTGCACAAGGAAGAGCAGCAAATGCAACAGAAACAAGCCGAGCGCGAGTTGCACCAAAGCGTGTTCTACGGCCTTGCGCGCAGCGGGACTCAAGATGAGTTCCGCCAGGCGGTCGAGAAATTGGAGTATGCTTTTCACGTGGTCGTTTCCTCACCGCACCAGATGTCCCAGGCGGCTTCGGCTTGATGAATTAACATCGATGACCCATCCAATGTTCTGGCGCCCAATGAAGAAGCGCGTTTGAGCAATGCCGTTTCACGCGGATTGTAGATGAGGTCCATGACCAAGTGATCCGGTCCAACCCCTTCAATCGCTCCGCCTAAGGGGGGCAAATCAGCCGTGTTGGGATGCATGCCCACGGGCGTACAGTTGACAATGACCGGCGTGTGCTGAATGCCGACCGCGCTGAGTGCGTCATAGCCCACGGTGCCCTGAGCGCCGGGGTTGCGGCTGGCGCAGGTGACCTCGAGCCCGATGTCGCGCAGCACGTGACGCACGGCCAATGCCGATCCCCCCGTTCCGAGAATGAGGGCGCGGTGGTGGTGGCCTTTGAGGTAAGGCGCAATGGCCCGGCGAAACCCGTGGGCGTCCGTGTTGTGGCCGATTCTACCCGCCTCGGTAAAGGCGATGGTATTGACAGCACCAATGGCATGTGCGGTGGCTGAAATGCCGTCGAGCAACGGCAGGATGGCCTGTTTGTGGGGCACCGTCACGTTCATGCCCTTCCATCCGCTTTCCGCCCACAATGCGCTGACCTTTTCCACTTGGGCCAAGTCGTGCAGCTCGTAGACGCAATCTGTGATGCCTTCACGCTGCCATTTCTCCTCGAAGTGCCGCTGGGACCAGCTGTGTCCGACAGGGTGTCCAATCAGACCGAACCTGCGGATGGGGTCATCCACGGTCGGAGGCCTTGGAGGAAGTTTCCTGCGCACCCCGCTGGGCCAATGCGCCCAGACCGCCTACCATGACCGCACCGGCGGCCATACAAGCCAAAGCCGCCGCCACGTGGGGGTCGGGGTGGTCCCATGGGGCCAGATTCGCTTGGAGGAATTCGACCCGACCGTCTGAATGGGTGAACAAGGGGGTGAGGTCCTTTTTCCAAGGCCACAGCTTGCGCAATGACCCCACCAAAAAACCGCTGAGCAAGGCCAGTGCCACTTCGCGGTGGCGCCTAAAGACCCAGCCCAAGCCCTTGGAAAACCCAAGCAGCCCTGTAAGCGCTCCTCCAACAAATGCAGCGATGCGCACGACGTCGAAAGACTTCAACGCCCCGATCACGGCAGAGTACGCTCCGAGCAGCACCAAGATGAACGAGCCGCTGATGCCCGGCAGAATCATGGCACAGATGGCGATGGCGCCCGCGCCGAAGATGAAGGCCGGCGCGTCTCCCTGCAGCAATGGGGGCAGGCCGGTCAGCCACCACGCGATGGCTCCTCCGGCGATCAGTGCCGCGACAATGGTGGCGCTGAACGCCGCCCGGGGGATGTCCCTGAGCATGAAAGGCACGCTGGCAGCTACCAGGCCAAAGAAAAACGACCAAAGCAGCACGGGGTGGTGTGCCAAAAGGTGGTGGAGGGTGCCTGCAAGCAGCGCGACAGACAGTCCAATGCCCGCGACCAAGGCGGCCAGAAAACCCAAGTTGTAGCGGTGCCATGCGGCGGATGGTCCTTCGGCAAACAACGTGCGAACAGTGCCCCATCCCAACCCGGCAATGGTGTCGAGCAGTTCTTCGTAGATACCGGAGATAAAGGCCACCGTTCCGCCACTGACGCCCGGGACCAAATCAGCAGCGCCCATGGCCATGCCCCGGATACCGAGTCTTAACCAGCCTTTGGTATCGCGCGACTTTCGCATCTCAGGCAACCTCGATGGAAGGGTCCACCTCTGCTGCCCATGCCTTGGCTCCGCCTTTCAAATTGTAGAGATTGTCCATGCCGAAGCGCTGCTCCAATGCGGTCAGGACGGCCGCCGATCGGCCACCGGATCGGCATTGCAGAACGACGGGGACATCCGGGCTCAATTCGGATTGCCTTTCCATGATGTTGCCCATGGGAATGTGCACCCCACCCAGGTTCCCCGTTTCGTACTCATAGGTCTCACGGATGTCAATCAGCTGGTGGGCCTTGTTCTCTTGCCTCCACGCTTGCAGCTCCAAAACGCCGATTTCTTTCATGCGTCGGTGACTTCGTGCTGGAGGTCTTGCTTCAGTTCCTCTGGAAGGAAATGGAAAAAGGTGTCCCCGCGCAATCCAACGCGCAAGCACTCCAGTGGAATCAAGTCGGCTGGGCCGATGTTGCCCAGGTTGACATTGGCACCGAATTGCTTGATGAACCAGACCTGCTGGGTCTTTTTGGGCGCCTCCCACAAGATGTCCTCGAGGGCCACCTTTGACAAGATCTTGCGAATGAGTTGGGTGTGGGCAGAGCCATTGGGACGATAAATGCCCACGGTGCCGCTCTCCCTGGCTTCGGCAATGACCTTGCAGGATCCCGCGTCGAGTTCGTTGCGCATCATGCGGATCCACTTCGCGGGTGAAATGAGAATGCCCTCTTCCTTGGACCCCACTTCCGACAGCACCTTGAAGTCCTTGGACAATCGGCTGATCAGCTCACACTTGTAATCGTGGTCGATGACCATGGAGCCATCACTGATTTCGAGACAGCCCACCCCCGCATCATCGATGAACTTGAGGTAGTCGTCCAACCGGTTCCGCACGAGGAAGGCCTCGAACAGGGTGCCGCCGCAATAGACGTCCATGCCCGCATCGCGGTAGAGCTTGACCTTTTCGGCGAGGTTCGGCGCAAACATGCTCGTGCCGAAACCCAGTTTTAAAAAGTCCACGCGGTCTCCAGCTATGGAAATGAGGTCTTCAGCCTCTCGAAGGCTCAGGCCTTTGTCCATGACCATGGTGAGCCCGTGCGCGCGTGGTTTCGTCGTTCGCTCAGGTAAATGGGGAAGGGGGAAGTTCATGGGGTGTTGGGGGCGTTCAGAACGCGCAAGCTGAATTCTGCGTCCTGTTCTATTCCGGGAAACAATCCGGCAAGGGTAGAGCAAAGGTCGGGTGTACGATCCAATGCTTCATCCAGTATTTGGTAAGCTTGTTTGGTCCTGCCCAAGGAATACATGGAAATGAACCGGCGGCAGATGACCAGTGGGTCCGCAGAGGAGACGGGAGGGACCGCATCCAGCAGTTGCAGTGCCTCCTCGAAGCGCTCATCCGTTTGAAAATTTTCGCTGGCCTCCAAGAAAACTTCGAGGTTTTCTGGTGACAGTCGCAGGGCGTTGGAATAGATCAAGCCCGCCTCATCGTGCATGCCGATTTTCTTCAGAATGCCGCCGAGCAGGATGTGATATTCCACATTTTCCGGCTCCAGCTCCATGGCTTTTTCGAAATGCTTGAGGCTGCCGGTCCAGTCTTCGCGCATCTCTGCTACGACGCCCAATCCAACGTGTGCATCCGCAAAATCTCCGTCAAGTTCCAAGGCGCAGTAGTAGTAATCATCCGCGTCCGAGAGGTCACCCAACCGTTCCTTGCACTCTCCCATGAGGGTGTAGATGTTGGCTTGAGGCGCGTCCATGAGCATGGATTCCCGGTAGCACTCCAGCGCGCGCTCGTAGTCCTCCACCATGGTCAGGGCAGACGCCTTCTGCAGCAAGGCTGGACTGAAGTTCTCGTCGATGACCAGGGCGTATTCGTAGGCATCAATGGCCTGTGCGAACTGACCATTGCGCTGCAGCGCATTGCCGAGATTGTACCAGCCAGGACAACTGTACGGGTGGCGGTTTACAAAATCATTGAAGGCTGCAATGGCCTCCTTTGAACGGCCCATGGAGTCGAGACAGAAGCCCAACTCATGCAGGGCCGTTTCGTTTTTCGGATTTTCGAGCAGGGCCTCATTGAGGACCTCCACGGCATGGTCCCAATGACCGATGTTCTCGTACTCGAGCGCAATGTCGATGTAGAGGTCGCCCCGATAAGCGGCATCACCGAGGTCCAACGCCTGTCGGTAATGGTGAATCGCTTCCTGGTGCTTGTCCAACTGAGAATACAAGGTGGCCAACGTCAGGTGGATTTCGTCATTTGAGGGTTCAAATGCGAGCAAATTCCGCAGCCTGGGGATGGCCAATTTGAGGTTGCCCGATCCCGCCATCATTTGTGCTTCCCTCAACTGAAGGGAGAGGCTCTCAGGGTAGAGGCCGTTGGCAAATTTCAGCACCTGCCGGGCATGGCGGTGCTTGCCATGTTGCAGGTAATGCTCAATCAGCGATTCGAGCTCAATCAGATCGAAAAAAGCAGGCGCGTCAGAGGTAACCATGGCTTCATATCGTTCCACGATACCCGCCATTTCCCTCGCGTCCTGATCGTTTAGTTCCTCGTCGTGCATCAAACTCCCCTAAAACTAGTCCCCTTCGCCGCGCGGACATAAAATCACAAACAGGTCTTTTGAACATCCTGCAAGGATTCCTCCACGCCGCCTCCAAAGATGTGACATGTCCATCACGAAACCTGCAGAATCAGCGGAGATTTCGTAATCGTTGGCGATGCGCTGAACTACTTTTACGCCATGACATTTATCCGCAGCATTTCGGGCTTTCGCGGGACCATTGGTGGTCCGGAGCAGGACAACCTGACACCGCCCGACATTGTCCGTGCTGCTCAGGGCTACGGAAGTTGGATTCTCGCGGGCAGAAAAGCGGCCCAAAACGGCAAGCGGCCGTGCATTGTGATGGGCCGTGACGCCCGGCCATCGGGAGAAATGGTGGACCGGTTGGTCAGCGGCACCCTCATGGGCATGGGCATCGATGTGATCGACCTTGGATTGTCCACCACACCCACTGTGGAGATGGCCGTGGTCGGCGAAAACGCTGACGGAGGCATCATTTTGACCGCCTCGCACAATCCCGTGCAATGGAATGCGCTCAAGCTCCTCGACAGCCAAGGTGCCTTTATCAGTGCCGAAGCGGGAGCCGAAGTCATCCGCCTTTCTTCAGTGCCCCATTCTTTTGCTCCGGTGGAAGACCTCGGTCAGGTCACGCGACACGACGGTTGGATCGATGCCCACATCCAGGCCGTCTTGGACCTCGAACTTGTAGACAGGGACGCCATCGCCAATGCGGGCTTCAAATTGGCTGTCGATGCGGTCAACAGTACCGGCGGAATTGCGGTTCCCGCGCTACTGAAGGCGCTGGGCGTGGAGGAAGTCATCGAGTTGTATTGTGAGCCCCATGGGCGGTTCCCGCACAATCCAGAGCCCCGACCAGAGCATTTGACGGCGTTGTCAAAGGCCGTTGTCGATCACGGTTGTCACCTCGGAATCACAGTCGATCCTGACGTGGACAGGTTGGCCTTTGTGTCCGAAGACGGCGGCATGTTTGGCGAGGAGTATACCCTTGTGGCCGTCGCAGATTACGTCTTGACCCACACCCCTGGTCCAGTGGTCAGCAACCTGAGCTCTACCCGGGCGCTGCGGGATGTCGCTGAGGGGCATGGGCAGCGCTATGCCGCCAGTGCTGTGGGCGAAGTCAATGTGGTCCGCACCATGTCGGATATCCAAGCCATCATCGGGGGCGAAGGCAATGGTGGGGTGATCTATCCCACATTGCACGCGGGGAGAGACGCTTTGGTCGGCATTGCCTTGTTTCTCTCACACCTCGCTCATCGGAATGTGCAGGCATCTGAACTCAGGTCGGGCTATCCGCATTACGAAATGGTCAAGGCCAAGATTGACCTGAATCCCGCTTGGGATGTAGACCGGCTGCTGCAGGATTTTGCCGCAGAGGTGCAGGATTTGTTACCCTCCACCATCGACGGTGTGAAATTGGACCTGGACAAAGGGTGGGTGCACTTGCGCAAATCCAACACCGAGCCCATTGTGAGGGTGTATGCTGAAGCGGCCACACGGGCGGCAGCATTGGACTTGGTCGAGACCTACAAGGACAAGCTTTTGTCCTGTGCGTAAATGTGTCCCCGTTGATTGCGTTTATTAACCAATCGCGTATTTTTGAAACCTGACGAGCCCCCACGCAATGAACGTGTATCTCGATAACGCGGCGACCACCCCGATGATCCCCGAAGTGGTTGATGCCATGCTCCCTTACATGAGGGAGCATTTTGGCAATCCCTCCTCTACCCATCAGTTTGGCCGCAAGACCAAGACCGCCATCGAGCAGGCGCGGCGCCGAATAGCCCGTCACCTCAATGTGGAGCCCCGGACCATTTGTTTTACCAGTGGCGGCACGGAAGCCGACAACATGGCGTTGCATGCCAGCATCGAACAACTGGGCTGCAAGCGCATCCTGACGTGTGCAACCGAGCACAGCGCAGTGCTGAAGACGGCCGAGCACCTTGGCCAACGGGAGGGCATCGAATGTGGCATCCTCGCATTGGATGCGGAAGGCAGGGTGGACCTCGAAAAGCTGGCTGTCTGGTTATCCGATGAGGTGCCTACCCTGGTGTCGGTCATGCACGGCAACAACGAAGTGGGCATCCTGCAAGATTTGGAAGCCATAGGCCAATGCTGCCAGCAGTTTGGCGCCTTATTTCATACCGATACGGTCCAAACGATGGGGCATTACCCCTTGGACCTTGGCGCATTGCCTGTCGACTTTGCTGCGTGCAGCGCCCACAAGTTGCATGGCCCGAAAGGGTCGGGCTTCCTCTATGTGAGGGATGGCCTCCGGATTGGCGCCCACATCATCGGAGGCAGTCAGGAGCGCGCCATGCGGGGCGGCACAGAAAACCTCACAGGCATCATGGGCCTGGCGGCTGCCATTGACGAGGCCATGCACAGCATGGAGGAGCACGAGGCCCACATTCGCGGCCTCAAGTCAGAGATGGTGCACGGTTTGCGCGAGGCAGAACCCGGCGTCAGTTTCAATGCAGGGTCCGATCAAGAAGACAGCCTGTACACCGTATTGAGCGTGAAATTTCCCCAACACGAAAAAAACGGCATGTTGCTGTTTCTGTTGGACCTCGATGGTGTGGCTTGTTCGGGGGGCAGTGCCTGTTCGAGCGGCAGCACGCAGCCGTCTCACGTTTTGTCTGCACTCGGCCTGCACGAGGATGGCGCCACTTCCATCCGTTTTTCTTTCAGTAGGCTGACCACTTCCCGGTGCATTCAGCACGCGCTCAATGCCGTGAAGAAAATTCGGGCGGCCGCCGTGCTCGTTTGAGCACCAGTGGATTTCTTCAACGCCGGGTTTTCCAGAATAGAAGAAGGGGCGGACGGTCATGGGCACCGTTGGCCCAACCATCCACCCCTTCAAAGGAGAAAGTGAAAGCGCATCAGTCGTTGATCAAAATGTCCATTTCATTGGGGATGACTTTGGTCGTGGCCATGGATACGCAACCGAGTGGGGTGTAGGCCCCGGTGGCTGATTCCGATTGGATGTGCACAATCAGGTCGCTGTCGGCTTCCACAGAAATGGGGATGCGCGTGACCTGGTCTCGGATGATGCCGTCGGCAATTTTGCCGCCTGAGGTATTGACCACGTTGAAGCTGACCTCTCCCAAGTCGGGATGGGTGCTGATGATGAGGTCAACCTCTCCGCTGGCTTCGACTTCAATCAAGGCAGCGGCACTTTCGCCACGGCCCATGGTGCCTGCGGTAATTTGATCAATGACTTGATCGGCCTGCAGCGTGCTGATCACGCGCTGTTTGGAGAATTTTCGGCATTGTGCCGATCCGTCAATGGCGCCAATCAAGAGTGCGCTGAGCATGAGAATGGAGGGGGTTGTGTAATTCATGATGGTGTCAATTAAAAGGGTGAAATAGACGCTGCAGAGGCATCGCCGTGAGGGGAACAAGCAACATTGTGTGTTCAATCGTGTAGATTTTTGTTTGGATTGATGTCTCAAACATGAGGCGGTCTTTGCGGCGACAACAGGGGCTCAGTCAGGTGCCCCACTGACTTTCGTCACTTCTTGGTTTTGGGCCAAAAAAAAGACGCCACCCTGCAGGATGGCGTCTTGACATTTATGTTGTCGGATCAGAGGGAAGTCAAATCCCAGCTGATCACGGTGTAGGGGACGCCAATGGCGTCGATCATCTGGCGCATCCTGGCATTTGCGGCCGACTTGGTCGGCGCCAAAACCCGCAGGGTGCGCTGTCCTTGATTCCGGTTATCCAAGGATGCGGGGGCTACAACGGCGGTCACCATAAAGGAATCCTGGACCTGATCCATCGCCATGTTCCGGTTGGAGATAGCGATGTTGGGCTTGGGGTTGGATGCCATGGCGATGGCGCAGTTCGGGCGCTGCTGAGGCATCCGGACAGCGGTTTGTGCTGCCGGAGTTACAGCCCGGTTGGCGCGAAAAGAATGGCCGCTTTTCTGGGAGAATCCCGAGGTGGCCGTAAAGACCATGGCGGCGGTGAGGAGGGTGGCAAAGTTGTTGTTCATGATGGAAAACATTTTGGAAGTGTTGACAGGTCAAACATCTTCCCAACCCCGGCATTCCATCATGACCACCCTTGGTCCTGAGGCTGACTTTTGTCAGTCCACCGCAATGCGCACGGTCCGACCGTCCGCCGTTCTCAAGATGCAGAGGCCCGCAGGCGGGGCGAAGCGGAGGGTGCTACCGGAAGCCACCCCCTGATCCAGGATGCGGCCATCGCGTCCGAACAACATCCACATCTGGCCAGTATGCAGTCCATGAGCGGTGACACCACCAGGGGTCGGCCGCCAAGTCAATGCGGTTTCCGGCGTCACATCCGCCACTGCCGTCGGGCTGCACATATCGGCTTGCCCATTGATCCACACCGTGCCCCCGAGGATGGCCAGCAGGGCGCACCCTCCATGATCCAGTGGTCCGCCGTTGACGGTGGTGATTTCGGTCGCGCCGTTTTCGGTCATCCAAGCTTCAGCCACCAGCGCATTCTCATAGAAAACCTGTTCGTCCTCTGTGCAGTAGTACATCTGCACAGGGCTCTCGGGCACCCATTGGTACAAGTCGTTGTCTTGCGCGGCCGCCAAGAAGGCGCTACCGGGTGCCATCAGGGCTTCGAGCACACCCGGCTCCACGATGTCCTCGGTGGGGCCGTCGAGGTAGTTGTTGATCATGTCTCCGCTGGTCTCACCATCGAACATCGCGGGAAGACCGCCGGCATACGGCGCTTGGAAGATTTCAGAAAGGTCCACGAAGATGTTGCCATAGGTCTGCTGCCACGACAGCAGGAGGTAGGCCAGGTAGGCCGGGTTGGAGTACTGGTCCTGCGCCATACCGGCGGGCAGCTGTGTGCCCGACATGTCATAGGGTCCGCTCATCGGGGCCGCAGCAGCCAATGGGAAGACGGCTTCCTCCTGCATGCGCTTGGCCATGGCCATGGAGGCGTGGCCCCCTTGGGAGTATCCGCTCACAAAGTGCTCTCCGTTGAGCGCAATGCCCAGCTCGTCTTGCAACGCCACGACGGCCTCAAGCAGGGCGATGCCGGACTCCGCTTCTGATTCGGCGTGGACATAGGGGTGGAGCACGTCAGTACTTCCTCCGAGTCCCAAGTAGTCGGGCATCAAAGCGAGCATGCCCCCCATGGCCATCAGGTAACCGAGTTCGCCTTCGAAACCATCATAAGACGGGGCGTCCTCGCGCAAAAAGATGGTCCCATGCATGTACGTGTGGGTAGGCAGGGCGCAACTGACCGCATTGCCTTCCTGATCCACTGGGACGAAAACGGCCGCCGTGGCCTCATGGCTGTTCCCGATGTAGTCCATGGGATAGGTAATCCGGTATTTCGCCACACTGAATTCAAGGGGGAGGACACCACCGGGTATCCCCAGCGTGTTGACCAGCCCTTGGATTTGATCGGTACTCCTGACAGAGAGCAATTCAGCGGTTTGAGCTTGGGCCCTCTGGATGGACAGTACGGAACAAGCGGCGAGCGCGCAGACAAAGAGGCGGTTCAGGTTCAACATGGCCGCCCAAAGTACAGCGCGGATCTCAACCTTTTGGAGGGAAGTACACGAGTGTGCTGAGGCGCTCCGGATCGAGGACCTCGTTGGCCACCTCCAGCAAGTCCTCGGCGGTGACCGACTCGATGGCGTGGAACGCCTCCTCCAGCGGCCGGACCCGGTCGTACAGCATGATGCTCTTGCCCATGGTCGACATCCAGCCCGCCCCGCTGTCCGCACCCAGCCCGATCTGGCCGATGAGCTGCTGCTTGGCCTGCTTCAGGGTCACCACGCCGAGCCGCTTCTCGCGGGCGTCGCGGAGCTCTTTGAGCACCAACCTTTCGGCACGGGCAAAGGTCTTGACGTCGGTTCCAAAATAGACGGTGAACTCGCCGGTGTCGGCGTAGGGGAAGTAGCTGCTTTCGATGTTGTAGCAGATGCCATACCGCTCCCGGATGTTGAGGCTTAATCGCGCATTCATGCCTGGCCCACCAAGGTGGTTGGACAGCAGCATCAGCGCCGTCCTTTTGGGGTCGCCCATC
>DGOE01000113.1 GCA_002389295.1 Flavobacteriales bacterium UBA4474 | reverse complement strand
GGACCGCTGATCGTGCACTTGTCGCCGGGCTTGCAGCCAAAGACGTAACTGGAACAGATGCCCGGGTTGACGTTCATCCAAGCGTTGCGGGCGCGGTCCCACGGTGGGGTGGCGATCCGGATATTGAGCATCACGATGTTGCCCTCCGCCGGGTGATTGGCCATGGAGTAGGCGCGCACGATGGGCTCGTCGTTGACCATCTTGAGGTCCCACAGACCGAACTTGTCCCATTCGCTTTGGAAGGTGTTCGGGTCTTTGTGGTGATCCGGGTGGGCCTTGACATCCATGTCCTTGTACTCCACCGTCGTCGTGGGAACGTCCACCTGGATGTAGCCACCGGCCTCGAAATCGAGGGTCTCGCCGTCAGGCAAGCGCACGACAAACTCTTTGATGAAGGAGGCCACGTTGTAGTTGGAAACCACTTCGCACTCCCACTTCTTGATGCCGAAGACCTCTTCGGGGACCTGGATTTCCATGTCCTCCTTGACCTTGACTTGGCAACCGAGGCGCCAGTGGTCGGCGATTTCCTTGCGCGAGAAGTGGGGCTCCTCCGTAGGGAGGATGGAGCCTCCACCGGCAGGCACCTGGCATCGGCACTGTACGCAGGTTCCGCCGCCGCCACACGCGGAAGGCAGGAACACGCCAGCGTTGCCCAAGGTGGTCAGCAGGGTGCTGCCCCCTTCGACTTCGAGGGTTTGTTCTCCGTTGATCACCAGCTTGAGCGTGCCACTTGGGGACAGGCGTGACTTGGCAAAAAGCAACAGGCTGACCAGCAATAGAATGACGGCCAGGAAGAACGTGATGGAGAGAAGAATCGTGGTGGTCATGACTTCCGCGTTCAGATTTCAATGCCCATGAAGGCCATAAAGGCCATGCCCATCAGGCCGGTCAGGATGAAGGTGATGCCCAGCCCTTTGAGCGGAGCGGGAATGTTGGAGTAGCGAATCTTCTCGCGGATGGCGGCGATGGCCACGATGGCCAAGAGCCAACCCACACCGGAGCCGAGCCCGAAGACGGTGGCCTCACCGATGCTGGGGTACTGGCGCTCCTGCATGAACAGTGCACCACCGAGGATGGAGCAGTTCACGGCGATGAGTGGCAGGAAGATGCCCAGCGCACCGTACAGCGCGGGGGCGAACTTCTCGACGATCATCTCGACCAGTTGCACCATGGATGCGATGACTGCAATGAACATGATGAAACTCAGGAAGCTGAGGTCTACTGCGGCATATGCCGGACTGAGCCAGGTGAGGGCGCCTTCCTTGAGCACGAAGTTCTCGAGGAGGTAATTGATCGGGACCGTGATGCCGAGCACGAAAATCACCGCAAAGCCCAGGCCGACGGCCGTCTTCACTGTCTTGGAAACAGCGAGGTACGAACACATGCCCAGGAAGTAGGCGAAGATCATGTTCTCTACAAAGATCCCCTTGACGAATAAGCTGAGGTATTCCATAGTCTTGCCGGTGTTCAGTTCTCCTCGATGAGGCCCTGGTTGCGTGACCGCTGAATCCAGATGATGATGCCCACGGTGATCAGCGCCATGGGAGGCAGGATCATCAGGTTGTTGTTTTCATAAAATCCGCCGTTGGCCATGAACCAGCTTTCCGGGAGGAACTTGACCTGGCCCATGCCGGGGAAGCTGATGGCGCCGCTGCCAAACACCTCGCGAACGAGGGCGACGGCCAGTAGAATCCACGCATAACCCATGGCGTTGCCCACAGCATCCAACATCGCAGGACCGGGCTTGTTGCCGAGGGCGAATGCCTCGAGCCGTCCCATGATGATGCAATTGGTGATGATGAGTCCCACGAAGACCGATAGCTTCTCGGAGATGTCCGGGCTATACGCCTTGAGCACCTCGTCCACGATGATCACCAGCGAGGCGATCACCACCAGCTGCACGATGATGCGGATGCGGTCCGGAATGATGTTGCGCATCAAGGAGATGATGACGTTGCCACCAATCATCACGAAGAGCACGGCAAGGCTCATGATGACGGCCTGCTGCACCTGCACCGTGATGGCGAGCGCGGAGCAGATGCCGAGCACCTGCACCGTAATGGGGTTGCTGTCGTCCAGCGGATCGGTCAGGAGCCTGCGGTTCTTCTTGGAGAAGAGCGACTCCTTCTTCGGCGCGACGGCCGTGGCTGTTTCAGTGCTCATCACTTCTGTGCTTTCGGAGCGGATTGAAAATACTTGAGATAGATGCCCATGGTCCGGTCGACCATCTCACCCACCCCTTTGGAGGTGATCGTGCCGCCGGTAATACCGTCCACACTGTACTCGTCGGTCGGGAGGCCGCTTTTTACCACGGCGAAGTGCGGAGTGACGCCCTTGATCTTCTTGACATCGTCCTCCCTATTGAACTTTTCCTGAAAGGGAATGTCCTTGATTTCCGCACCCAGGCCAGGGGTTTCTGTCTTGTGGTCAAACACGGCGCCATAAATGGTCTCCATGTCGGACTCGAGGGCGACGAACCCCCAGATCGGACCCCAGAGTCCCTTGCCGACGACCGGGACCACGTAGAGGTCCTGTCCATCTTTCTCACAGACGAAGAGCGGGAAATTCAACTCGCTGGCCGGGGCCTTGCTTCGGAAGTCCTTTTGGACGTCAATGTTGAAGGGGTCGCTCTTGTCTAAGGGATTCACGTCACCGGACATGGAGTTCACACGCCGGCCTTCGCTGTCAATGGAGACGCGCTCGGTGACGTACTTGGCGAACTCGGGCTTGACCGCGCCGCGCTCACTCGGCACACCGATGGCGCCGAGGATGTTCATCATTTTCTTTTCGGCCTCGTTCGCTTTCTGCAAGGGCTTTAGCGACAGGCTCATGTACGCGAGGATGCTACCGACCAGCACCACCATCGAGATGGCGAAGAGGAAGGTGTATCCGTTGGAGTTCTTGTTGAATGCCATGGTCTTCTCGGTTTCAGGGTCAGGCAATGGCGGCGGACAACCGCTTTTCACGGCGGCGCACATTCGCCTCCACGACATAGTGGTCAATGGTCGGCGCCATGACGTTCATGAACAGGATGGCCATCATGACCCCTTCAGGATAGGCCGGGTTGAATACGCGGATCATGATGGAGAAGAATCCACCGAGGAATCCGTACACCCATTTGCCTGTACTGGTCTGTGCAGCGCTCACCGGATCGGTGGCCATGAAGACCGCACCAAACATGAAGCCGCCCATCACAATTTGGTGCACGGGACCAATGGTCATGTAGGCGTTCAGTGCAAGCGCATTGAAGATGACACCCATCACGAGTCCACCCACGATGAAGCTCGAGATGATGCGCCAGCTGCCGATGCCGGTCCAGATGAGGATGGCGGCACCGATCAAGGCGGCGAGGGCACTGGTTTCGGCCACTGAGCCGGGAATCAACCCGATGAAACAGTTCATCAAGGAGAACATGCCGCCATCGGCAAACATGGACATGACCCCGCTGGAGACCTCTCCACCGACGGGCTGCCCCACGGTGTTGGCCAAGTGACCCAGCGCGGTGGCTCCAGTATACCCGTCGGCGAGCACGCCGCCGGTCTTGGAGGCCATGACGTCATGGATCCAGATTTCACCCGACATCTGTTTGGGATAGGCGAAGAACAGGAATGCGCGCGCGGTCAAGGCGACGTTGAGGATGTTCATCCCTGTGCCGCCAAACACCTCCTTGGCGATGATCACGGCAAAGGCTGTCGCCACGGCCACCATCCAAAGGGGAACATCGACGGGCATGATCAATGGGATGAGCATGCCGCTCACCAGAAAGCCCTCGTTGATGGCGTGACCGTTGATGCCCGCAATGACGAACTCGATGCCGAGTCCGGTCGCGTAGCTGACCACGATGAGCGGGACCACCTTGATGGCGCCCACCAAGAGCTTGTCCAGCAGCATCGCATTCCACGGGTCGGCCGTGGTGATGTCGCCGAGGCTCAGGTAGTATTGGTGTCCAATGTTCCAGGTGCCAAACAGCAAGGCGGGCACCATGGCCAAAATGACCAGGAACATCGTGCGCTTGAGGTCGATGCCGTCGCGGACGTGCACGCCCTTGGCGGTGGTGTGTCCGGGGGTAAACAGGAACGTCTCCAAGGCGTCGAAGACAACCCAGAATCGCTTGAGCTTGCCGTCACCCGTGAAATTGGGCTTGACGCGTTCCTCGATGAGTTTGTGAAGGGCCTTCATGGTAAATGTGCTTCTGTAGCGTTGCGGGTCAGGCGAATTCTTCGATCATTTGATCCAGCCCCTTGCGGACGATGTCTTGCACCGCCATCTTGGAGGTACAGACGTATTCGCACAGGGCGAAGTCCTCGGGTGCCACTTCGTAGATGCCGAGCTTTTCCATGCGGTCGATGTCGCCGACCATGATGGACTTGATGAGCTGCACTGGGTAGATGTCAAACGGGAACACCGCGTCGTATTGGCCGCTGACCACAAAGGCCCGCTCCTCTCCGTTGTTGTTGGTGTTCAAGTCGTATTGCTTGCCCTTGGGCATCAGCCACGTGGGAAAGGCGCGAGAGGCGCTGAACTTGTCGAAACCAGGACCGAGCCAGCCCTTGGTCAGGAAAAACAAGGGCTCGTGTCCCTCCGGGATGCAGGTGACTTGTTGGTCAAAATAGCCCAGACCGCCTGCTTCGCCGCGGACGGAGCCGGTCAAGACGTTGCCCGAAATCACCCGGGTGTCCTCCAACAACACGCGGTCCTTGACGATGTGCGCCATGGGGGTGCCGATGGTGGTTTGCAGCAGTGCAGGTTGCGACCGCGACCCGGTGAGGCCGATGGTGCGCTTGCAGACATAGGTGCCGCCCATCAGGCCTTCGCCGATGTTGGCGACGTCCTGCATGCCGACGGTCCAGACTACCTGGCCTTTGTTCATGGGGCGCACCTCGTGGATGTGAACGCCCACATTTCCCGCCGGGTGGGGACCGGAAAACGGGGTCAGATCGGCTTCCACCACAGAGGCAAAAGTGTCGTCTCCCGCCTCGACGCCCAGTTGGACCTTGCGGCCATCCGCGAGCAGCGCGTTGAGGTAGGCGCATCCCGCACGGAAGGCGTCCATGCGGCCTTCCATCACCATGGACGCTTTGGGCGCCAAGGGGGCAGAGTCAAATCCGCTGACGAAAATGTCGCGTGGTGTGCTGTCCGGAGCGGGCATCACATCAAATGGGCGCTGGCGCAGCATGGGCCAGAATCCACGGTCCAACAGCGCGGACCGGACGGCCTCGGCATCGGGGTTTGTGGGGTCCAAGCTCTCGTGCTCGACGCTGCCCTCCCCTTCGGCGAGGACGTCAACGCGCAGGATGCGGCGCTTCTCGCCGCGCACCGGTTCCTGAACGTTACCCGATATGGCGCTGACGAATTTGACCTCAGGGTGCTTCTTGTCGGTAAACAGCACTTCTCCCGCCTTCACCTGCGTTCCTGCCTTCGCCGCCATGCGGGGAATGAGACTGTGGAAGTCGGTGGGGTGAATGGAAAAGCGGTCTGAAGGAGGCAGGGTGTGGGATGCACCTTGGACACCACCCTTGAGTCGGATGTCCAAGCCCTTACGTATCGTCACGGGTGAAGGCATGTCGCTTTTTACGTGCTGGATTTGCGCCGCAAAGGTACTGCCTAGAGTGCCATCGGCCCCGATGGGAATGCCTGGGCCGCAAAGCGTTGTCCACAACAGCAGGTGCAGAGGCATGAGAAGGGTACTTTTGGTGCGTGACACGGTCTCATTTTCACCCCGTTCTGTTGGCGCTGTTTTGCCTGGTTTGTCCCGATTTTGGATGGGCGCAACAGGACGTCCCCATCGCCTTCACCGCCCCGCACATCGGTTCCGTGAGGCTGCATCCTGAAGGGGCTCCGCTCGGCGGGCCTTTTTTGGAGCTCAATGGAGAAGCCCCATTGGTCTTGAAATTTGACGACCTGTCGGAAGACTGGCCGGACTATGCATGGACCATGGTGCATTGCAACGCCGACTGGACGGAATTCTCAGACTTGCGCGACTGGGACTACATCGATGGCTGGGCCCCCGAGCGGCTCGACCAGGTGGACGCCAGCTTTGGCGGTAGCGTGCCCTTTGCACACGTCACAACGGCCATTCCATCCCGTGGGGTCCGCCCCAAAAGGAGCGGCAATTACCTGCTCATCGTTCACAGCGATGGCGACCCAGACGATGTGGTGCTGATGCGCCGGTTCATCGTCTACGAGCAACTGGCCGATGTGGACATTGTGTCCCGGCGGCCCTACGAAGCGGACAAGGTGCCCACCCATCAGCGGTTGGAAGTGGAGGTCACCTTGCCTCCGGGCCACAGGTGGTCGGCGCCCATGCGGGACATCCGCCTCACTGCGCTGCGCAACGTGGATTGGACACAAGGGGGGTATGCCGTTGGCGCTTCATTGGTGCGGGGCGACGATGTGCGGTTCGACCAGGATGCCCAATTGACGTTTTCCGGATCAGACCGCTGGCGTTCGGCCGACCTCAAGTCCCTCTCCTATCTCGCGCCGGGGATTGCCGCCATCAAAGAATCCGTCAGTGGGGATGGACCACTGTGGCGCATTGCACTTTCTCCGGATGCCTCCCGCCGGTTCAGGCTCCAAACGAGCCGGCCCGATTTGAAAGGAGCCTACACCGTGCACAATGACCGCTTCGATGATGTGGAGTTGACATCGGATTATCTCGAAGTGACATTTTCACTTGAGCACAAGGACTTTGGCGATGTCCCTCCCGTGTATGTTTTCGGGGCGCTGACCGGCTGGGCCATCGACCCTGCTTTTCGCATGGCGTACCAGCAAGAAAGTCAGACCTACACGCTGACCACGCGCATGAAACAAGGGTGGTACGACTATCGGTATGTGACGTTGGACGGCGGCTCCGCTCATGCCTTTGAAGCGGAGCATGCTGGTACACCCAACCGGTATACGGTTTTTGTCCACGCGCCTGCCCAGGATGGATACGACCGCATCATTGGCATGGAGTCTCAAACGTTTAATTAATTCGTCTACCATTATATTGTTTTCATCTGCTTTATTTCGTAAATTGGCATCATGAGCAGTACACGAGTTTACCGGGCCACCACAGAGGGAATTCGTGTTCACGTCCGAAACAGGTACGAGCCAGAGTTTTCGAAGCCGCTCGAGCAGCGCTACATCTTCTCGTACAAAGTCACGATCGAGAACCGCAGCCATTTTGGGATCAAAATCATCAAGCGCAAATGGCACATCGTGGACTCCATTGGCCATGTCCGGGATGTGGAGGGCTCTGGGATTGTCGGCGTCCAACCTGAAATCTTGCCGGGGCGCATTTTTGAATATGACAGCGCATGTGACCTCAAGAGCGCATTGGGCACCATGTCCGGCGTGTACGAAGTCAAGCACAGGTCTCGGACCGAAACCCGCACCATCGAGGTGGCGATCCCGACCTTCCAGTTGGAAGTCCCCTGGATCCTCAGTTGAGCATAGGCCGTACTTTGGGGCATGCCCTCGGCTGCGTCCCACCTCTTCCTGGCCACTGTGGTTTTTTGGACCACCGCACTCCCCTCCATTGCGGCGGCGCAAACCGCTGAACTTTCCGACCTCTTGGATAAGCACCGGTTGGCCGGCGTGAGCATCGTGACCCGGTGCGGCGACAACCTGGTGACAGAAGAGCACGGCGGATTCAGAGACCTGGACACAAGGTTGAAGGTGGACAGCGCGACAGCCTTTCGCGTCGCCTCCATCAGCAAAGCAGTGGTGGCACTTGCCGCGGCAAAACTCGCCGAACAGGGCACCCTCGACCCCGATGCCCCCATCGGGAAATACTTGAAATCCCCTCCTGTTCATCCCGCTCTTCCCACAGCGGATATTACCCTGCGGCACTTGTTGAGCCACACCTCGGGCTTGCGCGATGGTGCGGGCTACGGCACTTTCCTTGCGGCCACCTACGCGGCCATTCCAGCTGTACCGCTGCTGTCCGCCGTGTTGGACAGCAACGGCGCTTACTACACCGCAGACATGTGGGACGGTGCGGGGCCCGGCTCTGCGTTCCATTATGCCAACATCAACTTCGGGGTGGCCGCGACGGTGCTTGAAGCGGCCACGGGGTGGCGCTTTGACATGCTCATGGAAAACCTGCTTTTCGGGCCTTTCGGCATCGATGCCGGATTCCAGTTGCAGGACTTGGATGACCCCACAAACTTGGCCGCACTGTACCGGCAGCAAGGCGGAGAATGGGTGCCCCAGGCGGACCACCTCCAAGGCGAATTGCCCCCGGTGCGGGATTGGACAGGCTACCTGCCGGGAACCAATGCGGTGGGGTTTGCTCCCCAAGGGGGGCTGCGCACGAGCGCCCGTTCCCTGTCCTTGTTGGCACGGCTGTGGAGTCATGGCAGTGCGCCGGGAGCGGATGGAAACCCGCTCACCTTCTTGGGTCCCGCGGCACGTGCACAGATGTCGTCGCCACAGTGGAGCTATGACGGCAGCAACGGCGACAATGGACATGGCCTTTTCAACCAATGGGCCAGTGGCCTGCATTTGGCGGCCAGCGGTTTGGGTGAAGATGACGTGGTCCCCGGGTTGGGCATTTCTCCTTTCATCGGCCATCCGGGAGAGGCCTATGGATTGGTCAGCGATGCCTACGCCACGCCCGACGGCGCATGGAACATGGTGTTTCTGACCAATGGAAAATGGGACGGCTATGCCCCGGCCGATGGCAGCGCTTTTTATGCGGTAGAACAGGATGTCTTTGCTCGGCTCAAGGATGATGCCCTGCAGTGTCTGGCCCAACAGGTGCTCGCCTCGCCAGCGATGCAGTGGTCCGTTGTGGCGGGGACACACGTGGGTGACACCCTGGTGCGGATACAGCCCAGTCAACCGGTGCGCGGCACCTTGCTTTGCCAATTGTACACAGCGGATGGGCGCTTGATTTTTGATGGCGACGTGGAAGCCGACGGTCGCCCGGGGCGCAAAAAGCCCGAGGCCATCAGCCCCGCACCA
>DGOE01000161.1 GCA_002389295.1 Flavobacteriales bacterium UBA4474 | reverse complement strand
CTGGAGTGCCGTGCCCGCATCACCGTGTTCTGGAACATGCGCACGGCATAGTCGAGCTCGTCGTATTCCTGTTCCACGGCGAGCATGAACACCATGCCCACGTTGGCACCGGCGGAGAAGTTGCCGCCCTCGTTGGAGATGACCACCCCGCGCCACGGCGTGGAGGCGTCTTCTGCGATGTCAAAGGCGTGGTTCAATCCCTGCAGGATTTCCGCCCCGATGGTGTTCATCTTGGTGTGGAAGCCCACGTTGATGATGCCGTCACCGATGTCGTGAATGGTCACGCCGGCATTCTTCCAGACGACTTTTTCTTCGCCGAGGTAGGCCAATTTGATCCGGCCTTCTTGGCCTGGCACCACCTCATAGGTTTTGCTGCCGGGGTTGTAGCAGGAGCGCACCCCGTCGGTGACCGTATAGAAGGTCTCGTGTCCGGCCGCGAGGAAGTCGTGGACCCATTGCGCGACCTCCTGGCCATGCGCCTTGCACTGTTCAACCGCCTTGGCCACGCCCACGGCGTCCATGGTTTCGAAGGCGCCCATCTCCCAGCCGAATCCGGCGCGCAAGGCGTCGTCGATGCGGTAGGGCTCGTCGGCGATTTCCGGGATGCGGTGCGTCACGTAGGCAAACACATCGCTGAAGACGCGGCGGTAAAAAGTGCCGGCCTCGTCTTGCCCGTCATAGAGGACGCGCGTGCGGTCGGCCAGGTCGTCGACCTTCTTGGCCGCGTCCAGGGTGGCGTATTTGACCTTGGGTTTGGGCCGGTACTCAAAGGTGTTGAGGTCGAGCCCGAGGATGGCCTTCTTGCCGTCCACCTTGGTCTTTTTGTAGAAGCCTTGTCCGGACTTGCTGCCGAGGTGGCCGTTGTCCACCAGGTGTTGCACGTAGTCGGGCGTTTCGAAGACGGCTTTGCGTTCGTCGTCAGGGCAGTTGTCTTTCACGCCATTGGCCACATGGACCAGCGTGTCGAGTCCGACCACGTCGCAGGTGCGGAACGTCGCGCTCTTGGGACGGCCCATCGCCGGTCCCGTGAGTTTGTCCACAGCCTCGATGGAGAGGCCCATGTCTTTGACGGTGTGAAACAGCGCCTGAATGGCAAACACGCCCACGCGGTTCGCGATGAAGGCCGGGGTGTCCTTGCAGAGCACCGTGGTCTTACCCAAGCGGTCACGGCCGTAAGCCATGAAGTGCGCGATCAAGGCCGCATCGCTTCCGGCGTGCGGGATGATCTCCAGCAGGGCCAGGTAGCGCGGCGGATTGAAGAAGTGGGTGCCACAGAGGCAGGCCTGGAAGTCTTCGCTGCGGCCTTCGGCGAGGTCACCGATGGGAATGCCGGAGGTGTTGGAGGTGATGGGCGTGCCGGGCTTGCGGTGCTTTTCCACCTGCGCAAACACGATTTTCTTGATGTCCAGTCGCTCGACCACCACTTCGATGATCCAATCGCAGTCGGCAATGCGGGGCATGTCGTCCTCGAAGTTGCCCGTGGTGATGCGGCTGGCAAAGGCCTTCCGGTACAGCGGGCTCGGTTTGGACTTGATGCAGGCTTTGAGGAAACCGTCGGCGGTGGCATTGCGCGGGCCTTCCTTGGCGGGGAGGTCGAGCAGGAGCACTTCGTGGCCCGTTTGGGCGAGGTGGCAGGCGATGGCGCTGCCCATCACGCCGGATCCGAGGACGGCGACGCGGTTGAAGCTGTGGGGTAGGGTGGGTGAAGCCATGTTTAGGCGGCGTTGGAATCGGTGTTGTCATCCTGCGATATGCCCGGAAGGGCGTCGCGGGTGGGATACTGTACGATGAGGTCGTTGAGTTGTTGCAAATCGCAGAGCAGCCGTTCGGTCCGGGCTTCGCCCAGTTGTTCGGCCACCCAGGCGTTGAAATTCCGGACGACGTTGCGGGCCCGGTCGCGCTCTTTTTTGCCGGCGGCGGTCAAGTGCACCCAGACCACCCGGCGGTCGCCGTCATCGGCCTTGCGCTCGATCATGCCGCGGGACTCGAGGCTGTTCAGCAGCCGGGACAACGAGGTCCTTTCCATGCCCATGCGCGGCCCGAGTTGGGTAGACGGGGTGCCGTTGCGTTCGATGTTGAGCAGGGTTTGCCCCATCGCCATGGTGGAGCCGCGTTCGGCAGCAAGCTGTCCGTACTGCCGGGCAATGCTCGCCCAGGCAAAGCGCACGTGGAAATCGATGGTGTCCTCGGGTTTCACATGTCCAATATACGCTATGCATGCATACATTCTGCATGCATAACACATTATAGCCATATTTCTGCCCTGCTGATGTCATCCACATGGCCTCTTCAGGACATCTCTGCATGGGGCAGTGCAACCCCGAAAGTTTGGTTGCAGTTTTGCTTCGGAATAACGGAACCGAAATGAACGCGTTGCGACTGATTTTGATGTTGGTTTCCTGTCTATGGCTCGGAAGCCTTTCTGCACAGAGGACCTGTGGGACAGACTCTGTCCATGCGCACATGATGGGGATGCCCGCTTATGCAGAAGCCCATCAACTTCGCCTGCAGGCGGTGCGCGATGCTCAGATGTTCCGCCCGCCGTGCAATGACCCCCTGCTGATTCCGGTTGCGGTCCATTTCCAGAATACCGGGATACCCATGAATTGTGCCATTGACATGGCCTTGTCCCAGATTGAAAGCCTCAATGACGACTTCGCGGGAACCAACGCCGATATCAGCGCATGGCAGGACCTCCAACCGGGCATATGGCCGGGCATTTCCAATGGTGAATCCTGCATTCAATTTTGCCTCGCGACCTTGAACCACCCGCAGGGATTTGGCCTTGCTGAGGGCGATTACGCCATTACCCTGGACCAAACCGATGGTGATTTTGATGGGGCCTGGTCGGGGTATCTGAACTTCTTTGTCTACACCATTGGTGGGGGGACGTTGGGCTATTCGCCATTGGGTGGCAACGGCAATGGCGATGGTGTGACTTGCGATCCGGCTTATTTCGGGAGTGTTTCCTGCGGCGGCAACAGCATCAGTGCGCCTTACAACATGGGGCGCACGCTCACCCACGAGGTGGGGCACTACCTCTTTTTGGAGCATCCATGGGGAGGAGGGGGATGTGCAAGCGATGACTTTGTCGACGATACTCCTGTTACCGACAATGCCCAGTATGGTTGCCCTGCCGGTCAAACCATCGTGAACTGTACCGAGGCGATCCTGTGGCCATCCTATATGGACTATTGCGACGACGCCTGTTTGTTCATGTTCTCTGAGGGCCAAGTCGATCGGATGGAGACGTATGTGGAGCAAAACCTGCAGAGCGTGCTCAATCAAGCCGTCACCCAATGTCAGGAGGCGGCATGTATCGGCTTCGATATTTCAGTGAGTGTGACCAACGAGTCGTGTTCCGGGGGAGATGGACAGGTGTCGGTGTCGACTTCAGCGGGCAATGCTCCTTTCACTTTTACGCTCGGCGATGTCGAGGAGCCGGTTGGGCTGTTTGATGGCCTCAACGAGGGCAGTTATTCCGTGATGGTCGTCGATGACAATGATTGCGAGGCCCTTTCCAATGTCACGCTGAATCGGACCGGGCCCGACCTTCAGCTCTTGCTGGCGGTTGACGAGTATTGCAGCGATGCTGCCGGCCTGATTGAGGTCGTGGCCAATGAGCCCTCTTCATTCACCTTCCAACTGACTGGAGACACCCTTTTGAACGCGGCGGGTGGACTGTTTGAGGGACTTTCAGCGGGCAGTTATGCGGTGGAGGCTTCCAATGCTACAGGGTGCGCCGGAACGGTGCCGGTGATCTTGGTCAACGGAAGTGACCTGGGGGTGTCGGTTGCCCAGCGGGACATCAATTGTACCTGGTTTGAAAATGGTCAAATCGAAGTGGAGGCCTACGGAGGTACCGAGCCCTATGCCTACACATTGGATGGGGAAATCCTGTCGGAAACCGGGGTCTTCACCACCCTTTCTGCTGGCCCACACCAGCTTCAGGTGGCCGACGTGGATGGTTGCATTTTCGAGGCTGAGTACACCTTGGGTTTTGATTATGCCTCCATCGGAGATGACTGTCCTTGCATGGTCTACATACCCTCTGCCATCACACCGGACAATGACGGGTTGAATGATGGTCTCGAAGTTTCCGCCTCTTGTTCAATCACCAATTACGAGCTGCGGATTTTTGATCGGTGGGGAAAGGAGGTTTTCCGGTCCTTCGATCCGGAGGCCATTTGGAATGGGGGCGTGGATGAGGCCTATGTGCGCGATGGACTCTACTTGTTCTTGGTGTCATACAGTTGGGGAAATGAAGACGGAGCGGCTGTGACTTTTGAGTCGAGGACAGGCACCATACAGGTCATTCGTTGAGTCAGGCGCATGCGAAAGGTCACGCTGTACATCGCCATGTCCGAGGACGGCTTCATCGCCGGCGAGGGAGATGACCTTTCTTTTTTGAATACCGAGCAGCGCGAAGGTGAGGACTTCGGTTATGCCGAATTCCTGGAGGGCATCTCGACGGTGATGGTGGGGCGCCGCACCTATGATGTGGTCAGGGACATGGGCCATGTTTATCACCCAAACAAGCAGGTGTTCGTCGTCACCCGATCGGCGGTTCCATCTCCAGATGATCCACCATCCTTGCACCGCTGGTCTGGAGACCTCGTGCAATTGGTGGCGACCCTTCGCTCTGAGGAAGGCAGCGGTATTTACTGCGATGGAGGCGCTCAATTGGCCGGGAAAATGATGCAGCTGGGTCTGATTGACGAGATGATTCTGACGGTTTTTCCCACCCGGCTCGAGCGCGGCGTTGTCCTCTTTCCGGAGGGACGAATACCACCGGAGTTTCAAGAGGTGGGTGTCCGCACATACTTCAGCGACCTGATTCAGTATCGCTACATCCGCAAGTGGGGCTGACCCCCACCCGGCTACGCCTCAATTTTGCCGTCGCGCAAGCGAATTTGGCGGTCGGCCCTTTTGGCCAGGCCTTCGTTGTGGGTCACCAATGCGATGGTGAGGCCGTGGCGGTCCCGCAGATCAAAAAACAAGTCGTGCAGGCTTTCGGCATTGGCGGTATCGAGGTTGCCTGAAGGTTCGTCGGCAAAGAGGAGGGGGGGATTGTTGACCAATGCGCGGGCCACGGCCACGCGCTGCTGTTCGCCTCCGCTGAGTTGGCTCGGCAGGTGTTTGGCCCGGGCGGCGAGGCCGAGTTCCTCCAATCGTGCCATGGCGGCCGCCTCTGCTTCCTTTTCGGATGTACCGCCGACCAAGGCGGGCAGCATGGCGTTCTCGAGGGCGTTGAACTCGGGCAGCAGTTGGTGGAACTGAAAGACGAAGCCGATGTGGGTGTTTCTGAAACGGGCGAGGGCCTTGTCGCGCAGCGTGGAGAGGTCGGTGTTTTCCACGATGACCGAGCCGCTGTCGGCGCGGTCCAACGTGGAGAGAACGTTGAGCAATGTGGTCTTGCCCGCGCCGGAAGGGCCGACGATGGAGACGACCTCTCCAGCGGTCAGCGATACGTCCACGCCCCGCAAGACATGGAGGTCGCCGTGGCTTTTGTGAATGCCGGTCGCCTTGAGCATGTGCGAAAGCTACGTCCGAAGGCTAACTTCGCGGCGCCGAAAAGGCCGCATTCAGAATCCGCAGCGCAATGAACCTCCACGAATTCCAAGGCAAGTCCATTCTCAAACAATACGGTGTCGCCATCCAAGAAGGGCGCGTCGCCTCCTCGCCAGAAGAGGCACACGCTGTGGCTGAACAGCTTCAGGAGGAGACCGGAACCGGTTGGTTCGTGGTCAAGGCGCAGATCCACGCCGGTGGACGCGGCAAGGGCACGGTCACCGAGACGGGCAGCCACGGGGTGGTCCTGGCCAAGGGACTCGAACACGTGAAGGACACGGCAGCAGGTATTTTGGGCGGCCACTTGGTGACGGCCCAAACCAACGCCAAGGGCAAGCAGGTCAACCGCGTGCTCATCGCCCAAGACGTCTACGAACCTGGCGACAGCGAGCCCCGTGAGTTTTACATGAGTGTATTGCTCGACCGCAGCCAGGGCCGCAACATCGTCATGTACAGCCCCCAGGGCGGCATGGACATCGAGGCGGTGGCAGAGGAAACCCCTGATCAGATTTTCAAGGAGACCATCGATCCGGCCCTCGGCCTGCGCGATTTCCAGGCGCGCCGCATCGCTTTCAATTTCGGCCTGTCCGGCAAGGCATTCAAGGAGATGGTCAAGTTCGTCAAGTCGCTCTATGCGGCTTACGTGGGCAGCGACGCGTCCATGTTTGAAATCAACCCGGTGCTCAAGACCTCCGACGACCGGGTGATTGCGGTGGACGCCAAAGTGACCCTCGACGGCAACAGCCTCTACCGCCACCCGGATTACGCCGCCATGCGCGACACCTCTGAGGAGGACGCCACGGAGGTGGAAGCCGGTGAAGCGGGATTGAACTACGTCAAGCTCGACGGCAACGTGGGCTGCATGGTCAATGGCGCTGGACTGGCCATGGCCACGATGGACATCATCAAGCTCAGCGGCGGGGAACCGGCCAACTTCTTGGACGTCGGTGGTACGGCCGATGCCGAGCGGGTGGAAAAGGCGTTTCGCATCATCCTGCGCGACCCTGCGGTGAAGGCGATCCTGGTCAACATTTTTGGTGGCATCGTCCGCTGTGATCGCGTGGCGCAAGGGGTTGTGGATGCCTACAAAAACATGGGCTCCATCGATGTGCCCATCATCGTCCGGCTCCAGGGTACCAATGCTGTGGAGGCCAAAAAGCTGATCGACGAAAGTGGACTGGAGGTGCACAGCGCCATCCTGCTTCAGGAGGCGGCCGACAAGGTCGCCGCGGTGCTCTGAAGCCGCCCGGCGTTTTTCGGCTGGACTGATTGGCGTCGGTGTCGGCGCTTTCTGCTGCGGCCTGTAATCAGCGCTTCCGCGCGATGGTGAGGCCATCGCCGACGGGCAAAACGACGACCTGCAGGGCGCTGTCATTTTTGAGCCTGTCGTTGAGGGCGCGCAGCCCATCGGGTTTTGGCCCCTGGGCCGTCTCCAAAGTGCCGTTCCACCACGTGTTGTCAAACAGCATCCAACCCCTCGGCGCCATCAGGGGCAGCAGGGCTTCGAATTGCACCACGACGCTTTCCTTGTCTGCGTCTACGTAGGCCAAATCAATGGGGGTGCTGGCAGGCCACCCCGCGAGCACATCCATGGCTTGGCCGTGGTGTCTCTGGATGTCGCCTCCCCGCGGATGTTCGGACCAGTGCGCGTCGTGAAGGCCAAAGAGCTCGTCGTTGCGCTCTACGGTATGCAGGGTCCCTCCTGGGGCAAGGCCTTCAAGCAAACACAGGGTGCCGTATCCGCTAAAGGTGCCCAGTTCAATGGCGGTGTGTGGCCTGACCATGTGAGACACCAAGGAGAGTACCCGACCGGTGTGCGGGTCGGTCATGAGCCGGCCGTGCCGGGTCCGTTGCCATGTGGCGAGCCTCAGGCGCGCCAACAAGGGCGGTTCAGGAGAACCCTCGGCTGCGGCAAAAGTGTGCAGGTCCATGTGCGGACCAAGTTCGGTTACTCGCAGAACAGGCCAATCTGGCCCAGGAGCACCACGAGGTCGGAAACGCCCACCAGGCCATCGCCGTCGAGGTCAGTATCGCCGCAATCGGTCATGCAGCCGAACTGCCCCAAGAAGATCACCAGGTCCGCCGCCCCCACCAGCCCGTCGCCAGAGAGGTCTGCTGGACAGCCGATTTCTGCAATTTCACTGACTTCCATCAGGTCGTTGCAGTTGTTGTCAATGCCTTGGTTGGTGCCCGGGGCACCAGGGTATTGCAGGGGGTTGTTGTCGTCGCAGTCGCAGATGTTGTTGTGTGTATCGTTGTCCATGTCTACAATGCCAGCGCATGCCTCGAAAGCGGGCTGACAGTTTTCGTAGACGCAGGCGTCGCACGCTTCGGTGCTGCCAAAAGCACAGATGGTGGCGCAATTGTCGAGTACACAATTGGCCTGCTGTGAAAAGCAATCAATGCAACCCGCTGACATCGTGGGCAAAAGGGGCGTGGCCAATGTGATGAAGCAACCGGCAGGATCGGGGTTGAATGCACAGTCCAATCCCGCCGAAGATGTGGCGATGTTCACCATCGTTGCGCTGTCACAAAGCAACATCAAGTCGTAGTCGTTGCATTGGGACCGGCTGATGGATGCCGTGAGCAACAAGGTGCTCATCATCAAAAAACGAAATAGCGGAGTTGAAAACATGATTTTCGTCTGAACTTATATAAAGATACGAAAACCGGGCGAGACCCTTCTATCTTCGCTTCATGTCCAAGGATGGAGAAGGTATGAAAAGGCTGAACAGCTTGGATGCCTTGGCGGATTTGCACAAGGCGATGGGAGGCGAAAAGGCCGCATTGCCGACAGAAAGTGCTCCGGAAATGCCCGCGGGCCCAGGACAGCTCTACATTTCCCGCGACAAAAAGGCCCGCCGCGGCAAGGAGGTCACGTTGATCGAAGGCTTCGATGCCCAGCTCCACGGTGATGTTGCCGTGGATGTTGCCCGCGCGCTCAAAGCGCACTGCGGCGTGGGTGGAGGATGGAAAGACGGGGTGATCCTGTTGCAGGGTGACCACCGCGGCCGTGCTGCCGATTGGCTCACAGCTTCGGGTTACCGCGTCAAACACAAAGGAGGATGAAAGCGCCACAAAACAAGGCCAACGCCTACGTCGTCCGAACGCTCATGGGACTCGAACCGGCCTTGTGCCAGGAGTTGGAGTCGCACGGGGCCAATGCAGTAGAACCCGGCCGCCGCAGTGCCAAGTTTGAGGCCACCGATGAGGTGTTGTATCGTTTTCTGCATTGCACCCGTTTTTCGGTACGCGTGCTCCGTCCTGTGTTTTCCTTCAAAGCCAACGGCCCCGACGATTTGCACGCCAAGGCCGTCAAGTTGGACTGGGGAAGGTGGATTGATCCGCGGCGATCACTGGCCTTGGATGTCACGGTCAACAGCGACCATTTCCCGCACGATCAGTTTGCGATGTTCCGGCTCAAGGACGCCCTGAACGACCATTTCAAGTCGGAATCCCGGGGGCGCGCTGTACACCATTTGAACATCAACCGCACGGCACCCGAGCAAATGGTGCACCTGCACATTGCGGGGGAGGAGGTGACGATTTCACTGGACCTGGTGGGAAAGGACGCCCTTTTCAAGCGCGGATACAGGGCGCCCAAGGCGCGCGCG
>DGOE01000083.1:19391-19835 GCA_002389295.1 Flavobacteriales bacterium UBA4474 | reverse complement strand
TATCGGCGTTCCACCCTTTCCAGGAAGCGCATCACGACAGGGTCTTCGCTGTCCCAATCGCCAAACGACGGCACCTGTTGTCCCAACCAATGCAAGGCCAACTCATAGGTTCCGGCTTCTTCCAAGGCGTCGAGCACCCGGTTGAATTCTACAGCATCGTCGGCAAACAGCATTTTGATGCACTCGTATTTCTCGACCAGACTGAACGCCTTGCGCAAATCCTTGATCGGCTGTCGCTCCATCTTCTCAGCGAGCGATGCCGGCGCCGCGTCTTCTGTCTGCACCATCGTTGGTGCTTCGGCCGTGCTTTCCGGCTGATCTGCTCCTGCCGCGCCCACTGTGTCGGTGACGGGTGCCATGGATTCCTCTGCGGCGGGTTCGGGTTCGCCAGTGGCGACCACCTCATCGGGCGCATCATTGGTGTCGGCCACCTCCGCCTGCTCC
>DGOE01000083.1:0-19297 GCA_002389295.1 Flavobacteriales bacterium UBA4474 | reverse complement strand
GCTTCGGGTGTCTCCACAGCCTCAGGCGTTGCCTCCGGTGTGGCAGTGACATCCGGCGCGACAAGGGGTGTGGTGGGCGACTCAACCCCCGATGCAACGGCGTCAAACAATTCGGGAACTCCGGCGGAGCGTCGCGCCTCCTCTGCCTGTTCGGCTTGCTCGCGGCTGACCTCCTCAATGGCGTCAATCAACGACGTCTGGTAGGCTGCCCCGATCCGAAAGGGCCGCACGGGCTGCCTGTCGGCTGCGGCGTCATCCAAGCCGCCCTGGGGCGCCTTTTTTCTCACTTCGTATGAAAATTCGTGCGCCTTGAAACGCAATAAAATCAGCCGGTCGCACAGCTCCCGCGCATCTACCACGAGTGGGTCCAATTCTTCGGGCTCCAATGCCCCTGCGCGCAATTTGCGCAACCCCTCTCCCAGGTCTCCCACCAGGTCTTCCAAATTCTTGAATCCCGCCATGATCCGGCCTTCTCGTTGTTGATGCCGCTAAACTATTGGGGTTGGAGCCCTTCCAAACCCACACCAAAAGCCTTCATCAACGGGGGACGGTGAATCCGAGTACCACCTCGTGTCCACCCCCAAGAACCTGGGCCAAACTGCCCGTGGCCCAATTCCTGTTGTAGCTGAAGGTCAACTGGTTGTTGATTTTGACGCCTGCGCCCAAATGGGCTGCGCCCGCAGAGCGGTACCCCGCCATCGCCCAGACGTCGCGGCTGTGGTCCACCCGCATGGCTGCTGACCATTCGGCGGGAATGGGACGCAAGTGTTGGTACTGCAACACAGGCGTCCAGCCCCAATCTCCGGAGCTGTAGCGGTAGGACACTTGTGCACGCAGATGTGACTGAAGCCGGGAATCCAAATTTGTGCCCTGGTACACAGGCAGGCTGGAACCCAAAATCTGACCCGCGGACACCGCCAGTTGAAAGGCACCTCCGGAAAGGAGCAAGCCCGCAGAAGCGTCGGGCACCCCAACGGACTGGTAGGTGTCTCCCAAGACGGGGTCGCCGCCTTGTTCAAGTTCAATCTTGTTGCCGTCCAACGCAAATTGGGTCCAGCCCAAGCCGAGCCCGAAAGACAGCCCCAAATCACGGGTCCATCGCGTCTTGTATGCCAGTCCGACATGTGCGCCAGACATCCGCGTGGGGCCGGCGATGTCGCTCCATACCCGGGCCCCCCACCCCAAAGATTTCGATGCCGTTGGTGAGGTCAAGGCCAAAGAAGTCGTTCGGGGTGCCGAGGGCACACCGGTCCAAGGGCTCCGCTGCCAGAGACTCACGTGAATGAGCGAGTCCATCCCCGCCGCAGCAGGGTGCGCGTCAAACATGTGGTCCAGCGGCAACGTCGTCACGGGCTGCTGCTGCGCAGAGGCGACTTGAGCGGTGGCACACGCCAAGAACGCCCAACACCCGAAGCGGAATATGATCTTGTTCATGCCGGGCATCATCTCATGATCGTAATGGGACCCGTCCATTCGGTTTGGATGGCGGGCTCTTCGACGCGAATGTGATAGTAGTAAGTCCCCACCGGCACGGCTGTGCCGTTGAGGGTTCCATCCCATGAACCATCGGCCACACCTCTGGTGAAGAGGACATCTCCCCATCGGTTGAACACTGTGATTTCCGCGCTGGGGTATTGGTCTACACCCGAGAGATTCCACTGGTCGTTCACGCCATCGCCGTTAGGGGTAAAGCCCGAGGGGATGTCCAGTTCCTGCAACACCTCCACTAGGGCCGTGTCCACCGCCGTGCAGCCATTCGCCGTGGTGGCCTCCAGCAGGAAAGTGGTGGTGGAAAAGAGCGGGTTGGTCGGGGTCGTTGCGGATTCAGGGAAGGCGACATCGGCGCTGGGGAACCAAGCGTATGTCCATTCTTCTGTCGCACCACCTGCGCCCAGGCCGGCTGTCGCACCTGAGGCAATCTGCGCGTCCTGACCGGCATCCGGGGTGGGCAAGGCAAAACCTGTGACCGCCACGGAGTCTTCTCGCACACAGCCGAGCCTGATGGCGGTGTATACCCAATAGGCCAACCCTTCGGAAACTGCCGCTGTTTGGGCGCTCAAACCCACGCCATTGGCGCCGTCAGGAAGGGCCCAATAGGCTTCGGTGGCGCCATCAGAAAGGGCCTCCAATTCAAGGGGGGTGCCAGCACACAGTGCTGTATCCGGCGGCACTGTGAGCACCACATCGCCTTCGGCCACCAGTGGAATGGACGCGATTTGAGCTGCACAGCCTTGGGCGTCGAGCGCCTCAACGGCGTATTGGCCTTCGCCCAAATCAGCCTGAACAGCTCCTTCGGCCAAGAATTCACCCTCCACATACCAATTCACTGTGAAGGGCGCACCCGCCCCACCCGATACCGATACCGCGAGCAATCCGTCCTCATCGCCGGAGCAACTGGGCCTGTCAAGGGTGTCCAGCACCACCGTCACGGCGGGAGGTGCCAAGACCTCCACCAGCAACACAGCGGGACAACCGGCGTCGTCCAATGCCGTGACTTCATAGATGCCCGCACCCACCCCAGAGATGGTGTCCCCAGTGGCAACGGCGCCAAAAGGACCAGAAAACGTGTAGTCCACGCTTCCCGTTCCATTTTCTGTAGACAAGGCAATTTGTCCGTCTTCGCTGTTTGCACAAGAGGCCGAATCCACCGCTGCAAACAGCACGAAGTCACTGGCTGCGTCGATCACAATGGTGTCCAAGTAGGTGCACCCTATTGAGTCTATCAAGGTCAAGGGGTATGGGCCAGGAACGAGGAAGGGCAAGAAAACCGAATCGGCAGCGCCTTGCACGACAACGGCGTAAGGGGGAATGCCACCAAATGCATCCAAGGTTGCTGCCCCTGCGAGCGCTCCTCCACAACTGGGTTGGGTTAGGGCCATGTCAAGGCCCAATCCACTGGACGTAGGCACGAGCGAAATGGTGGTGTCCAATGCACAGCCCGCCGCATCGGACAGGGTCCACACGTATGTGCCTGCGGGCAATGCGCTTGCTGCCGATCCGGAGCCCACCAAGGTGTCTCCCGCTGTTGTCATGCCGGTCCATGATGAGGCCAAGGGCGCTGTGCCACCCGTGGGGTTGCCCAATACTGCGCCCGTTCCACCTTCGCACGCCGGCATGTCTGCCAGCCCCAGAAACTGGAGCGGCGCAGGAAGGTCTACTTGCACCTGACCCGCAGAAGCGCAGGTCGCGCCCAGGGATGCCGTCCAACCATAGTTTCCCGCAGCCAGGCCGTTCCAGGTCCAGGTGGCTGTGGTGTCTGTCAATCCCGTCTCATCCGCTGGTAGCCCGCCCAACAGTACGTCGGCCGACCCGGGGTTTCCTGTGATGGTGATCACCACCGTGCCGGATGATATGCCATCCGCGCAGGTTCCGGGGAGCACCTCGGCCACAGCGTCCACGCCCCCAAGGGTCTCGATTTCGGCCGTGCCGGTGGTGTCACAACCATTGGCGTCCGATACGGTCCAGGTATACGTGCCCGCCACCAAGCCGGACCACGTTTCCGATGCAGGTCCCCCCGTCCACTGCACCTGCAATGACCCTGTGCCCCCTGCGGCTGTGACTTGGGCGGCGCCGTCCGCGGTCCCTGAACAGGACTCGGGCTGCAGCGCTGTCTCGATTTGAAATGCTGCAGGAGCGGCCACCTCAACAATGGTGTCTGCTGTGCACCCTCGGGCGTCCACAACACCTGCTGTGTAAGTGCCGGGCGACAAGCCTTCAAATGGGGCAACGACAAGGCCAGAGGGTCCATTTGCGCCAAAAACCAGCGGCGCGGCGCCCCCAGCGCCAAGCAGGGTCAATTCACCATCATCTGCTCCCGGACAGGAGACATCGGTCACGGTCGCATCCAATTCCAATTCGGCCAATGCCCCCACCTCCAACACGGTGTCTCGCTGGCATCCGGCGGCATCCAAAACACTCAGAGTGTAGGCGCCAGGCGCCAGGCCCGTCGTGTCCAGCACAGACCAGGTTGTGCTTCCGTCCACTGCGCTCCCCGTCACCAACAAAGGCAATGCTCCTCCCGTCACTGCGGCACTGATGCCCCCTGCGGCGCCTTCACAAGCAAATGGTGTCACTTCGATGGACCAATCAAACAACTCCACGCCCGTCATTTCGACCAGCGTTTCCACCGTGCACGCGCCATCACTGACGGTGGCGAAATACACGCCTTCCGGGATGGATGCCCAGCTGGCGAAACCGGGGTCCTCACTTGCCGGAGGGCCCAAAGCGGGGATCTCAATCACCAGCGGCGAAGCAGGGTCTCCCCCTGCGGCCGAAACGGCAATGGTTCCACCGCCTGCGCACCCAAAGGGCACCACTGCTGCAGAGACGGTGATGGGTGGGTAGACGAAGAATGAAACGTCGACCGCACAACCCCTTTGATCCGTCACCTGAAGCGTGTAGTCTCCTGGCGGGAGGTCGTTCCAGCCATCGGAATCCACCTCGGAACCGGCTTCGCTCAGGACCAGTGTCAAAGGCGGGGCGCCCCCTGCAGCGGCGGCCGTCAGGGCGGCATGGCCCGTTTCACAATCCACAATGGCAACGTCTGCGTCCAAAGTCAACGGCGGCAGGCTGCCCACCTCCGTGGACAGGGTTGTCGAACAACCATTGGCGTCCGTCAGCGAGAGGTTGACCGTGCCGGGAGCCAGGCCACCCACCGAATCTGCATTGGAGAGGATGATTCCGGAGGCGTCCGTCCAAACAAAGCCGTAGGGCGGGTTGCCGCCTGAAGGGCTCGCCGAGGCTCCTCCGTCGCTTCCTGCGCAGCCTACCAGCACCGTTTCCACTTCGACAGAAAGGGGTTCGGGGTCCTCGAGGCCCACCACAGCCGTCACTTGGCAGCCGTTGGCGTCGGTCACCTCCAATGCGTAGCTGCCCGCGCCCATGTTTGAAAGCTCGGGGGACAATGTGGCGGCCACATCGCCCGTCCACAAGTAGTTGTAGTCCGGTGTTCCCCCTGACGCTGAGGCCAGGATCCCACCGCTGGACTCCCCTGCGCACGCGGGGTCCGAGGATGCAATGTCAACCAAGAGCGAATCTGGTGCCTCCAGCGCCACCACGGTGTCCAACAGGCAGCCCATGGCGTCCAACAGGCCCAGCCCATAAACACCTGCAGCCAGGTTGGTCGCACTCAGTCCCAGAGAAACGACTTCACCCGATGACGCATTCACCCACACCGCATCATAAGGCGGCAGGCCTCCAGAAGGCAAAGCCTCCAACCCCCCTTGCTCAGAAAGCGGGCCCTGTGCACATGCCGGATCATCATATGCGATCGTGACCGCGACAGGTGCCGGGTCTTCCAACTCAGCCGCCCCGGAAGTGGCGCAGCCATTGGCGTCTGTGGTCTCAAAAATGTAGCTGCCCGCGGGAATGCCGCTCAAAAAGGTGCTGGTCTGTGTGCTCCCATCTGGCAGGGTCCACACAGTTGTGTAATCCGGTGTTCCACCAAAGGAAACGGTGCCCACCACCCCATCGGACAGGCCGGGACATGCTGGCGGGTCCAAAAAGGGCGTGACCTCGAGCGGGTCCGGGGACACCACTTCGGCCTCACCGATACCCACACAACCATCTGAAGCCGTCACCGTTACCACATAGCTTCCCGCAGAGAGTGCGGACACTGTATCCGCGTCCGCACCGGACGCCGTGAACCCCCCCGGGCCGCTCCAATCGTACATGACGGCGTCCTCGAAGTAAGCCGAAGCCACGCCGTCTGCGGCACCAAAACAACTGATGCCCTCGACCGTCACGTCCACATCTACTGGCGGCGGCGCGTCGAGGAACACCGCTTGAGAGAGGGCACAACCTCCTGTATCCGTGGCCGTCACCAAATACCCCCCCGCCTCAAGGCCGGTGATGTCTGCTGATGTGCCGACAATGTTGCCGAAGGCATCCTCCCACTCGAAACTGAATGCCCCACCGAGGCCACCTGTGGCCACGGCCGAGATCGCGCCATCGGCAAACCCCGCGCAACTCGGGGGGGTCGGAAAGGTCAAGACCTCCACAGGGGGAATGGAAACGGTGACCATGTCCTGGTCGAAGCAGCCGTTGACATCCGTGGCCGAGACGAGCACCACCTGCTCGCACACATTGCTCCCGACGGGACCGGTCTCTGCGGCGTCATGAGACCACGAATAGGTGATGTCCCCTTGACCAAAATTGGGGGTGACCGTGATTTGCCCTGAACAAGGGGCATCACAGGTGGGCAGCAGGCTGACTTCCGCGGTAATAAAGAAGGTAAAGGGCTCGTTGACGGTGATGCCCAAGGCGGGACAGCCCGGAATAAAGGCGAGGTAGCTTCCCGGCCCCAAACCGGCCTGCGTGGCGCCGAAAAGGGTGTCCGTATTCTGAATCCAGTAGACATCGGCAGCGTCCACTCCGTCAGGGGGCGTGACGGTCAAGACCCCGTCGTCGGCGCCGCTGCAGGAAATGGGTTGCAGCACTTGGATTGCAGTGGGGCACTGGGCCCCGGCCCGAACGAATAGAAAAAGAAAGGAAAGAAGGGCAAACGCGGCAGCGGCGACCGGTCGCGTTCTCGCTGAGGGAACGGTCTTCGGTCGATATTGCCTGGCGCGTTTCGTCATCAGCGATTACACCCACATACGGCAAAAGCCGCCCAAGGTTGCCCCTTTTTCATTGAAAAGCAGCACATGGCACGTGGCCTGATTTGACGGGGCAAGCCAGCACCCCGATGGTGATTTCATGCGTGTTGGAGGACGCCTGACTCAACGCGCCCACGTTCCAGTCATAGGCGTAGCCTACGGTCAGGTTCTCCATCAACTGAAGGGTCATCAACCCCGAAAGCGCGCTTTCGTTGCGATAACCCAAGCCAAAGCGGATCACCTCGTCGTAATCAAACATGGCCTGAACATCCACCGCGACAGGAGCGCCGGCAGCAAAGCGCAAGGCTCCGGCTGGGTGAAAGCTCCACGGCCCCTCCAAACGGATCATGGAGCCCCCGTTGAAACTCACGTGTCGCCTGAAGCGGGTGTCCAAGCCCCACTGGTCTACAGACGGCTCGATGAGGTTCTGCACGGAAAGCCCCCAGAACGTGTACTTGTTGTAAGCCCACACCCCAAAGTCCATGGTGGGCGCCAGCAACTGGTTCGCGCTGGATGTTATGGCGGGATCATTGCCCGCCTGAAAGTCCGGTAGGATGATTTCACCCAGGGACAATCGATACTGCATAAAGCCAATAGCGGCGCCGGCGGCTAAGCGCCAGCCCTTGGCCATCTTGAGGTGGTAGGCGTAGGCCAGGTCCAATTGGGTAAAGCCATATGGGCCTGCTGAATCATCGGTCACGCGGCCACCAATGCCGTGTATCCCGCCGCCTGCGGAGCGGCCCAATTCGCCTTGGAGGTTGGCAAACGCGGTGGACGGGGCGCCGTCAAACCCTACCCATTGCTGGCGAAATCCTGCCTTCAGCTCCAGACAGTCGCTAAAGCCGGCAAAGGCGGGGTTTTCCTGGAAGTAATTGAACTGCCAATTGGTGCGCAACGGAAGCTGTTGGGCGTTCAGGTCGCCCGCAAACAACCCGATCAAACACAGCGCGCAAACGGAAATATGAAAAGCCTGCTGCTTCATCGTATGATGGCCACGTGGCCCGTTTCAGGTGGGATGGGCAACAACTCGTCATTCAATTCGATGACGTAGTAGTATGTGCCTTCATTGAGTGCTTTTCCGGAGCGGCCAGTGCCATCCCAAGGCTGAGCGTAGCCGAGCGAACGGTGCACAAGCTGTCCCCAGCGGTTGAACACCTCCACCTTGGCGCCGGGGAAGGCCCCGATGCCATCGATGCCCCAGAAGTCGTTGATGTTGTCCCCGTTTGGTGTGAAGCTGTTGGGCACACCAATGGGCGAGCCCACCGTGACCGTGACCGAGCTGCTCACCTGGCAATCACCAATGACACCGTCCACGAGGTAGGTAATGGTCTCTGCAGGCGTCACGGTGGTGACCGCCATGTCGGGGTCGGACAAGTAGAAATCCGGAGACCAGGAGTAGCCATAAACGGGGTCTCCACCCACCACCTCAAGCTCTGCAGAGGCGCCAGGAATTATGGTGTGGTTGCAGCAGGCGTCCATGGTGACGCCGTCGCCCTCGAGTTCGACATACATCGCGCACAGGGTGTCGGAGGGGTCGTGTTCTGTCCCGATGAGCAAAAAATACTCGGAGTTGTGGTCCAGGGTTGATGACTCCCAGATCAAATCATCCACCCCCGAAATACACGGACCCATGGCCGTCAGGGAGGCGGGGTCGCAGGGGTCTCCATTAGAAGAAACCACCACGGCGGACAGGGTGTCCGGACCGGCAGCACCTTCACACGTGACCTGTGTGATGCGCACGCGGGCATTTCCGGGGTTCTCAAAATTGTGATTGGACCTGAATTTGATCACGGCGACATGGGTCGCGTCGATGCAATCGAAATTCAAAAACGCCGCTTCGGTGATGAACAGCGAAGTGGGCTCCTCTGGGCAAACCGTCAATGGGTCATTGCACGACTGGCCGCGCAGGGGCGCAGACGCTGCAATCAGCGACATAATGAGCAGGGCAATGCCGATTCTGTGTGCGTTCATGGGTGTGATTATCGAAGGTAGCGGCAGTAGCGGGCCCTGAAACGGCGCCGCCATGTATTATCCACAACGGAGGGTGGTTAAGGGACGTTGCCTCAGCAGGCTTAATCTGCCATCGAAATCAATACGGCCTCCTTCTCGACCGCACTGCCCACCTCGACATCAATGTTGGCCACCAATCCGGCCATGCCCGCCCGCAGCACGTTCTCCATTTTCATGGCCTCGAGCACCAACATGGCGTCTCCTTCTTCTACGGATTGTCCTTCCTTCACAAGAATCTTCAGCACTTTGCCGGGCATGGGCGCACGCAATTCCAACGACAGGTCAGCTGCGCCCTCTTCGATTCCCATCCGCTCCATGAGCGTCTCCCGCAAGGTTTTGATGCTCCAGGTATCGCTTGCGCCATCGAGCCGAACATCCCACTGGCCGCCATCGAGGGGCTGCAGCGAGACCCTGTGATTGCGCAGGCCAATGCGCACCCACCACTGGCCGCGCTCATCCTTGTGCAGGCGGGCATCACCTGCACCCATTGGCATTTCATCCCCTTCGGCGTTGCGATAATGGGCCATGGTGCAATTTACCTCCGTACAGCACCGAAATTGCGCTTCATGGCAGGATTGTATGTGCACGTTCCTTTTTGCGCGCAAGCCTGCTCCTATTGCGATTTCCATTTCACCACCAAACTCGGTGACCGGGAGCGCATGGTGGACGCGTTGATTGCGGAATTGAAAGGGGCGTTGCCGGCTTGGCGGGACGAGACGTTCAAGACCCTCTATTTTGGCGGGGGAACGCCCAGCGTGCTGGGGGCCGAAGCCATTTTGCGCATTGCCAATGCCGCGTTTGAAGGGGCCCAATGGGCGCTGGAAGAATGGACCCTTGAAGCCAACCCTGAAGACCTCGGGGACGCCGAAGTCGGCCGGCTGCGTGAAATCGGAGTGGACAGGTTGAGCATCGGGGTGCAGAGTTTCGATGCGGACGTCTTGACGTGGATGCGCAGAATACACAGTGTTGACAGGGCCGAAAGCGCCATCCTCAGCGCAGCCGCCGCCGGGTTTGAGCACCTTTCATTGGACCTCATGTACGGGCTGCCGACGGGGGGTGCCGATCGCTGGTCGCAGGATTTGACGCGCGCCTGTGCCCTTCCCGTCGACCACTTGAGCTGCTATATTCTCACCGCCGAACCGCGCACGCTGTACGGCCGACAATTGGCCGCGGGCCAAGCCGTTGCGCCGCCTGATGACACTGTGGTCCAGGAGTATGACGCCCTGTGCAGCCGCACTGCCGGGGCGGGTTTCGCGCACTATGAAGTATCCAATTTTGCCCGGGCGGGCGGGCGCAGCCGACACAACTCGGCTTACTGGAACGGGACCCCTTATCTGGGCATTGGGCCTGGTGCGCACAGCTTTCGCAACGACACCCGGTGGTGGAACGCCCGGTCCAATGCCGCCTACCTGAAACGCGCGGAATCCGGAGACTTTGAGGCGCAGCGCCAATCGGAGAAACTCAGCGCCGTGGACCGATACAACGAGGCTCTGATCACCGGACTGCGCAGAATTGAAGGGGTAAGTCCAGCGGACCTACTGCAACAAACGGGCATCGGCATCGAATCGCACGCAAACCTGCCAAACCTCATCAAAACAGGGGCGTGCGAGTGGGTGGAGGGCCGGCTGCGCATTCCCGAAAAACGCTGGCCCATGGGCGATGCCATCACCATGGAACTGATGGGGTAAGGGTCAGGCTTCGGCCCGTTTCCTTCGGCGCTTGATGTAGGCGTCGACAAAAACCGTCGCCAACAAAACGGCAGCGCCCCCATAAAACCCGGGCGGCATCACCTCTTCCTTTCCGAAGATGAACAGCGCCAATATGATGGCATAAACCGGCTCCAGGTTGATGGCCATGGCCACGGTAAACGGACTGAGCACCCGCATGACCTCCACCGTCAGGGCAAACGCCAATGATGTGGCGACCAGGCCCAACAACAACAACCAACCCGCATCCGCGGTGGAAGGCACCGCAGTATCCCACAGGCCCAAGAAAGTCATCCAAAGGCCCAATGCCACACAGGCGGAGGCCAATTCGATGCGCGAAACAGCGAGCGAAGGCAGGGACTGGGACCACACGCTGTTGAGCGTGCCAAATAGGGCGGCGCAAAACGCACTGACCAAGGCCAACAGCATGCCGTGGCCGTACGTAACGTCCACCCTGTACATCCACCACAGGCCCAAGACCGCCACCAACCCCAGCAGCAACTCAATGGCGTCCATGCGCCTGCGTTTGATGATGGGCTCGATGAGCGCCACAAAGACCGGCACGGTGGCCATGACCGCAAGGGCAAGGGATACCGTAGAGGCTTTGATGGCGGCAAAAAAGGTCACCCAATGCACCGCCACGAGCAACCCCGTGCCCACCACACCCACATGCAAGCGCCGCGACATCTCCGGGCGCTGCTTTCGGCGCATCCACATCCAGACGTACAGGCCGCCCGCACCGATGAGGGTGCGCCAAAAAACCAAGGGCACCGCCGAAAGCGTGATCAGCTTGCCGAGCACTCCGGTAAACCCGAACACCACAACGGTCGCGTGCAGTGTGATTTGGGCCCGAAGCGGCTTCATTTCATGTGTCCGGGATTACCGGCGAATGAGGTTGATGCTCCAACTCCGGCCGGCCTCTCCAATCAACCGGAGGGTGTGCCATCCGGTTTCGACCGTGGCGGGGTCGAGCACGATGCGCCCATCCTGGGGGACACGCCCCCCGGATTGGTGCTGCCGTCCAAGGCCGTCCAACAGTTGCCAGCCCAACAAAGGAACCTCAGAGGTCAAGCTGAACACCGCAGCCCCTCCAAAGGGGTTGGGACCGAACCGGAACGGCACGTCCGGGGTGGGCGTCGAGATGCCGATGGTACTGGTATCGGGAAAGACCACGGTCACCTCCTGCACCGATTGGTCAGAACACACGCCATCCTGGCTTTGGGCCGTCAGCACCACCGTGTACGTGCTGTCCACGGGGAATTCATGGAGGGGCGAAGTGGTCGTGTCCGGCTGCGTCCCGTCGCCGAAGGTCCAGAAATAGCCGCCCGCACCTGTAGAAAGGTTCTCAAAGGGCACGGGGCCGTTCTCCGTATTCCAGGGATCCTCCACAAAAAAGTCCGCCTGCACGGGCTCTGAAATGTCGTCAGCCGAGCGCGGCAGTATGGTATAGCCATCGAGGAACGGGGCCTCCACGTCGCGCTGACCGCCAATGCCGGTCACGCCAAAAATGCCGATGGGCGGCTCCGTGCCAAACAGGTCGGTATCGGCGTCCACCACCATCAGGTACAAGGCCGCTCCTGTGGAGACATAGACCTCGAATTGGGGCGCCTGGTTGGTCCAGGCGTTGGGGTTGACCAGTTCCACGCACTTGAGGCGAATGAGGGCGCTCTCCGTCTCTTCCGTCAAGCTGTTCACGAGTTCAGGCGTGTTCAGGGCCTCGCCCTGGGTGGCGAGGATCAAAGTGTCGACCAGAATTTGTGCCAACCCTTGGAATTGCTGGACCGTGCCACGGATGCGGACGCTGTCCCCCTCTTCCACGAGGTAGTTGAAATTGTCCACGGGGCTAAACACCTCGATGCCCGAAGTGGGGTCGATGATGGTGAAGCGGAGCCCGCTGGGGTAGGTGTTGAATCCGTGCACCACACCCCGCAACTCGCAAGGCACCAGCAAGCTGTCCAAGACGCCGTTGCCATCGATGCCGCGCACATCGGCGATGGGGTAATGCGGGAACCCGAGGTCGTTGGGCGCAATGGTGACGGTCAGAGAATCGATGGTGACCTCGGCATCGCCAGAAGTGACGGTCAACACCAACGTGAAGGTCTCCACGCCCTCCGGTTCGAAGTCGTCCACAATGCCCACTGTGATCGCCTGGGGTGACAACCAACCTTGAGGAAAGGTCAGCGAAAGGGGAAACAGGGTGCCGAAGTCGGCGACGGGTGTGGCGCTGCCGCCCGGCACGACATCCACCTGCACTTGCACTTCATTGAGCGGAAGGGCAATGGGCAGTTCAATGGCGATCACATCGCCCTCAAAGGCCAGCACTTCGGAAACACCGAAGCCGATGATGGGCACCGAGGTGGTGTCGAGCCCACAAGGGAGGGCGTCATGTTCACCGAAAAATTCGAAGGTGTTTTCCGGGTAGTCCATCCACTGGTCGTCCACTTCATCCCAATCCGCACTGCCCGAGGTGACCTCTGGCACCCGGACCAATGTGTTGTGCAACATCGTGATGTCATTGACTGGCCATCCATCGCTGCCGGGGTTGACGCCCACTTCACCGAGGACATCGACCACCACCCCATTGCGCTCCAGGGTCGTGGCGTCATTGCCGTTGAACAAGGTCACATCGGCGAGGACGTCGGCCAGGCTGATCAAGTCTGGGACGGCCTGTGGATTGACCACCGTGTAGACCTGCCCGGGACCGAGCGTCCCCGAAAGGTCGAGCTCGTGGTTGGGGACGCTGCTGCCGTTGTTGTAGGTCTTGATGGTGTATTCGGACAAATCCACGTCGGATGCCGCGCTCGGATTGTAGAGCTCCAGGCCTTTGCTGAAACTGCTGCCATCGACGTACTCGGAAAAGAAGAGCTCCGTGCACAATCCCGTGGGGTCACATGGTTGAATTGAAACACTTAAAATATTGTAAGACAGCGCGCTGCATGAATCCGCGGTCAGCGCCGTCACGGGAAGCCCCGCGGCGAAGGTCAGCGAATCGATGCCGCCCAAGTAGCTGAATCCGTGGACCTCATACTCCCCTTCGCCGAGGGACTGGAAGTCATACTCGGCGGTGGATGTGCTGTCGACGATTTCTCCGTTCTCATCCGTGACCACAAACAGGTAGGGGGCCTCTGGGCTTTCAGAAGTGTATCCGAAATGCACCAGCGTGTTGGCAAACCCGAGGCATCCGATGGCCTCGTCGTTGCCTGCTGCGGTGGTAATTGAACCACCATCGCAGCTTGGGGGCAAGCAGAAAATGCGCTGCACCTCCACGGGCTGTGCACTGAAAGCGACGCACCCTGAAGCAGAAATGCTGTCGTACGGCGCCCCGACCTCGATGCTCGCGGGATCGAGGTCACCGTCATAGCTCATGCCCCATACCAGGCAAGGGCCCGCTGGAGAGCCGGAGAAATTGTAGCCGAGGTTGCCCTCTCCACCCGGGACCACGTCCAATACGTCTCCCTGGAGGTCTGTGATGACCAAGCCGTAGAGGCTTTCCAGCGCGTTGGATTGGGCGGTAAAAGGAAGGAAGCCACCGGGAAGGTCCACACAGACCAAGGCCTCTCCACCCTCTCCTCCTTGGGCACTGATCAAGCCGCCGTCACATTCAAGGAGGTTGGTGTAGCCGGGGGTCGGCTGCTGCAACACCATTTGATCGGAAGCAAAAGCCGGACCGCCATCGGGCAACCGCGACCAAGACAAGCTTCCGCCGTTCTGAGCGCCGTACAGCCACTCGTCCAATTGTGGTTGTCCGGGGGTGAGCGAGTCAATCAAAAAAGGATTGGTCTGGTCACCTGTACCGTAAACAACGGCGTCGAGCAGCCCGGCGGTCGTGAGGGGGGTTCCCTCAGGAAAGTCCGCGCTGTCTCCCAGAAACAGGGCCACAGCATCTCCACCGTCGCGCAGCAAGCCGGGCTCGAAAACAACATCGGCGCCGGGCACGGCCGGGTTGGCCAACAAAAAGAAGCCCGCAGTGTCCGTGGCCATGCCGTCGAGGTCGAATGCCGCGTAAGCGTTGGTGGTCACCGTGTTTCCGCCGCCCTTGTATAGCACGAGAATGTGGCCATCCAGTGCCATGTTGGGCTCTCCATAGAGCTCGACAAACTCGAGGCTGTCGGGCACCGTATTGGAGTCGCAGTCGACCTCATTGACAAACACCCCTTGGGCATCAGAAAGGAGCCTGAGGCTCAGGAACGCAGTCAGCACGAGCAAAGACCGCAGTGGTAATTGGGATACGGAACGCATTTTCAGTCCGTTGGAATTGGAGCGCGAAAGTAGGAACCGGGGCCCATTGCGGGTTTAACACTTCATGAATTCCGGCAGCCAATCCCGGCGTAACTTCAGGGATTGATTTTCCGTTGAGGAATCTCCGCCATGAAAAACCCGCCACAGCAGGACTTACGACAGAATCTGGATGCCTTCATCCGGAAGTACCACCGCAACGAAATGTTGCGGGGTGGCCTGTTATTGGCCGCTGCCCTGCCGCTCGCGTGGTTGGTCGTTTTGGGCCTTGAAGCCTTCGGAAAATTCGGCACGGCATCCCGCACAATGCTGTTCTATGCCTTTGTGGCCACCGTTGCTTTCGTTTTGGTGCGGTTCATCTTCTTGCCTGTTCTGCGGTTGTTGCGGCTGCGGGGAGGGCTCCAGCATGCGGAGGCGGCCCGCATCATCGGCCAGCATTTTCCAGAAATTCAAGACCGCCTGCTCAATACGCTTCAGTTGCAAGAACGGGCAGCGGCAACCGAAGAATCAGAGGGGCAAGGGTTACTCCTCGCCTCCATTGCACAGCGCAGCGCGCAACTGCGTCCGTACTCCTTCACGGCCGCGGTCGACTTCGGTGAAAACCGGCGCTACCTCAAATACGCCCTCCCTCCTATGGCGGTGTTTGCCGCCTTGTACATCGTGGTTCCCGAAGCTGTGGATGCCCCGACAGAGCGGCTGATCCGCCACCGCGCAGACCTCGTGGCGCCCCCTGATTTCCGGCTTTTTTGTGACGGTCCCCTCGAGGCTGTCGCCCAATCCGACTTCACCCTTGAGGTGCGCACCGAGGGCTCTGTAGTGCCCACACGCGTGGAAGTCCAGGCCGGTGAGGGCCGTTTTAGGATGGCCCGGTCTTCCGGTGAAACGTGGACCTACACCTTTCGCAACGTCCGAGAATCCCTGGACTTGCTGATTTCCGCACCCGCAACGCCCGCATTGGAGGTCCAATTGGTGGTCTTGCCCAGACCCGAGCTGCAAGATTTGCGCGTGGAAATCACCCCCCCGCCTCACACGGGACTCCCCCCCTACCAGCAGCGCAACGAAGGAGACTTGGATGTCCCGGAAGGGAGCGCGTTGTCCTTCCAAATCGGAACGCGCAACACCACGGAGCTGGGGTTGGTGTGGGGAGAAGAAAGCGCACAGTTGACGGCGGACGTGAGCAACCGGTTCAGCTTCACCAAAACGGCAAAGGAAGACCTGACCTACACGCTTCACCCGCGGTCTGAAGCCGTCGGAGTACTGGACTCTGTCCGTTATCGCTTGCGCAGCATCCAAGACCGCCCCCCCACGATCCGTGTGGCGGAAGTTTCAGACAGCTTGTCCTTTACCCGCACCTCTTTCAGCGGGATTGTCCAAGACGATTACGGCTTCAACGGGCTGCGCTTCGTTTGGCGCCCCAAAGGCGGAGAGCAAACCCGACAGGACCTGGACCGCCCCCGCGGCAGAGAAGACGCCTTCCTCCATTTCTGGGACCTGTCTGAGGCGGGCATCGGTCTGGGAGACGAGGTAGAGTACTGGTTTGAAATCCGAGACAACGACGGGGTCAATGGTCCCAAGGTGACGCGGTCGCGGACGTTTCGTTACGCTGCTCCCACCGAGGAAGAGTTGGCCGAGAAGCTGGACAGCGCTGACGAAGCGCTCACAGCGGCCCTGGAGGAGAACCTCGAGGAGGCGCGTCAGCTGCGCGAGCAAATGCGGGAGCTCCGCCGCGAGCTGATGGAGGAAGAAGAGCTCGGTTGGGAGGAAAAGGCCGCCCTGGAAGAGCTGCTGAAGCAACAGGAAGCCCTCAAGGAGCAAGTACAGGAGATGCAGGAGCAGAACCGCCAGAAAAACGAGCAGCAGGCGGAATTCACCCCTCCCACCGATGAAATTCAGAAAAAGCAAGAGGAGTTGCAGCGCCTCATGGACGACGTCATGACCGACGAGCTGCAGAAGATGTTTGATGAGCTGCGCGAACTCATGGAGCAGATTGAAGAGGGCGACAAGGAGGAGATTGAGCAACAATTGGAACAGATGGACCTGGACCAAGAGTCGCTCGAGCAAGAGCTCGACAGGGCGCTGGAACAATTCAAACAGCTCCAGTGGGAACAGAAGATGGAAGAGGCGATCTCCGACCTGGAGAAACTCTCCAAAGAGCAGGAAGCGCTGGCTGAAGAAACCGAAAGTGGGGAAACCCCCGAAGAGGAGTTGGCCGCCAAGCAGGACTCCCTCAACAAGGCCTTCGACAAGATTCAGGAGGCGCTGGACGATGCAGAGAAGCTCAACAAGGAGCTTGAAAACCCGAACAGCGTCCCCATGATGGAAGAGCTCCAGGAGGAGATTAAACAGGACATGGACGGCGCCAGCGAGGAACTGCAGGATGGCAAAGAGAAAAAAGCCGCTGGAAAGCAAAAGGACGCCGCAGGCAAAATGAGCCAAATGGCCCAGCAAATGGAGAGCTCCATGGAGTCCGGGGAGCAGGAATCCATGGAAGAAGACATGGAAGCCTTGCGGGCCCTGCTCGAGAACATCATCACGTTGTCATTTGACGAAGAAGACCTGATGGCCGCGGTCGGTACGACGCAAAAGGACGACCCGCGCTACGTGTTCCATGGGCAAGAGCAGCGCAAGCTCAAGGATGACGCCGAAATGGTCAAAGACAGCCTCTTTGCCTTGAGCAAGCGGGTCACACAGCTGCAATCGATCGTCAACAGGGAAATCAACCTCGTCAACCTGCACATGGGCCAGGCCCTTGAGGGGTTCACGGACAGGGAAACCGGGCTCATCACGACCAACCAGCAATACGTGATGACCTCATTCAACAACCTCGCGCTTTTGCTGGATGAAGTCCTGCAACAGATGCAGAACACTTCGAGCTGCAACAAACCGGGCACGGGCAACTGTGAAAAGCCTGGAGGCAGCGGATCCAAACCTTCTCCCAGCGCCAAGCAGATCAAGGGCATGCAGAAATCCCTGACCAAGCAGCTGGAGCAAATGAAGGAGAAGATGAAGGGCTTCAACCAAGGGGAGGGCAAGGAAGGCCAACGGAAACTCAGCAAGGAATTGGCACAAATGGCGGCACAACAATCGGCCATTCGCAAAATGACCGAAGAGCTTGGAGAACAGCTCAATGAAGACGGCTCCGGGCAAGGAAATGGCCTGGAGCAGATCGCCAAGGAAATGGAGGACATCGAAAAAGACATCGTCAACGGTGCGCTCGACCAACTCACCCTCGACAGGCAACAGGACATTATGACCCGGCTTCTTCAAGCAGAAAACGCGGAACGCATCCGGGGCGAGAAAGAAGAGCGAGAATCACGGACTGCGCAAGACGTAAACCGGGACGCACCGCCCAGTCTCGAAGAATACGAGCGGCGCAAAGCCCAAGAAATTGAACTGCTCAGAACCGTTCCTGCCGACCTTACTCCCTATTATAAAGGGAAGGTCAACGATTATTTCAATACTTTGGACATCCCGGAACGGGAGTGAAGCCACATCATGTCCGTACAGCGACAACTGCATATTGCCTCCCGCATGGAGGGCATTACCGAAGTAGAGGGACTCATCAACAGCCTGTGCGAGGAGCTCGGGGTTGACGAGACCCATTACGGAGAGATTCTCATCGCCATGACCGAGGCCGTCAACAACGCCATCGTTCACGGCAACAAACTGGATATCAGCAAGATGGTCGAGGTACAGGTGTCCACCAATGGGCCTGTTCTCGAATTCCGCATTGCTGACCAAGGTCCAGGATTCGATTATGAGAACATTCCGGATCCGACTTCACCCGAAAACATCGAGAAGCCCAACGGACGTGGGGTTTTTCTCATGCGCCAATTGGCTGATACCTGCACCTTTGAGGAACTCGGCCGCGTCGCCGTTCTCCGCTTCGAAAACGCGGTGCCCCAGGTCGAACAGGCCGGATGAAGGCCACCATCAGCTTTCACTTCCAGCACCCTTCTTTTCGCCTGCGCCACAGGCAACTTCTGCGCCAATGGCTGCTGCGGTGCACACATGCCGAAGGCCAAGGCATAGCCTCTTTGCGCTACCTGTTTTGTACCGACGAGCACATTCTCGAGGCGAACAACCAGTTCCTGCAGCACGACTACTACACTGATATCCTGACCTTTGGAGACCATTCCGCGGCAGGAATCAGCGGCGACATTTTGATATCCATCGACAGGGTCCGTGACAATGCCAAGACACACGGAACCAAACCGATCGACGAACTGCACCGTGTGATGAGCCACGGCGCCCTGCACCTTTTGGGCCACTCAGACCACACCCCAGAGCAACAGCAAGCCATGCGCGCCAAAGAAGACGCCTGGCTCGCTCAGCGCCCTGCATTTAACGCCTAATGTTCCACGTGGAACACATCCCATGTTAGACAACTACGACGTCATTGTCGTCGGCGGAGGACACGCCGGCAACGAAGCTGCACACGCCGCAGCCACACTCGGCGAGCGGGTACTCCTCATCAGCATGAACCTGGCCACCATTGGCGCCATGAGCTGCAACCCCGCGATGGGCGGCGTGGCCAAGGGGCAAATCCTCAGAGAAATTGATGCCCTGGGGGGCATGAGCGGGCGGATTTCTGACAGCAGCGCCATTCAATTCCGGATGCTGAACCGATCCAAAGGCCCCGCCATGTGGTCACCAAGGACGCAAAACGACCGCCACACCTTTGCTCAACACTGGAGGTCCACGCTCGAAGCCAACGAAAACATCCACCTCTGGCAAGACATGGTCAGC
>DGOE01000044.1 GCA_002389295.1 Flavobacteriales bacterium UBA4474 | reverse complement strand
GCCAGCACAAGGCCAGCACGAATCCACCAAGGCCAGCGCCAAACTTGGCGTGGCACAAAAAGAGGCCCCGCCGTCCCGGCACAGCTTTGCAGCGAGCGCCGGATTGGCAGGGCCTCCACCCTTTCGGATCAGTCCTTCAGAGGTAGACGTTCATGCCCGACAAGGCATGCGTCGTCCGCAGGCGGCCCAGCGCCTTGTCGCGGATTTGGCGGGCGCGCTCCCGCGACACCCCGAAGCGGGCTGCGATCTCGTCCAAGGTGCGCGGAGGCTTGCCACCGAGACCGAAAAACATCCGCAGACAGTCGGCCTCCTTGACAGGCAACCCCTTCAAGGCCACCTCGACTTCGCGACCGAGGTCGGCGGCCTCCAAGCCGCTGTCCAAAGCTTCAGCCGCCGGGTCGGCAATCACATCCAAACGCGATCCCGCGCCAGGGTCATCGCTCAACGGCGCATCCAGCGACACGCCGCGCTGGTCCAACTTCAGGCAGCCCGTCACCAGGTCGACCCGCAAGTCGAGGGCTTCCGCCAACTCTTCCGAGGAGGGCACGCGCTCAAACTCCTGCTCCAGCCCATTGATCTTCTGGCGCACCTTGTACATGGCATCCAACTTGTTGGACGGGATCCGCACCGTGCGGCCGTTGTCTTGCACCGCCTTGATGATGTTTTGCCGGATCCACCAGACGGCGTAGGAAATAAACTTGAAGCCCTTGGTGTGGTCAAACCGCTGGGCGGCCGTCAACAGGCCCAGGTTGCCCTCGTTGATGAGATCGGAGAGCGACAAACCGAGGTGCTGGTACTTCTTGGCGACCGAAACGACAAAACGGAGGTTGGCCTGCACCATCCGTTCCAAGGCGCGGTCGTCGCCATTTTGGATGCGGATGGCCAAGTCGACCTCCTCTTGGGGGGTCAGCAAGTCGTACCTGCTGATTTCCCTGAAATAAGAACTGATGGAAGCAGAATCGCGATGGGTCGCGCTGGCGGAAATGACGAGTTGTTTCAAAGGGCTTGGGGTTTTTGGGTGAATGAGAGGTGGAGGGTAAAAAAAGAGGGAGGGTAAAAAAGAGGGAGGGTGAAAATGATGTCGTTAAACGAAGGTCAAAGTGGGCGTTTCCACTGTTCCACAGTGCAAATACCATGCCGCTGTCATTTGCCTGTCAGGGAATTAACGCCCTTTGGGTGCCACATGACAAACCGTCAAATGGGGATCGCTCCCCCCGCCGATCAGGTGATTTCCGTGATGGGACCGCAGTCGACCGGCTGGCCTTCGCGGTCGGTCCAATTCACAAACTGGCGATACAAGCGGATGCGGTAGGGCTCGCCGGGGTCGCCATTGACGGTGTACAGCCCTGCCTCGCGAAACCCGAGGGCCTCGCGAAAGGCGCGGCGCATCTTGGACAGGTGCTGCTGGAGCTTCCCGTCCACATCCTCGGCCACCCCGCGGATGACCGTGGCCTGCTCTGCGAGCGTGCCCTTGTTGGCCATCACCTGGTAGAGCTGGACCAACCTGCGGATGTGGTGTTCGTCGCGCAGGTCGACCAACCGCACACCCTCTGGGTGCAGCAAAAAGAACTGGTACAGCGCCCGCTGTATCGGCGACATGCTGATGCGGCGCCCCGGAAGGTCCATCTGCTGGCCGTAGCCCGAGATGGTCAAGCGGCCCGGCTCGGGGTCCAGCCGCCAGCGGCGCCGAAACATCAAATCACGGCGCACCCTGTCCATCACGCGGAAGCAGTCGATGGCCACATTGGCGTCGAGGTGCCCACTCCGGATGCGGCTGCGGATCCGCCCCATGCACTCCGGACAGGCATCGGCCGTGCGCAGCTTCAGGCTGATCTCCTGCTTGTGACCACAGAGGTCCATGATGCATCCACGGGCGTCACTATGGGCCCGATAGGTGAGCTCTTCCAGCGTATCATACATGCCCCGCATGATGATGTTGCTCGCCAGCAAAAACGTCACCGGCAGGCGAAACGACGTGGCCATGAAGAGGTTCCAATCGTCGGCGTGCATGTAGTGGCTGTTGCCCTCGCCAATGCTGAACCAGTTGCCGGCATGGCGCACGCGGGAGAGCAGGACAATCACAGTGTCGGGCGCCAAATCAGCGCGCTTGCGGATTTCCTTGATGACCCCGAAGATGGCTTTGGTCTCCAGATTGCCCTGGCCGTTGCACGCTGCGCGCACCACCTCGGTCACCGCTTCCAAGGTCAAGAACGGCCCCTCAGAAAAACGCAGATGCCGAAGGGGACCATTGGCCCCCTTCAGCAATGCTGCGAACGCATCTTCCTCGACGTCCAGCGTGCGATATATAAATACTTCCAATGTGTGTGTTCGTGTTCTTAAGATAGACGCAGAAATACCGAAAAAGTTGCTTGGAAATTCAACTAAATCTGCTCCTTTTTTTGATGAGGATATCCTCCACCTCGGCGGACATGTAATCGCTGTATCCGTGGAGCTCCTCCTTGGCAAATCGCTGCGATCGGCTTGCATCCACCCCGATGTTACGCCCCACCTCGAGGGGGTCAATGTCGGCGCCGATAAAGCGAAACTCCCACCCCTTTTCCGTCAGGTTGCTGATGAGCAATTTCAAGGCACCCGCAGAAAAAATCCGGCTGGCATTTTCGTAGCCGTCGGTGAGCACCATGATGGAAATGGACGTGCCTTTCTCAGGAGCATCCTCCCCCACGTGGTCTATGGTACGGGTGATGAGCGTGCCGAGGGCATCATACAGGGCCGTGGCGCCGCGGAGCTGGTACTGGTCAGCGCGGATGTCGCGGATCTCGCCGATGGGCTTGGGGCCAAACCACATGCGGTAATCGCTGCTGAAGTCGGAGATGGAGAACTTGACGTTCTGGTCGGGGTTGTTTTTTTGGACCTCACGCATGGCGGCGACCTGTTCATTGAGGGTCGACAGCGTGACGTCGTAGCAGTCCTGCATGCTGCCTGAGGCGTCGAGGAGGACGTGGTGCAAGTGTGCTTGCTTCATCGTGTTGGGGGGGGATTAGGGGTGAATCACAGCCCCACTTTGGAGCCGTTGACTGGACATAAATACCGGACGGACGGCCCATTTTCGACCGCCGTCAACCTTGACGCGATTTGACAGAAAAACAGGAAATCAGTTGCCGCCTGGGTGCGCTGCAGGCACCCTTGCGGGCACCCTCACGTATACGTGCGGAGGATGTCATCCGGAGGCATGACAAAAGTCAATCCGAACCCCAACAATGAGGGCGGTATTGGTCCTGTCAATTCAGCACCGCCATGATTCAGCCCTTGCACCCCGAGCACCATCCCCGCCTCCAAGCGTCAGCACCCACGGCCCAGCCGAGCCAAGCCCGGGCTGCGGCCCATCAGGAGATCGATGCCCGCATCGACCTGCGCAATGCTTACTTCCATAAGCTCAACCACCAGGCGCCCATCCTGCCCCAGCGCCCTGGCACTGTCATCCTCGATCTGGAAGACGGCGTCTGCCCCTGCGACAAGGCCCCCCGGCGCAAGGCCATCCAGCACGTATTGACCAAGCCCCTGCCCCAAGGCGTCCGTGTATTGGTGCGCTGTCACGGCATGGACGATGTGGGCGGCATGCTGCTGGACATGGATGCCGTGTGCCAATCGACCCTGAGCGGGTTTATCCTGCCGATGGCAAGCCGCCCGGATGAGGTCTACAGCTTTGACCAACTCCTGTCCGAAAAAGAGGCCGAGCTCAAACTGGCCAAAGGCCATTTCGCCATCCACCTCCTCGTGGAACTGCCCGAGGCCTACCTCGATTTGGAGGACATGGTGCGCGCTTCCCCCCGCGTGGCCTCTGTGATGTTTGGCAAAGAAGACTTCATGACGCGCTTCCCCAAGGGAGCCGACAAGGCCGCCGAGTTGGCCGAAGCCCGCATACCGCTCGTGGCCGCCGCCCTTGGACTGCCCGCCATCGCCTCTCCATTTTGTGCCGTCAAGGACCCCAAGGGGTTTGAGCGGTACTGCACCAGAACCCGCGCCCTGGGCTATACGGGTGCCTTTACGGTGCACCCCTCCCAACGCGCCATCGCCGATGAAGTCTTTTCGGCCTCTGCCCTCGACCTGGCCTCTGCCGAAAAGCTCATCAAGGGATCCAGCGGAGCCCAGCTCGTGCGGATGAACGGCTGCATGGTCGGTCCCCCCATGCGCAAGCGCGCACAGGCCCTCATCGACGAGGCCCAAGAATCTGGAAAAGCCAGTGGCAGCAGCGGCGGAATCGGCACAGTGAAGGCCACCGTTCCGAGCAGCACGGGACGGTTCCCACGCTATGGCATCGACACCAGCAGCGCCCAAATCGGGTCCATCCTCGAAAGCCCCCACACCTACACCCTCGATGAAGGATGGAGGGCCAAGTGGTTTGCCCACTTCCCCACCAGCGATGCCGTGCTGACTTCAGCGCCTGCCGCCGAGGCGTTGGGCTTTGACGAGCGTCCGCTGCCATTCTCCCTCTTGCTCAACCTCTGCCTTTGCCTCTCCGTGGAGCCATTTTCGCAGACGTGCCGCTACCACCTCGGGCTGCGCGATGCCCGCCAGATCGCTCCGGTGCGGATGGGCGACACCGTGCGGGCCCGGATCCGCGTGGAAGCCCTGCGCAACACCTCTGCTGGCGATGCGGCGGTCATCGTCACCACACACATCCTCGTGAACCAGCATGGCGAGGCCGTCTTTGCCCTCACCAAAGACAGCTACTATGCCGCCATCCCCGGCTTGGAAGGCCGCAAGGCGCTGGAGCGCAACGGCGCCGACCACGCCACCTTCGATGCCGCCCTCGCCAGCGAGGCCAATGCGGGTGCCGGGCAGCGGTTAGACAATGGCGCCTTCCTGCCCCCAAGCCTCCCAGTGGAAGCGGGCGAAGTCATCCTCCACCCGGCCGTCCGCCCCATCGGCTGGTCCGAAAACCTGGAGCTGACCACCTTGGTCCGCAACACCCACCCCATCCACTTTGACGCGCAGCGCCACGGCCGCGAAGGCATCGTGGTCTGCGGCGGGTTCGTGCAAGCCCTCGTGCAAGGGCTGGCTTCACCGGAATTCCGTCAGGTCATCGAAGAGCGGCTCATCCACTCCTTTCACTGCGGCACGGTCATGCCAGAGGACCGCATCGGAGCGCTGTCTCGGGTGCTCAGCGTGCGCGACCTCGGCGACGGCACCGAAGAAGTCGTGGTGTCCACTTTGGGCTTGATCAATGTGGACGTCGAGCAAGAACTCGTGGGCACGCCCATTCCCGACGCGCTCTTTGGCCCAGACCCCATCAAGCCGGCGGCCTTGAGGGCCCTGTGTACCGCGCACTGTCCCGAGCTCGAGAACCGCATCGCCCTGCGCGCCGTCCGCGTTTTGCGCCGGACCGCAAGCTGATCCAGCGGTCAGCCGCGGCGTTGGTTGTCGCTCTTGAAGCGGCCCGTGCCGAAGTTTCGGCGGGCCGCGTGCTTGGTGGAGCGGCCTTTCACCCGCTCACGCCAACGGCGGAACGAACCCGGCTTGAGGTGCCGCCGCATCACGGCGCGGACATCGTTTTCCTTGAGACCGAACTGCGCTTCGATCGCATCAAACGGCGTGCGGTCTTCCCACGCCATCCCAATGAGGCGGTCGCATTCTTCGGGCGACAGGGTGGGCAACGGCATGTCGGTATGACAAACGGAAAGGCGCCCGGGTTCAAATACAAGCCCGCGCCTGTGACGTCCGCAAAAAAGGAAAGGGAAGTGGTGCGCGACGCCTTAGCTTCGCGCCCTTTTTCCTACCGCCCCCCCTTCTGCCCATGCGACTCGCCCTCTTCAATTTCAGACAGACCGTGGACTACCGGTTGGAAGTCCTCAGCGGACTGACCGTCGCCATGGCGCTGATTCCCGAGGCTGTAGCCTTTGCCCTGATTGCCGGACTCAGCCCGCTCACAGGGCTCTATGCGGCCTTTGTGGTGGGTTTGGTGGCCAGCGTCCTCGGCGGCCGGCCGGGCATGATCAGCGGAGCGACCGGCGCCATCGCGGTGGTGTTGGCGGAATTGGCCCTCTCACACGGTCCGGAATACATCTTTGCCACGGTCATTCTCGCGGGCTTCATCCAAGGGGCCGCAGGATTCATGCGCCTCGGAAAGCTCATGCGCCTGGTCCCTCAGCCCGTCATTTTTGGGTTTGTCAATGGCCTGGCCATCATCATTGGCGGCAGTCAAATCAGCCAGTTCCAAACCGACGATGGCCACTGGCTTGCCGGCACCGACCTGAGCATCTTTGGAGCACTGGTCCTGGTCGCCATGGCCATCATTGCCTTCCTCCCGCGCCTCACCAAGGCCGTCCCGGGTGGGCTCACGGCCATACTGGTCGTTTTTGGCATCGTCACGGCGCTCGACATCGACACCAAGACGGTGGGCGACCTGGCGAGCATCCAAGGCGGATTCCCCCCCTTCCACATTCCAGCCGTCCCCTTTGACCTCCAAACGCTGCTTCTCATCGCTCCCTATGCCGCCATCGTAGCGGGTGTGGGCTTGGTCGAGAGCCTGCTCACCTTGAACATCCTCGACGAAATCACCGAAACCCGCGGACAGGGCAACCGCGAATGTGTGGCCCAAGGCGCCGCCAACATCATGAGCGGCCTGTTCAGCGGCATGGGGGGATGCGCCATGATAGGGCAGTCGCTCATCAACGTCAGCTCTGGAGCCCGCGCGCGCCTCAGCGGCATCGTTGCAGCCGTCATGCTCTTGGTCTTCATCCTGTTTGGAGCCCCGCTCATAGAACGGTTGCCCATGGCCGCCCTGACCGGGCTCATGGTCATGGTTGCCATCGGCACCTTTGAGTGGGCCTCCCTGCGCACCTTTCGGCGCATGCCCACCAGCGACGTCATCATCATGATTTTGGTGACCGGCATCACGGCCGTCCTCCACAACCTCGCACTCGCTGTTCTCATCGGCGTGGTGGTGGCCGCCCTCATCTTTGCTTGGGACAACGCCATCCGCATCCGTGCGCGCAAATACACCGATGAAAACGGCTGGAAGCACTATGAACTGTTTGGGCCCCTCTTCTTTGGCTCCACCACCGTGTTTCAGGAGAAGTTCGCCGTGCAGGAGGATCCGGATCACGTGGTGCTCGACTTTGCCGAGTCACGGGTGTCCGACATGAGTGCCATCGAGGCGTTGAACAAGGTCACCGCGCGCTACGCTGCAGCCGGAAAAACCGTGCACCTGCGCCACCTGTCCAAGGACTGCCGGCGGCTCTTGGACCGCGCCGACGCCATCATCGAGGTCAACCACTACGAAGACCCCACTTACAAGGTGGTCACCGACCAAACGCGCTAACCAGAAGGTTCAAGCTCAGCGAAGAAAGGCAAAGGCTCACCCGGGCCGCGCCAGCAGCGCCAAAGAAAAGCCCGGCCGAAGCCGGGCTCATCAGAACGAACGATTTAAATCCTTGTTTTGGACCGAATTCGGATGCAATCACTCGTTAGTTTCAAGTGTCCCCCAGCATAAGCTGAGAAAATCCGAGGGCGTTCAAGCCCCTGAATGAAAACGATTTGGTGAAATGAGCACAGGATCTTCACCCCATATCTCTGTAGTAAATATAAGGAATAGGTCAGATTAATCCTACAAATTATGGCCCCAAGTTCCTACAACACGCCGCTCAATGGCCCTTCAATACCCTCTCAGCACACCATTCTCTCGCCTGACACCCTGATTTCCAAACAAAAGGCGAGAGAAATAGCGCGTAAGAGCGCGGTGAACCCTTCCAACCGGATTCCACACCTCGCGGCGCACAAAATTCACCCCAGCAGGCACCAACTGCCCCACATTATATGCACCTTGCTGAGCGTCAACACAACAACACCATGCGGATCCTTTCAATCCTCCTCCTGCTCGGCCTCAGCCCCGTGGCCCTCTTTGCCCAAGACTGTGATGGTGCCGACCACACCGTCTTGGCCGGCAACCTCTACTTCAACCCTGCCGACCTGACGATTACCGCTGGTGAAACGGTGGCCTGGATCAATGAAGGCGGCTTCCACGATGTCAATGGCAACGTGAGCGTCCTCACCGGAGAGAGCTTTGGCAACCCCGAAGTCTTCTCTCTTCCCGCTGTATCAGGGGACGCCGCAGGCGTCTGCATGGGTACCCACACCTTTACCGTTCCCGGAACCTATGGGTACGACTGCAGCATAGGCAACCACGCCTCAAGCGGCATGGTCGGCACCATTACTGTGGAAGCGGCAGCCACCGGGTGCAACGACGCCCTCGCCTGCAACTTCGACGAAAACGCCACGAGCGATGCGGACTGCCAGTATGAAGACGGCACCTTCGACCTCAGCGGCGGGTTCTGGCTTGTGCCCGGCGCCGCCCTCGACCCCGCCTACGGATGCGACATCCAGCCCGGCGTAGGCACCGTGGCCAACGTCGTTTCCGTCCAAGGCGAACCCGTCACCGTGGTCGTAGACAGTGCCCTCGAAGCCTACATCAATGGCGCAGCAACCGACGGACTGATCTCCTCGCTGCAGGCCATCCTGCTCATTTCCGCCCTGGAAAACGCCACCTTCTCCTTTTGCGGCAACACCATGACCGGCGTGGCTGGCCTCAATACCATCGTCTCCGAATGGAATGGCCAATCGTGGTCGCTGCAAGACCTCGGACTCAACCTCGCCCCGGTCAATGCCGTGCCCGCTGGCTGCGGAGACCCGGATGCCCTCAACTACGACCCTTGCACCAACCCCGACGAGACGTTGTGTGAATACGCGGCCCTGGCCTGCGACAACCCCATCGCCTGCAACTACGACAGCACCACAACGGGCAGCACCGACTGCATCTACTTTGACACAGAGCTCTTCACCTTGGACGAAAACGACTTCATCGGCCTGTACGACTTCCTCGGGTGTCCCGACGGCTACTCAGGCTACGACGACTTCCCTGTTCCACTGGGGCAAGACAGCGCTGGGGTCCCGCTGACCTTGACCTTGTTTCCCGAGGTGGAGGAAATCTGGAACGCCTTCGGATTTGAACTTGCCGCCCAGGACGTGAGCACCGCTACGATTGCCATCTGTGGGAATACCATGAACTACAACTCGACCATCTTTGGTCTGCAGGTGAGCGAGTGGGACGGTCACGGATTTGAAAACGAGACGTTCGGTTCCTATTTGGCCCCGTCGAGCAGCTACCCCGACGGCTGTGTAGATGAGGAAGCCTGCAACTTCGACGCCTGCGCCCACCCGTTTATGACCGAGACCTGCGAATACGTCATCGCCACCGCGCTCGAAACTGCGGAGGGCGACACCGGCATGGTCACCATCGCCGACACCGGCACGCTCACCCTCATCGCCAGCCCCGCTGACGGCAATACCGGTGAGTGGTTTTCCGCTTGTGGCGACCTGGCCATAGATGGCAATACTGCCGTCCTGACGGCCAGTGGAGCGGGCGATTGCGAAGTATGCTTCACCGAAGCCAATGCCGACGGGTGTGAAGCCGAGGCCTGCATCGTGATCACCATCATCGGCGGCATCGGCCAACAGACAGGACCCACTTGGCAGCTCATGCCCAACCCAGCCGCCTCTGAGCTCCGTGTGATGTGGGGCGGGGAAGCCGCGGTGTTTGAGGTGTTCGACCTCAACGGCCGCCGCGTCCACACCGCCACCCTGCAACCCGGCAGCCAGGTGCTCGACGTTTCCACCTTGCAGCCCGGATTGTACCTCGCCGGACCGCAAGGCGCCGCGCCCCACCGCCTGGCCATACAGCGCTGAAGCGAACACCCCTTCATGAACAGCTTTCCGAAAGGCCCGCCCAACCGCGGGCCTTTCTGTTGACCTTCGTTTGGATGATGCATCTACGTCCGCGTCCACTGACCCCCTCTTTCGTCATGGCCGGTCTGGTGGCCTTTGCCGGATTCTCTTCTCTTTCCGCATGGGCCCAAGCGCCCCAAGGGCGCATCACCGGTACCGTTCTGGACGCCGAAGCGCGCTATCCCCTGCCGGGCGCCACGGTGCAACTGATGACCACCGATGCCGCCCCCACCGCCACCGACATGAACGGCGGCTTTGCCTTTGACGTGCCCGTGGGCCGTCACCAACTGCGGGTGAGCTTCATGGGCTACACCGTGCGCACCTTGGATGGCATCGTGGTCAATTCGGGACGCCCCACCGTCCTCGAGGTGGAGATGGCCGAGAGCGTGGTCGCCATGCAGGCGGCCGAAGTCACCGCCACCAAGCAGGGCGAGGTGCTCAATGAAATGGCCACCGTCTCGGCCCGCGCCTTTACCGTGGAGGAGACCGACCGGTATGCCGGCTCCCGGGGCGACCCCGCGCGGATGGCCAGCAACTTTGCCGGCGTCCAAGGCGCCGATGACTCCCGCAACGACATCGTGGTCCGCGGCAACAGCCCCGCCGGCGTCCTGTGGCGGGTGGAGGGCGTGGACCTGCCCAATCCGAACCACTTCAGCGTACCGGGATCCGGTGGCGGGCCCGTGGCCATCGTCAACAACAAGACCCTCGCCAATTCCGACTTCTTCACCGCGGCCTTTCCCGCCGAGTTCGGCAACTCCACCGCGGCCGTCTTTGACCTGCGCCTGCGCAACGGCAACAAAGAAGACTGGCAGGCCAGCGCCCAACTGGGCTTCCTCGGAACAGAGGCCATCGTCGAAGGCCCACTGAACAAGGAAAAAGGATCCACCGTATTGCTCAACTACCGCTACTCCACCGCGGTCATCTTCAGCCAACTCGGCATCGACATCGGTACCACCGCCGTCCCCCAATACCAGGACGGCAGCTTTCGTTTCCACTTCCCGCAAAAAAACGGAGGCGCCCTGGCCCTCTGGGGGCTCGGTGGAAAGTCCAGCATCGACATCGTCATCAGCGACCAGGTCGCCCCAGAGCGCAACATCTATGGCGACAACGACCGCGACCAGTACTTCCGCACGGGCATGGGCATCGCCGGCGCCACTTACACCCTCCCCATCAATCAAAAGACCTACATCAAGGCCACCCTCGCCGCCAGCCGCGACCGGCAGTTCTCCAACCACAACCTGGTCTACCGCGAATTAGAGGTGCCCCCGGCCGTGGCCGACTCCGCCTACCGGCTCGACAGCATCACGCCCTTCATGGCGTACGACTTCAGCAAGGACCGCCTGGCCCTGGCCCTTCACGCCAACCGCAAACTCAACCCCATCGCCGGAGGCCCCGCCACCCTCCGTTTCGGCCTCAACGCCGACCTGACGCGGTGGACCTTTCTGGACAGCATCCGCACCTTGCCCACAGACCCCAGCGCCCCCCTTGGAGATTGGGGTCGCCGCTGGGACGCCGCCATGAACAGCCTCATGGTCCAGCCCTTTGCGCAACTCAAGCTGCGGCCTTCCGAGCCCTGGACCGTGAACGTGGGCTGGCACGCCCAATTCGACCAGCGCTCCGGAGCCGCATCGTGGTTCGAGCCCCGGGTGGGCTTGCAATACGTGACCGAGGGCGGCGCCGTCTGGTCCGCCGGTTCGGGACTGCATTCACAATCCCAGTCCCCTTACCTCTATGCCAGCAGCATCGGTTCTGACCCCAACAATCCCGGCCAACTGCTCATGCCCAACCAGAACATGGGCTTTACCCGAAGCTGGCACAACGTCATCGGGTGGGCGCGTTCGCTCTCGCCCAACTGGTCGCTGAAAATGGAGGCCTACTACCAGTACCTGTTCGACATTCCCATTGCCGATACCACCACCGCGTGGGGCCAAGCCAACGGCAGCTACTCCCTGGCCAACGCCGGCAGCAGCTTTGACCGCCTTTTCCCCGGCACCCTCATCAACGCCGGGACCTCTCGCAACTACGGCGTGGAAGCCACCGTGTCGCGGGCCTTCCGCGACGGCTGGTTTGTCTTGCTCACAGGCTCCGTCTTTGACGCGCAGTTCCAAGGCGCCGACAAGCAGTGGCGCAATACCAACTACAACGGCCGTTACGCGCTCAATGCGCTCGGCAGCCGCGAGTGGCGCCTCAACGAACGCGGCCTCTCGCTGGTCACCGGCGCCAAGTGCACCATGGTCGGCGGCCGGTGGTACGGCCCCGTCGATGTGGCCGCCTCCAACCAGCTCCGCGAGATCATCTACGAAGACGCCGACCGGAACACCCTCCAATTCAAGGACTACTTCCGCCTGGACCTCAAGACCAACCTGACCTGGAACCGGCCCACCGCCACCCACGAACTCGGCATCGACTTCGTGAACATCCTCGGCACGCAGAACGTCCTGAAACTCACCTACGCCCCCGACGAAAACGGCAACCCCGAAGACAGCATCCGTGAGGAATACCAACTCGGCTTCCTCCCCATCTTCTTCTACCGCGTCGACCTCTAACCCCCACAAAAAGACCCACAAAAAAGGCCCGCTTTGGCGGGCCTTTTTCAATTCAGAAAAGCTGGATTCAAATCAATTCATGGGAACTCAATCGCGAAGGCATCGAACAGATACGCCCCAATTTGGGGAGTCGAGGGTCCTATTGATTTTGTGGGAGCCTGCTTCCACGTCCCGATACCACACATTACCATCAACAAAAGAGGAACACAAGAAACTGCAGTAGATCCCAGAGTCGTAATAATAATCAGCGGTAAATCCGAGATAGCCCCCGGGAAAGGCAGAAAAACCGACAGCATCTGTTCCATTTCCACCGAATAACCAACCTGTAGCCGATTTCAATTGTGTCCCCTCATCTGTACCCCGCCATCCTACTGAATTTGCATCTGATGCACTCATTCCGAGCTCCAGTTCCAGGAGCAACCAATCCTCATCCGTCGGCACATGCCAACCGTTTGGACACAATCCCCGTGAATCAACCGCAGCATAGCCATTGTATAGCCGACCGTACACCGCCAGGGACTGTTCCTCGTCGCATCCAACAAAGTCTACTACATAATCATTCATTTCCGGATAATAGACATAGCATTCAATGCTGCCCTCGCCATATACCGCAGTGGCCCCTTCTGTCGTCAATCCCCATTCGCTGACCGTCAAACCAGCAGGAATCGGTGTGCCGTCAGCATAAAGCGTCGTGCGGAGGTTCTCCGCGAACCAACACTGTGAACCGATTTCCACTACGTCATAGGTGTAGCCATCCATTGTAGGATTCAAGCCTGAACATGTCAAGGTCAAACAGCTACCATCCTCGGCGTTCGCAGCCGGGTTGAACTCCGCGTAATCGGGGTCTGTACAACCGCTCACCAACAAGGTGACGCAGCTGCCGTCATTGACCGTTGCGTCAGGATCAAACTCCAAATATTCGGGCAGCGTACATCCATATTGTGACGTTTCGCATTCTGTACCGAATTCCCCGAGGATGATCAGAATGTCGCCCACACCGACAATGCCGTCCTGATCCAGGTCTGGACAGGAGGAGAGGGCGGCGCAAGAGCCTCCGCACACCCCTGCAGCATCCAGTTGATTGCCAAAGCAATCGCAGTCGCCCTCAGGAATGCCCGGTCCATTGCATACGCCGCAGACATCGAGCGTGCCTATGCAGTCGTCGACATCGTCACAAATACCGTCCGCATCGACGTCTTCGATACAAGGACCACCGCACACCCCAAGGGCGTCTACTGTGAACACACAACTGCCATCTTCGATGGTCGCTGTGATGTCGTAGTTACAGGCGACCGGGTCCATACAGCCTTCCAAGGAGGATTGGGTGTCATCCAAAATGCACCGGACCGACATACCAAATTGAAAGGAGTAACCCGAATAGTCGCCCATATCATCCGTCGAGCTATAGACCTCGTAACTGATACCTGACTCTCCAACTGCATCAGAAGTCCACCAAATACCAAATGTTCCCAAGGAACCGAAGTTGACTCCATCCAAGCGGAAGCCACCGGGCAACGCTGCAAATCCGTAGGAATCCAATCCATTTCCATTGTCATTCCAGCCGGAGGTCGCCTTAAGCAATACACCAGAACCCACGCCTGGATTTTCACCCGAAACATACCCGATCATCCCGGCCCAATCCGAATTGCTGGCTACATGCCACCCCGACGGGCACAATCCTTTTCCATTGTCCACCGCATACCAATTGTAGAGATTGCCATAGAGGTCTGCATTGGCAGCTACGTTGTCGTAGGCACACCATCCCCCAGATGTCGTGCCTGCCCAATCTGCACTTTCGGTGAGCTGAGGAATGGTCGTTCCATCGTTGTAGACTGTAGTTCGAAGGTTCTCTGCGAACCAGCATTCGTCGCCAATCTGGGTCACCGCGTAGGTGTAGCCATCCATGGTAGCCGCAGAACAAAATGGATCCACATCGTCGCAGATGCCATCCCCGTCCACATCACCGGAACACGGACCACCACAAACACCCAGGGCGTCCAGCTGATTGCCATTGCAGTCGCAGTCCTCAGCGGGCACATCGGTACAACCGCATTCGTAGATGGCACCTGGACCATTGCACACACCGCACGCATCGAAGTCCCCCACACAGTCATCAATGTCGTCGCAGATGCCGTCGGAATCCACGTCATCGCAGCAAGAGCCATATTCGAGGAATACCAAGGTGGGACCACTCGGTGTGATCAACTCTACTTGAACCGATCCCGATCCCGGTGGCATCTCAAACTCGATCATCGTCGCGTCGTTGAAGAAAATAGGTATGGGGAGTCCGTCAACCAGCACCCCCGCATCACATAGGTTCGTCCCCATTAACACGACCATATCACCACCCGCGCAATTCAATCCCGTGGAAGGGAAAGCATCGAAAACTTGAGGCAGTCCGTATTCGAGAGCAAAGGCGTCAAACCCAACACCACTCGGTGTGATCAACTCAACGAAGACGGTTCCCGATCCCGGTGGCATCTCAAACTCGATCATCGTCGCGTCGCTGAATAGAACAGGCACGAGGAGCCCATCAATCATCACCTCCGCATCACATAGGTTCGTCCCAGATAGC
>DGOE01000023.1:9493-18014 GCA_002389295.1 Flavobacteriales bacterium UBA4474 | reverse complement strand
CAGCAGGACCGGGTGGGCGTCGCCCCGCCGCTCGGGGAAGCGGTGCCGCTCGATGTAGGCCCGCATCATGCCGCTGCGCGCCACGCCCGGCCGGATGACGGAGCTCGCGGCCACCAGGCCGAGGTAGTCGTCGACCCGCAGTTTGCGCATGAGCATACGCATGGCGGGCGACTCCACGTAGAAGCAGCCGATGGCCTCGGCCTCCCGGAGCAGGTGCTGCACCCGCGGGTCGGCCTTGAACCGTTTCATGTCGTGGATGTCGATGTCGGCTGCCGGGTCGGTTTCCGCAATGAGGACGAGGGCGTCCTTGATCTTGGCGAGGCCACGTTGGGACAGGATGTCGAATTTGTGGAGGGCGAGGTCCTCGGCGACCACCATGTCGTACTGCGTGGTAGGAAACCCCTTGGGCGGCAGGAAGGTCGCGCAGGTGCGGTGGATGGGCCGGTCGGAGATCAGGATGCCGCAGGCGTGGATGGAAATTTGGTTGGGGAAATCGCGCAGCACCCCGGCGTAGCGGACGACCGCGCGCTCCACCTCTCCGAGCTTGGCGGGGTCGAATCGGCCGCTGGCGAGGGCATCGATTTCGTGCTTGGGCAGGCCGAAGACCTTGCCCAATTCCCGGACGACCGCGCGGTATTGAAACGTGTTGTAGGCGCCGAGCAGGGCCACGTGTTCGTAGCGCTCGAAGATGTAGCGCGTGACGTCGTCGCGGTCGGTCCAGGAGAAGTCCAAGTCGAAGTCGGGCGGGTTGGAGCGGTAGAGGTTGATGAACCGCTCGAAGTAGAGGTCGAGTTCGATGGGATCCACGTCGGTGATGCGCAGCAGGTAGGCGACCAGGCTGTTGGCGCCGCTGCCCCGTCCGACGTGGAAGTAGCCCTTGGACCGGGCGTAGGTGGTGATGTCCCAGTTGACGAGGAAGTAGGCCAGGAATTCTTTTTCGCGGAGGACCTCGATCTCGTGTTCCATCCGGTTGAGGATGGCCTCGTCCGTATCGGGGTAGCGGTAGGCCAGGCCTTCGGCGCAGAGGTCGCGGATGAGGCGCTCGTCCTCGATGATGGAGCCGGTGAAGGTGCGGATGTTGCGGTGGGTGGCGCCGTCCTCTTGGTCGCCGAGGTCGCCGTCGAAGTCGATGTGGCAGGCGTCGAGCAGGGCTTCGGCCCGTTCTGTGAGCCAGGGAAATTCCGCATAGGCGTTTTCGAGTTCGCCGATGCGGATCAGGCGGTCGGTTTCGGGGGCGACTTGGGCAGCGGGCAACTTGGCGAGGAGACAGTTGCGGTCGATGGCCCGCAGCAGGCGGTGGGCGTTGTGGTCGCGCTTGTGGCGAAAGGAGGCCGTTTGGAGGGCGACCATGCGGGTGTGCGGGGTGGTATCGGGCTCCCGCTGCAGGGCGAGCCGAAGGGCGCCGAGTTCCGCGGGACGCACCCCCACAAACTCATCGTTGCGCAGTCCTTTTTGTGGTTGGCCTTGGGGCGGCCTTGGCGCTGTGTGTCTGCTTACTTGGTGGCCGCCTACCTGCATCCATGTGGCCTGCGCTGTCCGCCGTGCCCAAGGGTACACCCAGACCACGCCTTCGATGGCCGGTGCGCGGGCGGGCAACCGGGCGGGCTTGCCGGCGTGCCCTTCGTGGAGCAGGCTGGAGAGGAAGCCGCAAAGCCGCCCGTAGCCATCGTGGTCGCGGGCGATGCCGATATAGCGTTGGGTTGCGCCTTCGCGGAAGTCCACGCCGAGTACTGGGCGGATGCCGTATTGTGGCGCGAGCCGTGCGAAGTCTGGTCCGCCGGCGGTGCAGTGTACGTCGGTGAGGGCCATGCACGTTATGCCTGCCGCCTGCGCTTCGGCGAGCAGTTCCTCCGGACGCATGACGCCATAGCGGAGGCTGAACCACGAGTGGGTGTTCAGGTACATGGGCCGTAATGGGGATGCGGTTTAGAACAGGCTGCTTTGGCCGTCTTCGGATGCGCGCCCCCGGAGTTTGCGCGCCCGGGATTCGCCCATGCCAAACATCTCCAGCGATTGGTGCAGTTCGAAGTCGTACTCCGGGAAGATGCGTTGGCCGCTCGGCTGCAGCAGGGTGGTGCCGTTGAGCCGTGGATTCTTGATGGCCGGGTCGATGGGGTAGGCGTTGAGGGTGCCATCGGGTATGGGCCGCAACAGCCCGGTCACCTCGCCGAGCGGCGTCACCGGGTCGACCCACTTGTGCTCATCTGCGGGGTCGAGCAGCACCGGAGAGCGGTGGTGGCCGATGGCCTGCAGTGCATCGCAAGCGGTGGTGGTGATGATGGCGAAGGAACGCACCACTTCGCCCGTGCCCGTGTCGGTCCATTCGTCCCAGATGCCGGCGAGGGCAAAGGGGCGTTGGCCATCCCGCGCGTAGACCACGTAGGGCTTGGCGAGTTTTTCCCGTTGGGGGCCTTCGATGAAGGCGTCGGCGATGACCAGGCATCGGCGCGTCCGGATGGACTGGCGGAACATGGGCTTTTGCAGGATGCCCATGGCGCCCCGGTACCCGGGGTCGTTGTCGGCATTGTGATCGCCTTCACTCCGGGCGTTGATCATGTAGAACTGCTTTTTTGCCCACGTGGGGGTAAAGCCGAACTGCATGGCCTGCAGGGTGTCGGGGCGGTCACCGGTGACCACAGGTGCGGGGTCGCCGTGGGACACATTGGTGTTGGGCGGCGGTGGCGCGGCGGTATAGTCCGGCCCTGCGGTGACTTGGAAGCGCTTTTCTATGGCTTCGACGGAGGTAACGGTGACGTAGCGTCCACACATGGGGTTCAATTTACTGGTGTCGGTTGGCGAGGAGAAGGGGCGCGTCTCCGGAGAAAGGGTTGGAGCGTCCGATGGTGCGGGCGCCCAGGCTGGCGGCGGAGACGACGGTGCGGTCGCCAAAGCGCTCGCGCAGGCTGTCCATGGCGTTGTACAAGGCTTGGCGGTCTTCATCGGCATCGAACAGGGCCATCTGCATGCCACCACCCACCAGGTGGCTGTACCGGATTCCGACCAACCGAACGAGGACGCGCCGGTCATAGAGGCGTTCGAACAGCTCGAGGGCTTTGGGAACGAGGCGGTGGTCGGCAGCGGTATAGGGAATGCGGGCTTGCAAGGTGCGCGTATCGAAGTCGCTGTACCGGACCTTGATGGTGATACAGGCGGTGAGTTTGTTGCCGCGGCGGAGCTGGAAGGCCAGGTTTTCGGCCATGGCGATGAGGATTCCGCGCAGGTGGTCGGTGTCGGTGGTGTCCTTGCGAAAGGTGCGCTCGGTCGAGATGGACTTGCGCTCGCTGGTGGGCATGACCGGCGAGGGGTCCTCGCCTTGGGCCTTGCGCCAGATGATGCGGCCGGATTTGCCCAGGACGCGCTCCATCATTTCTACGGGCATTTCCTGTACCGTGGCGACGCGGCGGACCCCGAGGTTGCGGAGGATCTGGTAGGTCTTTTCTCCTACCATGGGGATTTTGCGGATGCCGAGCGGGGCCAGAAAAGGCCGCTCTGTGCCGCGCTCGATGAGGAGGGCGTTGTTGGGCTTGGCCTCTCCGGTGGCCACTTTGGAGACGGTTTTGTTTTCGGAAAGGCCAAAGGAGATGGGCAGGCCGGTTTCGCGCATGACCCGCTCGCGCAATTCGCCGGCGTATTGCCAGCAACCGAAGAAGCGGTCCATGCCAGTGAGGTCGGCGTAGAACTCGTCGATGGAGGTTTTCTCACACACGGGGACGGCCTCCCGGACAATGTCGGTGACGGCGTGCGAGTATTTGGAATACGTGGCGGAATTGCCCCGGATCACCAAGGCCTCCGGACAGAGGTCCCGCGCCATGCGCATGGGCATGCCGGAATGCACCCCGAACTTCCGGGATTCATAACTGCAGGAGGCGACTACCCCCCGGTCCCCGGTGCCGCCGATGAGCAGGGGCTTTCCCTGCAGCCGGCTGTCCATTAGCCGTTCCACCGACACAAAGAAGGTGTCGAGGTCGAGGTGGAGGATGGCGCGGGATGCGGACACGGCATAAAAAATTGGAATGCCAATTTAGTTGGCATTTTGATTCATGCCACATCCGGGGACGCTTTTCGATGAAGATGGAGGAATTCAGCAGCTGGCGCCGAATACGGAGAGCAATTGCAGGATGTCTGACACCCCAACGATGGTGTCCCCATCGATGTCGCCGAGGCAGTTGCTTCCGACACAACCGAAGTTGGCGAGGATCTCCAGGGTATCGGAGACACCGATGATGCCATCGCCGTCGAGGTCGCCCGGACATTCGCAGGGCTCCGGGGCTGTCCATGTCGTGGCGTCTTCGGGACTATTGCAGGTGGGCAGGTCGGTGAAATAGGCGCCCATGGAAGTGGGTTGACCGTCTGCTGCCAAACCGGAGACTGTGGTGATGTAGCTGCCCGATGAGGTGGGGAGCTCGTACATGCTGCCCCCAATGTCCAACAGCCCGGTTCCCGGAGGGTTGACTACGTGGAACAGCAGGTCTACGCTGTACATACCCGATGTGAATTCACACGCGCCGACTTCGGCGACCTCCAGCACCATGGAGCAGGGACAGGGTGCGGGGGCTGTCCAGGCATCGAATACGGCGAAGCTGCAGGCGTCACTGTTTGTGAAGGTGATGAGCATATTCACGGGTTCGCCGTCTGCTACCAGGCCGCTCAGGGTGATGTTTGCTTGGTTGTTGGCCACAGGAAACTGCTGTCCGTTGACCACCACATCTCCGGCTCCGGCTGTGTATAGGAATGACAGTTCTACCGATTGGCTGTAGGTACCGTCGATGGGGTTGCAGGAGGTTTGCGTCCCGAGGGTGTAATCGGCGAGTGAGCACGTGCCTCCTGCGCAAGGTTCAGGTGCGGTGAAAAGGGCGGGGTAACTGCCGTTGCAGCTGGGTTCTCCCGTAAAGTAGACGTCCACATCTACGGGGGAGCCGTTGGCCGGTAGGTTGTTCAGGCTGACGGTCTGTGGGCTGCTGGTGATGGTGAAGAGGGACCCGTTTACATTGAGCAGTCCAGCCGGTGCATTGTCGTAGATCAGGATCAATTGTTGGCTGTAGGTATTCGTTTCAGGATTGCACCCCAGTTGTGCGCCGGAAAACACTGCCGATATGGAACAGCCTTGGACACCCCACCCCATGTCGGCAAACATGCCCATGACGATGGGACCGGGATCGTGGATGGCCTCACCCGTATTGAGGTTGGGTGTCATCAAAGAGTTGGGGTTGCCCGTGAGGTACATGTCCTCGCGCAGGTGTGAGAAGCTGGCGCCGGGCTCCCAAGGGTCCGGTGCGTAAATGCCCGGTGGAGAAATGGTGGCGGCGAGTCCTTCGGGCCCGGACCATACGAGGCCCCCGCCGGTGAGGGCGTCTCCGAGGGCGCTGGTTCCGGTGTTGAGGTCGAGGATTCCGCCCCCTGTGTTGTTGTCGTTGACGTAGGTGTCGTAAACAAAAGGGGATCCGCTTTGTCCAATGAAACCGGTGTTGCCTGCATAAGTGGCGCTGCCGATGAAGCCGAGGCCATGACACAGTTCGTGCAGCACGACCGTGACAAAATCGTAGGCCCCTGGCGGTACGTTTCCGTCCAAGCCGAGGTACCAGTTGACGTCACTGCCGAAGTTGCAGCTGATGTCAGCTGAACTGCCGTCGAGGTCGTTTACGGCCAGTTGGTTGGCCAAGGCAGCCGGGTAATAGACGTCAAGGCCGGGTGCGCCGGTGAAATTGCGGTGCACGGTGTTTGGAGAGGCTGAACCGAGGATGTTGGTTCCCAAGGAGGCCCAGTTGGCGTCCACCTCGATGGTGATTTCGCTCGAGATCTGAGCGGCCCATATGTTGACCGCGTATTGGAACGCGGCTTCGGCGTCAGGCGGGAAGTTCGTATAGGTGACATCGATGGTCGCCACGGAACTTCTGAGGGCAACGGGTGGTGGTATGTAGAGGAAATGGTCTTCGGGAATACCGACCAAGCCATCGCACCCTTGTGTTGCACAAACGGCGTGGTCGTGCATGGCCGATGCGGGGAGACCAAACATCTTCTGTGCAATGGACGGGTGGGGCAACAAAGTGCAGACCACCAATGCACAGATGGTGCTGAGTGGCACAAGCGATGAGGTCATAGGGTGAAAGATAGCCACGGACGTTCGAATAAGCCACGCCTAAGTATTGATTTTTGTAGACGTTTATATAGTCTACATCAATGTTAATCTACTTTTGGTGGGTTTATTTGCTCTTTGATTGCGGCCAGGGTAGATGCAATGTCCGCAGAGGTCTGTGGCCAATCGGTTGAGAACCAACCAATGGCCCTCCACGCTTCGCGGATTTCCTCCGGTGACAAGGTGTAGGGCGTAAAGGCGGGATTGTTTGAGACACAGAGGAAATCACCCTCTCGGTCCAATCGGTTTTCGACGCGCTTGAACAGCAAGCCGTCTTCCTTGGTGGACAGGATATAGGGCCTGCCGCTGCCGATGTCCTGCATGCGTTCCACGAATTCAGCCAGCACCCATGTACCGCTGGGCAAGGGCAACATGCTGTCGCCTTCGATCTGAAAAAAACGCAGGGTGCGGTCTTGGGGCACTTCTGGAAGGGGCAATGCAAAATGCGGCAGGGCCGCGATCCATTCCGGGTCGCCCAGCCCCGAAGCATAGCCGGCTGCGGCTTTGACGCTGACCGCTGAAATGCGCTCGAAATCGCCTGCGCGGTCCACCGCAATGGGCAGGACGCGGACATCTTGTTCCATGCGCGCTTCCGTGCCACCCAACACGAGCGCATCGAGCGAGACGTCCAAGACGTGGGCCAGCTTCACCAGGGCGGCCAAACGCGGTTCGGCCCGCCCCTCTTCGTAGGCGCCCAGCGCGGTGCGCTTGAGTCCTGTGCGCTCTGCGAGTTCGGTCTGTGTCCACCCCCGCTTCTTGCGGAAATGGCGCAATTGGGAGCCGATGCGGGTAGGGTCGGCCATGTTTTAAACGGAGGCCACCACGGACTCTACCACGTCGAGTTTGGAGGTCAGCAGCCGTTCAATGCCGTCCTTGAGGGTGGCCGTAGAAGAAGGGCACCCCGCGCAAGCGCCGCGCAGACGGACGTGCACTTTGCCATCAACGAACGCCCTGAAGTCGATGGCGCCGCCGTCCGCCTCTACAGCGGGGCGGACAAACTCTTCGAGCAAGGCCTTGATGGCTTCGTCGTGTTCAGAAGGCACGATGTCTGCGTCGTCGAGTTGCTCAGCGCCTTCTACCTCCTTGGCTTTGGATGCGTTTTCCGGCGCCGTTTTGGCTTGCAAGGGCGGCACCTTTTCCACCGCTGTTTCGTGCTCGGACAGCCAGCTTTGGATGTACTCCCGCATTTGCATGGCGATCATTTCCCAGCCGATGGTGTCGTCTTTGGTGACCGACACGAAGCTCCCGCTGATGAAAACCCCGGCCACAAAGGGGAAATTGAAGAGCTCTTCAGCCAGGCTGGAATACCCGCTGGCCGCGGCTTTGCTGTTGAATTCCGCTTGATCCGCACCTTCAATCAGGGCGCGGTCGGCGACGAACTTCATGACCTCGGGGTTGGGGGTCATTTCGGCATACACGCTGACGGGATGGCTCATACAGCGAATATCGAACACAAGGCCTTGCGAAGTACATGGACGTTCCTGTGCGCCGCTCGGAAGGTTCCCGATATATTGCTTGCCCAACCGATTCCAATTTCATGATCCGAATCACCCACGCTGCCGCCGCAATATTGGCCTTGGCCTCAGCCGGCTGGGCCCATGCACAATCCGGCTCTACTTTTCCTGTCAACGGCACGCCGGATGCGCGCGCCGAACTGCACGTCTACGAGGGCGCCCGCATTCATGTTTCCGCCGATGAGGTTATCCCGGAGGGCCACTTGGTGGTGCGCCGCGGTCGCCTCGAAGCGGTGGGGGCCGGCGCATTCAACTCGGGTGAGCCCGCGGTCCGTCACGACCTCTCCGGAAAGGAAGTCTACCCCTCGTTTGTGGACCTCTATGCCGGGTGGGGACTCAAGAAAGGAGAGCGCGCCCGTTGGGACGGCAAGCCCCATTACGAGCGGGAAGACTCCGAAGCCGCTTTGGGTTGGAACAGCGCGTTGCACCCCGAGTACGATGCCGCGGTGGCTTTTGTGCCCGATGGGAAGGGAGCCAAGGCGCACCGGGCCGGTGGATTTGGTGCTGTGGTGACCCACAGACAGGATGGCATTGTGCGCGGCACGGCGGCGTTGGTCTCGCTGGCCGAAGACGCCCATGACGCGGTGTTGGAACCGCGGGTGGCGGCTTGGCACAGCTTTTCCAAAGGCTCGTCTCAACAGAGCTATCCCAGTTCATTGATGGGGAGCATCGCTTTGTTGCGCCAGACTTTTTGCGATGCGGATTGGTATGGCCAATTCGATGCGCCTGAGGAGCGCAACTTGTCTTTGGAGGCGTTTACTGCAGCCGAGGATTTGCCCCATTTTTTCGCGGCGGGCGGCTGGCAGGATGTGCTGCGCGCGGACAAGGTGGGCGATGAATTTGGTGTTCAATACGCCTTCCTTGGCGGCGGAGA
>DGOE01000023.1:0-9439 GCA_002389295.1 Flavobacteriales bacterium UBA4474 | reverse complement strand
TACCTGGCGCGGTTGGTGTCCCTGTCCGAGATGAAGCATTGGGAGTGGGCCCCGGAAAACCCCGCGCGGGTGGCTGAAGCGGGCATCCCCATGGCGCTGACGATGAACGGAGTCGACAAGGGTGGCGCGTTTTTGAGCAACGTGCGCAAAGCCGTGGCCCTCGGTCTCGATGCCGGCCAGGCGTTGGACGCATTGACCCGCATTCCGGCCGAGATGATCGGAGCTTCGGACCGCGTGGGCCGATTGGCAGCGGGTTTGGAGGCGAATTTTCTCGTGTGCGACGGCCCCATTTTTGATGAGGGCAGCACGCTGCATTGGAATGTGGTCCAAGGCCAGCACCATGAGTTGGAGCCGCTGGATAAGGTGGCCATTGCAGGGCGGTACAGCCTGAACCTCGAAGGCCGCGACCTGGTCTTGGAGATCAAAGACGGCAAAAAGGGCCCCCTCGGACGCTGGTGGCCGGCGGGCACGGCAGAAGAGGAAGTGGACTCGCTGGCGGGCAAGGCCAAAGTGTCCTTGGATGGCCGCGACCTCGTGCTCCGGCTGATGGATGAAGAGGCCGGTACGTATCGTTTGGTGGGCAATGTCTACGAAGGCAGCCGCATCATTGACGGCCGGGGCGAGCGCCCCGACGGTGTTTGGTTGGAGTGGGCCGCATTGCGCCAGGAACGCGGCGAAAAAAATGCAGGCAAAGCCGATGACGGCGGTGGGCCGGACACTGCAGATGGGGGCGAAGCCGCTGCTGAAGAGGGCGCCGAAGAGAACGAAGCGGTGGGGCCCGGCCCCATGATGTATCCTTTCAGTGCCTACGGCCGCACGCAGTTGCCGGAACAGGGCAGCTGGCACTTTGTCGGGGCCACGGTGTGGACCTGCGGGCCGGAAGGCAAGATTGAAAACGGAGAAGTCATGGTGCACCAAGGCCGCATTGTGGCGGTGGGCAAGGGGCTCGATCCCGCTGCCGTCTTTGGCAAGTCGGTGCCGACATTGACCCGGATAGACGCTTCGGGCAAGCACTTGACTCCGGGCATCCTCGATGAGCATACGCACATCGCGGCGAGCCGGGGCATCAACGAGGGTACCCAGGCCTCCAGCGCTGAAGTCAGCATCGGCACAGTCGTGAACAGCGAGGATGTCAACCTCTATCGTCACCTCGCGGGCGGCGTCACCGCCGGACAGATTTTGCACGGTTCGGCCAACCCGATCGGGGGCCAAAGCGGCATCATCAAGTTCCGTTGGGGCATGGCGCCCGAAGAGATGAAAATCGCAGACGCCGACCCCTTCATCAAGTTCGCTTTGGGCGAGAATGTCAAGCAATCCAACTGGGGAGACCGCCAGACGGTGCGCTTTCCACAGACCCGGATGGGGGTGGAGCAAGTGTACTATGACCATTTCCACCGCGCCCGAGAATACGGGCAGGAGTGGGACCGCTATGCTGCAGAGCGCAAGGCCACGCCGCGCCGCACATTGCGCAAAGGCGGTGGCCCCAAGGCGCCGCGCCGTGACCTGGAGCTTGAGACGCTGTTGCAGATTCTGAATTCAGAACGCTTTGTGACCTGCCACAGTTACCGACAGGATGAGATCAACATGCTCATGCACGTGGCGGACTCGATGGGCTTTACCCTCAACACCTTCACCCACATTCTCGAAGGCTACAAGGTGGCCGACAAGATGGCGGAGCACGGGGCTGGCGGTTCCAGCTTCAGCGACTGGTGGGCGTACAAATTCGAGGTGAAAGACGCGATTCCCTACAACGGCGCTTTGCTGTGGGAGCAGGGAGTGGTCACGGCCTTCAACTCCGACGACCGGGAGATGGCCCGCCGCCTCAATCAGGAAGCGGCCAAGGCGGTGAAGTACGGCGGCGTGCCTGAGGAAGAGGCGCTCAAGTTTGTGACGCTCAACCCCGCCAAACTGCTGCACCTGGACCACCGCATGGGGTCGCTGGAAGCCGGAAAGGACGCCGACCTCGTCGTCTGGTCTGACCACCCGCTCTCGGTCTACGCCCAGTGCGAGCAGACATTTGTGGACGGCCGCCGGTTGTTTGACCTCGGGGAGGACCAGGCCATGCGCGACGCGATCCGGACGGAACGTGCCCGGCTCATCCAAAAGATGCTCGACGCCCCCGGCGCCGACAAACGGAAACCCATGGAGCGGATTCCAGCCCATTACCATTGTGACACCATGACCGAGGAGAACCAATGAGCCGCACGACGATCCCAACGCTGAAAATCAAAGCCATGACTTTGCACGCTTCTTTCTTTTCGTCCGCCGCTTGGACTTTGCTGATGCTCTTTTCGGGTGCGGTGTGGGCACAGCCCAACCTGACGCCCGGTGCGGTTCAATCTGAACGCATCTTGGTGGTGGGCGGTACGGCCCACCTCGGAACCGGTGAGGCCATCGAGAATGCGGCCATCGGTTTTGCCGACGGCTTTATTGATTTTGTGGGTGCCGCCCGCGACGTGGACCGCAAACGGTACGACAGGGTGGTGGAGGCCGATGGCCAGCACATCTACCCCGGCTTCATTGCACCCAACAGCACCTTGGGCCTCATGGAGGTGGCGGCGGTGCGCGCATCCCGCGACTACCAGGAGGTAGGCACCTTCAAACCCAACGTCCGCAGTGTCATCGCCTACAACGCTGCTTCGGACATCACGCCCACGGTGCGGACCAATGGGGTGTTGATGGGCCAGATCACGCCGCGCGGTGGCGTCATCGGCGGCTCGAGTTCTGTGGTGCAGTTCGACGCGTGGAATTGGGAGGATGCAGTGGTGCGCGCCGATGATGGCATTCACCTGTATTGGCCCTCTACCCACCATAAGCACTTTGAGGATGGACGGGCCATTCTGCGCAAGCGCAAGACCTACGACCAGCAGTTGCACGAGATCCGGGACTTCTTTTCTCGGGGCCGGGCATACGCGGCCGGCCAACCTGAGAAGCGGGACCTGCGGATGGAAGCGATGCGCGGCCTTTTTGCAGCAGGCGAACGCACAGCGGCCGGAGCGACCACCTTGTTTGTGCACGCCAACGACGCCAAGCAAATCGCGGAGGTCATTCGCTTCAAGCGCGCCGAGGACCTCGAGCGCGTGGTGCTCGTGGGGGGAATGGACAGCTGGATGATGGCCGATCCGTTGCGCGAAAACGACATCGCGGTGATGGTCATGCGGACCCATTCGGTGCCCCGCTTTGCGGAGGACGACATCGACCTGCCCTACAAATTGCCCAAGCTGCTCGAAGACGAGGGGGTGGAGTACTGCTTGCAAGGAGAAGGCCGCATGCCCGAGATGAATACGCGCAACCTGCCCTTTTTCGCCGGTACGGCGGTGGCTTACGGCCTCGAGTATGAGCAAGCGGTGCGCGCGTTGACCCTGTCGACGGCAAAAATTCTGGGCATCGATGGCACTTGTGGCTCTTTGGAGCGCGGCAAGGACGCCACCTTGTTTATCTCCGATGGCGACGCCTTGGACATGATGGGCAACGCTGTGGTCCACGCCTGGATTCAAGGCCGCGATGTGGTGCTGGACAACAAGCAAATCCAGCTCTACGAGAAGTACAAGGCCAAGTACGACGCCCAGCGCGCCGCAGGTGGACGATGACCTGTTGAACAGCATTCAATGGAAAAGGCCCACCGCAATGGTGGGCCTTTTTCGTGTTGTGCATCGCAGTGAAGCGAAGAGGGACGGGGTAGATCAGCTGTCGAGGCGAATCGGGACATCGCGTGGGGCTTGGACGCTGTATTTGAGGCGGATGTTTTCGCGTTGTCCGGGTTTGACGGTGATGTCCCACTCCACGCGTCCGGTGTCTTTGTCGAGCTTGCCCCCACCAAGGGCGTCGGCCTTGACCTCCACATCCTCATCGTTGGAGAGCGGGAGCTGGTCGTCGATCACGATGCGGATGGGCTGGCGCTTCCGGTTGTCGACGGTGATCTCCCACTCGCGCTCGAGTTCACGTTTGCCACTGATGACGTTGGTCTTGTTGTTGTGCGCCTCCAGTTTCCGGCGCACTTGGATGGACGGGTCGGGGCCCAACGACAGGCTCAGGGTGTCTGAGGCGAGGTTCAGCACGAGCGAGCTTTCGCCAACGAAGTCGTCTTCGAAGTAGATGCGGAGGCGTCCGCTGATGAGGTCGAGTTCTTCCCAATCCATGATGTGGGCCATGAGATAGGCTTGGGCATCGAGCTTGGGTGTGGCTTCATAGAGGAATTCGGCCGGGATTTCCATGTCTTTGATGCGGACCGATTGGACCACACCGTCCGAGGCGATGGAGTACTTGGCGGCGATGTCAAAACGCGTTTGGGTGGGGGTGCTCTGGACGCTGACCGAAGCATAGTCAAACGCCTGGGCGGCCCGTTCCGCCGCGCGCTCCCTGCGGCTGCCAAAGAGCGAGCCGCGCTCCACGTCTTCTTCCGGGATGCCATCGACGTAACGGGCGACGGACACCTCGTCGAGCATTTCCATAGCGGGGGCCAGTGCCACGTTCATCACGGCGTTGGACACATTGATGTTTTCGGCCACCATGCCCATGCTCTGGTAGCTGATGTTGCGGGCGTTGGAGGGCACATCAATCATATAGAAGCCGTTGATGTCGGTCACCACAGACCGCCCACCAGAGACGCTGACGGTGGCGCCAATCAGCGGTTGGCCTTGGGCGTCGTACAGCTGACCGCGGACCTGGCGCACAGCGGGGTTGTACGCCTGCGCCTTCAGCCAGTTGTTGGCTGCGGCTGCGGTGGAGGCGGCCGCGCCGCGCTGCCCTTGGTGGTTGGCATGCAGGAACCAGGGCGTCAGGTGGGGCTTCGACCTGTTGCGGTTGGGCGTACCGGTAGAGACACTCAGGTCTACACGCTCCCAAGCTTCGCCGGTTTGCTGGTGGACCAAGGCGATGCTTTCGAGCTTGAGCGGGTTGGCTACGCTCTCCACGCGGGCGTTGTAGGCGGGATCCCAGCCTGCTTGTTGCATCCAGTAGCCAAAGCTGATGGCTCCGCTGGTTTGGGCCTGGGCTTCGGTGTGGATGAGCAGTTCGAGGTGGGTCTCTGTGCGCAGCGGTGGCAGGGCACCCATGGCCAAATCGAGTGTGGTGAGTTCGGCCTGCATGTCGCCAATGCGCTTGTCGATGGCCTGTCGCTCTTGCAGCAGTTCGATGCGGCGTGCGCGCATGAATTTGGTGGCCTCCATCAACCGGGCGAGGTCCACCCCGCTGTCCTTTACGCTGTATTGCGCGTGAGAGGCGAGCAGTTGTTCTTCTTTGTCGAGGATGGAGTACCAGTGTTGTTCCTGCTGCATGAGGTGGTGCAGGTCGTTGCGCTCTTTTTGCAACCGCTCGCGCTTCGCCTGACTCTCGGCGCCGCTCAAGGTGTCGGTATGGTACCGGTGGGTGACGGACAGGATGGTGAAATCGCCTGTGCCGGTGATGCGCACCTCGCTGGGATCGATGGAGGTGGGCAGGTCGGGAAAGACGAGCGTCGCCGTCCCGTTGGGGATGACCGAGGTGGCGGTGCGCTTGATTTGGGCGCCTTGTCGGTATACCGTCACGTGGTCTATGGCGTGGCGGACTTCCTTTTCGTTGTCTTCTTCTGCTTGGGCGGCGGGGAGGACGAGCACCACTGCGAGGAGGGTGAGGAGGGGGCGTGGGAACATGGGCTTGGGTTTTGACGTTCACCCCTTGCGTTCCAAGTCCCGTGCCAAAAATGCCGAACTTGGTGCCATGCGCGTATCTGTCTTCTCTCTGCTTTTGTTGTTTTCACTGGGGTTTGCACCCCTTGAAACAGCGGCCCAAAAAATCTTTTCCGTGGACTACGAAAGCCGGGCGGACGTCAAGGTCTTCGTGGTGGACTATGAAAGCCGCGCCGATTTGTTGGTCTTCAAGGAGGAGTATGAGAGCCGTGCCGATGGCAATGAAGGCCGGTGGCACTTTGTGGAGTACGAAAGCCGCGCCGACAAGAAGGTCTTTTTCGTGGAGTATGAGAGCCGGGCGGACCTGAAAGTCTTTTTCGTGGATTACGAAAGCCGCGCAGGGTGGCGCAACAAATCCAAGCAGCACTTGCTCTATTGAGGGTTGTGCCCGCAAGGGGCAGCACTCAGTATCCGAGCGCCTCGCGCAGGCGGCCGATCGTGGTGCCCGCCACAGCCCGTGCTTTTTCCGCGCCTTTGGCCAGTTCGGCATCGAGAGCGGGGAGGTCGGCCATGTACCGGTTAAACGTATCGCGCTCTTGGGCAAACCCGTCGACCAAGGCTTCCAAGAGGTCCTTTTTGGCGTGGCCCCAGCCATAGCCGCCAGCCCGCAATTTGGCCGCCATGTCTGCGGCGTCCGAAGGCGATGCCACCAGTTTGTACAATTCATAAGCCACAGCGCCCTCTGGTTCCTTCGGGTCTTCCAAAGGGGTGGCGTCGGTGACAATTTGCTTGTTGATCGTCTTCTTTAGTGCCTTTTCGTCGGCAAAAGGGTCGATGATGTTGCCTTTTGATTTGGACATCTTGGCGCCGTCCGTGCCGGGCACGTACATGGTGTTTTCGTTGGTCCGCGCCTCGGGTTCAATCAACACCTCACGGCCCACTTTGTGGTTGATGCGCCCCGCTACATCGCGCGCCATTTCGAGGTGCTGCAATTGGTCCTTGCCCACGGGCACTTCGTTGGCGTCATAGGCCAGGATGTCGGCGGCCATGAGCATGGGGTAGCTAAAGAGGCCGGCATTGACGTCTTCGAGGCGGTCTGCTTTGTCCTTGAAACTGTGGGCCAAAGCCATGCGGCTGTAGGGAAAGAAACAGCTGAGGTACCAGGCGAGCTCGGTGCACTGGGGCACGTCGCTTTGACGATAGAAGACCGTCTTGTCGGTGTCGAGTCCACAGGCGAGCCAAGCGGCGGCCACAGCGTAGGTGTTGGCCCGGAGTTCGGCGCCGTCCTTGATCTGGGTCAGGCTGTGGAGGTCCGCAATGAAGAGAAACGACTCGTCACCGGAGTCCTGCGCCAGCGCGATGGCGGGGCGTATGGCGCCGAGCACGTTCCCGAGGTGGGGTGTGCCCGTGCTTTGGATGCCGGTGAGGATGCGGGCCATGGCTGCAGCTGCAGGTGAGGTCAGCAGAACTCGTCGTAGGCGGCCTTGAGGTGCTCGGCGAGCATCTCGGCGGTGCGGCCTTCGATGTGGTGGCGCTCTACCATGTGCACCAGTTTGCCGTCTTTGAAGAGGGCCACAGCGGGGCTGCTCGGCGGATAGGGCAGGGTGTGCTTGCGCACACGCTCGACAGCCTCTACGTCAAAGCCAGCAAACGCGGTGTACTTGCGGCCGGGCAGCTTGGCGTTTTCCAAGGAAGCCTTGACGCCGGGGCGCATGGAGCCGGCGGCACAGCCGCAGACACTGTTGAGGACCACCACGGACGTGCCTTCCTCAGCGAGGGCGGCATCAACGGCAGCGGAATCCAGAAGTTCAGAGAAGCCGGCTTCGACGAGCTCGGCTTTCATGGGGTTGACAATCTCAGCGGGATACATGGTGCAAAGGTGAGGAAGCCAAGGCAATCATGTTGTCTGCGCTCTCCAAGAAATGAGAATGTGAACCCTATGGAATCGGATTAACCTCAACTGCCTCGCTCTTGAACTGCCCTTACGTAAGCGAGCAACTCCTTGAGGTCTCTCATCTTGGATTCAAGAATATCGGGCCGTTGAATCTCAGCCTCACCATTGACTACAGTGCTGACTTCTGGATCTGTATAGCAATACGTACTGAACGTATTTGTGAATGCTTCATCAATTTTGATGACAGACCCTAGCGCAAGGCTGACCTGGATGGTTTTGAGCTTATTCTCTTCACTTTCCGGATACAGGTTGATCAAGTACCAAAGGGCTTTCTTGAATTCCTTTTGTTCGAGTAGAAGCCCCGCCTCTTCCCAAGAGTAGGTGTGTGGGTAAATCTGCTGCCGATATAAACTGTCATCAAGCAATCGCGCGAATTCTTCATTTTCAACGATGGAATCCCCCTGTTGTATCAAGCCCGGTTTCGAAAGCTCACCCAATGCCAACAACGTGGATATGACCTCTTGCTTTTGGGCGTCGGTCATGGCGCTTGAAGAATCTTGCCCAACGAGGGTGAGGGGTTGATAGAAGAAGATCAGACCCAGAATGATGGGGACTCTGCTGACTGCTGGATGAATCATTCATCTGTATTTAAAGTGGATAGTGAATTCCATCTTGTGGTCAGTTCTTGCGACTGGCACTGGAATAGGAACGGGTTAGGTTCTCGAGTGCTGACTCCAGGGATTGCAATCTTGCTTCAGTAGAATTCATGCGGTTTTCATAGCGTTGCAAAACGTTGAGGTAGTCTCCATTGTGCATGCCTATGACCGTGTTGACCATATGGGGTCCTTGCTGATCTACAGATTCCCATGAACGGCCGACGGTGTTGTGAAAGTCCTCCAGTGTCATTTCTTCGGGGTGTACTGCAACTGCGTAGCCCAGCACGTTGCCCGTACCTACGATGTAGTCTCCTGATTCGACGGGCCCCATGGTTTTGACAGGGATTTGACCCATGAAGGCTACGTTGTTGCCGTTTTGCTCCTTCCCTTCTTCGGGGATGTTTCCCAGTACAATTGGCTTGGCAGATATGGCCATGACCTGCTCACAATCTGCGAGATTGCGTGTGATGCGCCCTGCTTTGACGCCGACGACATCGCCCGCTTCAATGTGTTCATTGGGGTCTTCGCGCTCCAGCCATTCGGCGTAGTCGCCATTCCCTGAGCTGTATGAGACACCAATGGCAACATAGGCTTTGGCGATTGCGGTAGTCTGCTTCTTTACTTCAGCGGGAATACCTGCTTTGTCCAACTTGCGGAAGGTGGCGTAGAGGTTGTATAAGAAAACGGGATCCAAGTAAGCCGTGGCCCATTCTTCAGCGGATTGCGCCGTGATGGCCCCCATTTTCCAACCCTCCTCATCAGCAAATTGGATGAATGCATTCTCCTTCTTCAAGGGGTCCATAACGTCTTCCCAATCACCTAGGTTCAGGGAGTTTAAATCTGAAAAAGGGGAATCATTCAACCCGAGAGCATCGCACAGTGCCGAAGTCCCTTGTTCGATGTAGTTGAAAGTAATCGAGGGAGCGATACTTAAACAGCCCTCATCACTTCCAGTAGCTTCTTCAACAACGTCATCATCGCATGCAGCTATCCAATCATCACTAAAAAATCCTGCCGCTACATCAATTGCTAGGACAAAGGAATCGATGGGATAAAATATAAGATCTACAATGGCCTGAAGCCCAGCTTCAAGTAGATTATCTAAGGTAGGAGCAATTCCTTTAACCAGAGCACAAGCCCCATTTGCAATGGCTTCTAGGTACTCTTGTAATTCAGCTGGGTCGGTTGGGATAGCGAGATTTGCAATCCAATCATCGTCGATGGATTCGATTTGTCCAGTGATGAGCTTTTTCATGTTGTCCAAATCACTTGACGTTGCCGTT
>DGOE01000183.1:912-5125 GCA_002389295.1 Flavobacteriales bacterium UBA4474 | reverse complement strand
AGCGTGACGGTATCGCCGATTTGCACCCTGCGGGCCGTATCGGCCACCACACCGTTGAGTAGGATGTCGCCTCGGTCGAGCGCTTTGCGGCAGGATTTGCGGCTGGGCAACACCTCTGGAAACATCCCGGGCAGGGCTTCCTGGATCCGCAATCCCGCCTTTTTTGCGTCTACGCGGGCGGTCGCGCTGGCAAATTGAGGGGCATCAGGGGCGTTCAGGTCCATAGAGGTTCAAGTCTACGCACGGGGGCGTTGTATTTTTGTACCATGAATATGGGATCTGTCAAGACCGACCTCTATCAAGGTCACGACTACTACATGATGGACGACCTCTTGACCGAGGAGCACAAATTGATCCGCGATGCCGCCCGTTCATGGGTCAAGCAAGAGGTCAGTCCAATCATCGAGGAGGCCGCCGAAACGCAGGTTTTCCCCAAGCACTTGCTGCCTGGATTGGGCGAGATTGGTGCCTTTGGGCCCTACATCCCTGAGCAATACGGCGGTGCGGGGTTGGACCAGATTTCCTACGGCTTGATCATGCAGGAGCTGGAGCGCTGCGACAGCGGATTGCGCAGCACAGCATCCGTGCAGAGCTCGCTCGTGATGTACCCCATCTGGAAGTATGGCAGCGAGGAGCAGCGCATGAAGTATTTGCCCAAGCTCGCCACGGGTGAGATGATGGGCTGCTTTGGCTTGACTGAGCCTGACCACGGGTCCAACCCGGGGGGGATGATCACGAATTTCAAGGATGCTGGAGACGGCGAAAACGTGATCCTGAACGGCGCCAAGCTCTGGATTTCCAACGCCCCATTTGCGGACATTGCCGTGGTATGGGCCAAGGACGAGACGGGCCGCATCCACGGCATTGTGGTGGAGCGCGGCATGGAAGGTTTCTCCACACCGAAGATGACGGGCAAGTGGAGCCTGCGCGCTTCGGATACCGGTGAGCTCATTTTCGAAGATGTCAAGGTGCCCAAGGCCAATATTTTGCCTGGCCGCTCGGGTCTCGGCGCTCCTTTGAGCTGCCTCGACAGTGCGCGTTATGGCATTGCATGGGGCGCCATCGGTGCCGCCTTGGATTGTTACGACGCGGCCCTTCGGTATGCCAAGCAGCGCGTGCAGTTCGGTCGTCCCATTGCGGGTTTCCAATTGCAGCAGAAGAAATTGGCTGAAATGATCACGGAGATCACCAAGGCCCAATTGTTGACCCTGCGTTTGGGTCAACTGCGCAATGAAGGCAAGGCCACCAGTGGTCAGATTTCCATGGCCAAGCGCAACAACGTGGAGATCGCCATCAACATCGCACGGGAAGCCCGTCAGGTGCTCGGAGGTATGGGCATCACGGGAGAGTACCCCATCATGCGCCACATGATGAACCTGGAGTCGGTCATCACCTATGAGGGTACGCACGACATCCACCTGCTCATCACGGGCATGGACATCACCGGCGAAAACGCGTTCAAGTAAGGCGCTGACCCTTCCGTTTTCTTGTCATGCAGCCCACCGAAGCCCATCACCGGAACATTGTGGGGATGACCTTTGCTTCGGTCTACCCCCATTATGTGGCCAAGGTGGAAAAGAAGGGCCGGACGCGCGAGGAGTTGCACGCCGTATTGACCTGGCTCACCGGCTTCTCGGACGCGGAAATTGCGGCACAGATTGAACGCGCCACCCGGTTTCCGGAGTTTTTTGAGGAGGCCACCTTGCACGAGAATGCCGACCAAGTGACCGGGAGCATTTGCGGCTATCGCATCGAAGACATCGAGAACCCCTTGACCCGAAAGGTGCGCATCCTGGACAAACTGGTGGACGAATTGGCGCGGGGCCGGGCGCTCGACCGCATTCTGCGCTGACTCACCCCAGGGTAAAGCGGTCGGCATCGTCGAGAAAAGGCAGGCGCGCCCTAAAAGCGGACAGTTCTTCGCGCACCGCGACGGCTTTGAGGGTGCTGGGCAGGCCTGTGCTTTTTGCGTCGGCGAGCACCGTTCCCGCAAAATCGACGATCAGGCTGTCGCCGGAATAGGCGTGGCCATTTCCATCGGCACCACTGCGGTTGATGCCCGCCACGTAGCACTGGTTCTCAATCGCGCGGGCCTGCAGGAGGGTGCGCCACGCAGCAGCGCGTGTTGCCGGCCAGTTGGCGACGAAGATGGCCATGTCATAAGGGTGCTCCCCGTTGTTTCGCGAAAAGACGGGGAACCGCAGGTCGTAGCAGACTTGCAGCAAGATGCGGAAGCCCTTGTATTCGACTTCGCTCCGTTCCTCACCTGCCGTGAAATGGTTGTGCTCGCCAGCCAGGCTGAAGAGGTGGCGCTTGTCGTAGAAAGTGGGTGCGCCTTCGGGCGGTACAAACCAGCAACGGTTGCGCGCGTGACCTTGGCCATCGTGGCAGGCCACGCTGCCCACGATGGCGGCATCCAGTCGTCGGGCCCATGACTGCATCCAATCCAGTGGCTGCGGCGCGTCTGGAGCGGCGTCCACGGGGGGCCAGCTGAACCCAGTGGTGAACATCTCCGGCAAAATCACCACATCGCACGGTGTGCTTTCCAATGGCGCGAGCAGGCCGTCGAAGTGGTTCAGATTCGCTTGGGGGTCCCGCCACCTCAGGTCGGTTTGCAGGCCGATGATGTGGAGCCGATCAGTTGCCATGGTCGGTTGCAATGTCGCGCAGGCAAGCCGCTGCCGCATCCAGTGTGGCATCTTCTTTGGCAAAGCAGAGCCGCACTTGCGGTGTGGGCGGCGTGCAAAAGGCCGAGAGGGGGATGGTTGCCAGGCCGTGGGTGCGGGTCCACGTGCGGGCCCAATGGCCGTCGTCGCCGGGAACGATGTCGCGGGCATCCAAGACCTGGAAGAATCCGCCTTGTGCGGGGGTGAACCGCCAGGGGGTGCCTGCCAAGCCCGCCAGCAAGCGGTCGCGCTTGGCTTGGTACATGGAGGCCAGGCCGTCGAGGTGGGCCACACCTTCTTTGGTGGGGAGGAAATGGGCGAGGGCCGCCTGCAGGGGTGCACCCGTGGAGAAGACGTCGTATTGGTGGACCTTTCTCAATTCCGCAGTAAGGGCGGCTGGCCCCACGGCCCAACCGATTTTCCAGCCCGTGACCTGGAGGAGCTTGCCAAAGCTGCCAAAGGCCAGGCCCCTGTTGCGCAAACTTGGGCAGGCGGCCAGTGAAACTTCCTTGCGGCCATCGTGGACCATGGGCCCATAGACCTCATCGGAAAGAACCAGGGTGTCCGATCCTTCGAGGTGTTGGGCCAAGGCATCCATGAACCCTGTAGGGCAGGTTGTACCCGTGGGGTTGTGCGGGGTGTTGAGGATCACCATGCGAACGCCGGCATGGCAAGCGCCGAGGAGCCCGTCGAGGTCCCAATTTCCGCTGGCATCGAGCAGGGGAACCTCCACGAGCTGGCCACCGGCAAGTTGGACAGCCGGTCCATAGAGGTCGTAAGCCGGGGATTGCACAACGACCTGGTCGCCGGGGTGCACCAGGGCTTGGATGGCAGCGAAAATCAGCGACGAGGCTCCCGCGCCAATGGTGCATTCGCTTTCGGCGTCATAGACGGCCTTGTGGCGCTGGCTGTAGTGTGAACAGATCCACGCCCGCAGGTCTGGGCGGCCGGCCATCGGGGCATATTGGTGAATGCCTTCCTGCAGGGCGCTGATGGCGGCTTCCACGAGTCCTTCAGGCGGCGGAATGTCGGGAAAACCTTGGGCGAGGTTGAGTGCACCATGGCGGTTGGCCAGGGCGGTCATCTCGGTAAAGATGGTCGTGCCGAGGTCCGGAAGCTTGCTGATGGGCTTCCCTTCCATGGGCTCAGTCGTCGAGGGTCTGCTTCACTTCGACTTCTTCGTAGGCTTCGATGAGGTCGCCCACTTTGATGTCATTGAACTTGTCCACGTTCAAGCCGCACTCGAGGCCCTTCTTGACTTCTTTGGCGTCGTCCTTGAAGCGCTTGAGTGAACCGAGTTCGCCCGTGTAGACGACAATGCCGTCGCGGATGACGCGGATGTTGTGGTTTCTGCTGATGATGCCGTCTTGGACATAGCAACCTGCAATGGTGCCGACCTTGGAAATTTTGAAGGTCTCGCGGATCTCCGCGGTTCCCACGATGCGCTCCTCGATCTTGGCGGAAAGCAGGCCTTCCATCGCCTCCTTCATTTCCTCGATCGCCTGATAGATGATGGAGTAAAGGCGGATTTGGATGCCCTCCTTTTC
>DGOE01000183.1:0-855 GCA_002389295.1 Flavobacteriales bacterium UBA4474 | reverse complement strand
TTGTGGATGACGTTGACTTGAACCTTCTCGGTGCTCTGCTTGATCAGAGAGTCGGCCAAGGCTTCGGTAGAGCCGTCGACGTCGCCCTTGATGATGAGGTTGAGCTCCTTGTATTCGCCCACTGCAATTCGGCGCCCGAGTTCTTCGAGGGTGACCTGCTTTTGTGTCCGAATGCCCTGCTCGCGCTGCAATTGCTGGCGCTTTTGGGCGATGGTGCGGGCTTCCTTTTCGTTTTCGAAAATGTGGAACTCGTCACCGGCATTGGGCGCGCCATCCAGTCCCAAGATGGAGACAGGTGTTGACGGACCCGCTTCTTGCAGGGCTTCGCCGCGCTCGTTGCTCATGGCGCGGACCTTGCCGCTGTACTGTCCAGCAAGCATGGGGTCTCCAACGGAGAGTGTGCCGGCTGAGACAATGAGGTTGGTCACGTATCCACGCCCTTTGTCGAGGCTGGATTCGATGATGGTGCCTACCGCACGCTTCTTCGGGTTGGCTTTCAACTCGAGCAATTCCGCTTCCAAGGTCACTTTTTCGAGCAACTCTGGAATGCCAAGTCCCGTCTTCGCGGAAATCTCTTGGCTTTGGGTTTTGCCGCCCCACTCTTCTACCTGGATGCCCAATTCGGCCAACTCCGTCTTGATCTTGTCCGGGTTGGATTCTTCGCGGTCACATTTGTTGATGGCGACGATGAAGGGAATTTCTGCAGATTGCGCGTGGCTGATGGCCTCTTTGGTCTGCGGCATGACAGCGTCATCCGCGGCTACGATGATGATGGCCAAGTCTGTGACTTGCGCACCGCGGGCACGCATGGCCGTAAAGGCCTCGTGTCCTGGGGTATCGATAAAGGTCATCCGC
>DGOE01000027.1:2091-3465 GCA_002389295.1 Flavobacteriales bacterium UBA4474 | reverse complement strand
GCGACGGCGCGCTCTGGGTGCAATCCGGGGGACAATTCCACCGCGAGGTGAACGGGGTTTTCGAACCCTTTCCCCTGCCTGAGCCGAGCTTGCCCCGGACCAACACGTCGGGCTACGAGCCGATGAACATGCGCCAGATGCGCAACGGCGACCTTTGGTTTGCCACGTCTGATCAGGGCGCCTACCGATGGGATGGCAAGGACTTTCATCAGGTCACCACAGCCGACGGGCTGCCCACCAACAACGTCTCCTTGCACATGGAGGATCAGCAGGGCAACCTCTGGCTCAGCTGCTTCCATTGGCACTTGACCTCCGGTGAAAAGCGCGGTGCCCTGTGCATGTGGGATGGCCAAACGGTCACCACCTTTCCCAACGTCCCGGGTTTGACCGAAAACGAGATCTACTCCGTCACAGAGGACCGGAAGGGCCACATCTGGATCTGCGCCACCCGGCATTGCGTGTACCGCTACGACGGCAGCACCTTCACTTCTTTCACGCAAACCCAACCCGAGCGCCCCGACTTCAGCTTCGGCTGCAATTCCATTTATGAGGACCGCCAGGGCCGCTTGTGGTTCGGCTTCACAGGAGGCCTGTATCGACTGGAGGGGGAGACATTCGTGAACGTCACCCGCGGTGGACCCTGGGATTGACGGGCCCTGAAGAAGCGACACCGCACCCGATTCACGGACGGTTCGATCAGGAGGGAGCCAAATTCAGCCGGGCTTGGATATAGGCCGCAGCCGTTGGGGTGAGGTAGGGGTCCAGCACTGTGAAGACATGGCGCAGGCCCTTCCGTCGCAAGTCTGCGTTTTCGGCCTCTGGGTACTTCTTCTTGGAGAAGTCCAGCCAGTATCGCCCGATGACCAATATGATTTCGGAGAGGTTCTCCATTCCATGTGGGTCCAATTCGAGCAGGCCGTGTTGGTGGGCATGTTGGATTCGACCCTCCGTCCAGTTGTCCAGAAAGTCGTTGACCATCCGCGCGGTGTGCAACGCAGGCTCGTGGGCTTGAAGCAAAGCGGAGAAATCGTCGCGCAGGATGTAGCGGAAGTCCCAGATGACGTCGTACGATGCGAAGATCCCCGCGATGATGGTCTCCTCGTCGGTGGAGTCGGCATCGATGTTGCTTCCCTCGAAGACCTGCTGGAGCAGGTCAATGTGGGCGATGAGGATGTCTTTCTTGGTGCGGAAATGATACCACAGCGAGCCCTCCAACACACCGGCGTGCTCGGCGATGGAGGCGGTGGTCACTGCTCCGAACCCGCGCTCGTTGAAGAGGACAAGGCTGGCCTCGAGCAACTTGTCGCGCGTCTTGGCCGAAAACCGGTCAAGGGTCCCTGCCGTGAGCAGGCCGGCAGAGGCATCAGTCATGGG
>DGOE01000027.1:1203-2021 GCA_002389295.1 Flavobacteriales bacterium UBA4474 | reverse complement strand
AGGGGAGGCAAGAAACTGAGGAGAATGGACGCCGGGTACCCCAAGGGAAGGGTGGGGCTCTCCTCGTGACTGTCCAGCACCTGGTATTTTTTCGTGGACTTGAAATGGTGGTCGCTGTGCCGGGTCAACTCGTACAGGGTGATGCGCCCAATGTTGAAATTGGAGTTCCAGGAGTGGAACGGACGCACGATTTCGTAGCGACCGGAATCCGTCTTGAACCTGCGCAGGCCGTAGTGCTCGATGTAGTTGATGGACTCCAGAAACAGAAAGGCGATGACGCCGACCGTCACTGCGAAGAGCAACCCCGACATGCCGAACAGCGCATGGACGCCCAGCAGGTAGGCGGGCTGAATGAGGTGGTACCAGAGCATGTCGTTCTTGACCGAGAAGAAGGACTTGCCCTGCCGCTTGAGCAAGTCGCGCTGGATCCGCCATGCGCTCGCGTACTGGCGGGTGACTGAGGTAAACCAGAACCCGTAAACGGTCTGGTTATAGCGCGCCGTGGCGCCGTCCTCGGGCGTGGCCACCCGCAGGTGATGCCCGAAGTTGTGCTCGATGAAGAAGTGCATGTACAGGCAGGGCATGTACAGCAGCTTGCTCATCAGGCGCTCTGCCAATGGCTTCCGGTGTCCGAGTTCGTGGGCGACATTGATGCCGTTGGTGGCGAGCAGGATGCCGCCGGACAGGGCGAGTCCAATCAGCTCATAGGTCTCGTAACTGCCCATTTGCACGGTTCGGAGGCCAAACGCCAACAGCCCGAAGACGATGGGCACATTGAGGTAGAGCATCGCATCGAAAATCCACTTGGTCTTCTTGTA
>DGOE01000027.1:0-1059 GCA_002389295.1 Flavobacteriales bacterium UBA4474 | reverse complement strand
AGACGGACAAGGGAACGGTATAGGCGAAAAGGTATTTGAGGTCTTTCAAAATCAGAGCATTGATGATTTGGGTAAACACCCAAGGAGGGTAAGTTAGGGTGAGTTTGGGTAAACACCCAAATGCAGGCTTGTTTCCCTCCTGTCCGGTTCACATCCACTGTCGCGTCGTGAAATTTGGATTCCTGCTGACCATGCACTGAATGCCACGGTGCATGCACAGGGTGTGGTGTCCTGATTTACCCGCAGGGTTGGCCAAACTGGGACAGGACGATGAGGACGTCGGTCACCCCGACGATGCCATCTCCATCGAGGTCTGCAGTGCACAAACTCACGCAGCCGAACTCACCCAAAGCCAGCAGGATGTCGCTGACATTGACCGTGCCGTTGTCGTCCAAGTCCGGGGGGCAGGGCGGCGGCGCGTTGGGATCAAAGAAGCCGAAGTCGACGGTGTTGTTGCCGCTGGCGTCGTAGTCGAAGTAGCAATCGGCAGGGTCACCATCATTGAGCGGTTCACCGCCAGAAGTCAGCGTGACAATGCCCGACATGATGTCGCTGAAAGCTGAGCCGAATCCATTGTTGTCGAAGTCCACATCGTTGTCTGCATCGGCGACGAACCCATTGGTGGACTGGAATCCATGCAGCGGCTGCCCGACATCCCAGTTGTCGACCTGCCACACAAACACCACGTAGTTGCCCGGTTGCAGACCGGAGAAGCGATAGTGCCCGTTTTCGTCGGTGACCTCCACGCCACCGAAGCCCTGCCAGTCGGGGATGCCATCGCCGTCGGGATCACTCCAGATGACCAGGGATACACCGGGAATGCCCGGTTCGTTGGGGTCATGGATGCCATCCATGTTGAGGTCATTCCACACCTGGTTGCCTATGGAAGCTATCCCCGGATCAACGGGGTCGTCGCATTCTACATAGCAATAAGCCATGTCGTAGATGGCGTGAATCATTTCATCGCCCATGGATTTGCCGATGTTCAGGAAGGTGCGGGCGTTGTTGTGAAAGTGGTGGGCCGCGTTATCGGGGGATTCATCCGTCTCCATCCAAAAG
>DGOE01000114.1:16936-42167 GCA_002389295.1 Flavobacteriales bacterium UBA4474 | reverse complement strand
CCTGGCGGCCGAAGGCGGGGATGGGTTGGATGTGGTGTTGGGCACATGCCTTCCCCAAGATGGTTCGCGCATCTTGCAATTCGACGCCTTGCGTGTCGCCTTGCAGTATGCAGGTGAAGCCGCGGCAGGTCAAGCTTACATGGGGGTGGGGCGCAGCCTGGCCTACCGCGGCTCCCTCTGGGAAAAACTCGGGGGATTCGCTGGCCATACCGCATTGGTGGGTGGCGATGACGACCTGTTCGTGCAGTGCGCGACCACTGAAGGCTACCGCGTAGGGCTCTGCCCGCCCCGCCGGAAAGGTGCTGGCACCGTGGCACTGCCCGCGGCCCATTGGCGGGAGGGATGGCAAAGGAAACGCCGTCACCTCTCCACCGCACCGCGATACAGACGGCGCGACCAACTCAAATTGGGCGTGGATGCCGCACTCGATCCGCTGATTGTCTTGACCGCTCTTGCGGGTGCATTGGGCCTTTTGCACAGTGGGGGTTGGATACCCCTCTCTGCCCTTGTCCTTGCAATGGCGGTCCGCTCGTTTACCTTGTCGTCGTTCTCACGGGAATGGGGCCGGCGTTCGTTTCCCATTGGAGATGGCCTGTTTTTGGGGCCGATCCGGTGGATTCTCCTGGCTTCTGCTACCTTGAGGAACGCATTCACCTCATCGCCGACATGGACGCAGCGGGCACCGACAAGCAGGTCGTGATCGACCACCTTTCCGACAAGGCCAAGTATGATTACGGGCTGATCCGTAGCGCTTTGGACTCCCACGACCAGGCCGCTTTTGCGGAGCTGATGGAACGTTACAGGGAGCCCATTTACTACATGTTGTTGAAGATGATCAACAACCAGGACGATGCGGAAGACTTGATGATCGAGACGTTTGGCAAAGCGTTCAAGCGGCTCAAGCAGTACAGCCCGCAATTCGCTTTCTCCACCTGGCTCTTCAAAATCGCCTCCAACGGGGCCATCGACTTCATCCGCAAGAAGCGCATCAAGGCGTTGAGCCTGGACAAAGGGTTCACCGACAGCGAAGGCGACACCATGGAAATCCAAGTGGCCGATGACGGCTTGGATCCCGGACAGACGCTGGAAAAGCAGCAGCGCGTCAACAGGATGCGCGAAGTGGTGGCCCAACTCAAGCCGCGCTACCGCCGCCTGGTCGAATTGCGCTATTTCGAGGAATACAGCTACGATGAAATTGCGCAAGAGCTCAATTTGCCACTGGGAACCGTGAAGGCCCAGCTGTTTCGCGCCCGCGATATCCTCGCCGGCGTTCTCGAGGTCGACCGCGAGCAATTCTGAGCGTGAAGCCTTCTGCACATGACCGCCGCGCCGTCGACGCGCTCCTGGCAACATTGGGTCAAGACGGCATTGAACTCGGGACCCCCATCCCCGAAATTTCCAAAACACAGCACAACCAACTCGCTGCGCTGGGGCCACTGTACCGTGACTGGAATGCCAAGATCAACCTGATCTCGCGCAAGGACATGGACCAATTTTACACGCGCCATGTCCTGCACAGCTTGGCGATCGCCCGGTTGATGCGTCCTGAACCTGAGGCGCGCATCCTCGATGTGGGCACGGGTGGAGGGTTTCCGGGCATCCCCCTTGCCGTGTTGTTTCCGGAAGTGCATTTCACCTTGTGCGACTCCATTGGCAAAAAGGTGAAGGTGGTCAATGCCGTCGCAGACGCCTTGGGCCTGACCAATGTGGAAGGCGCCTGGGCCCGCGCGGAGGACCTGACGGACCGCCCCCCCTTCGATTTTGTGACCAGCAGGGCGGTCGCCAAAATGCCGGTTTTTCTGGACTGGGTGCGGCCACTGATTGCTGAAGACCAACGCCACGGTTTGCCCAATGGCGTGTTCTACCTGAAAGGCGGAGACCTGAACCAGGAATTGGCGCCGGTCTCAGAGACCGTGACGCGTTGGACCTTGTCAGAAGTGTTGAAGGACCCTTGGTTTGAAGCGAAGCAGCTCGTGCACGTGGCGCTCTAAAAAGAATGAAGGGGGCATTACTGCCCCCTCCGAAACCTGCAAGGATATTGAAACCGATGCAGCTTTTTAAGGCCGCATCCAGTGTAAAGACGACACGAAATGCAATCGTTGCCTCTGCAGGCGAAAAAAAAATTGCCCTCCCTCCACATCCGTTCTTGGGAACATCCATGCCCCGGCTGCGGCGCACTGCTGCATCGTCGGTTAAATTTGCCATCTGATGTCTGAGGAATCTCCCACATCGGCAATGCCCGATGAGGACAAGCTCAAGGCGCTGGGTCGAAACACCATCAGCGAAGCCTTGGGTATCGAAATCCTGGAGGTTGCTCCTGGCCGTGTCACAGGGCGGATGCCCGTAGACCAACGGACCCACCAACCATATGGACTGCTGCATGGCGGGGCCAGTGTGGTGTTGGCGGAGACGTTGGGGTCTGTCGGCTCGCATTTTCTTGCGGCACCACAAGGCAAAGCGGCCGTGGGCATTGAGGTCAATGCCAACCACTTGCGCAGCGTGAAGAGCGGATGGGTGACGGGGAATGCCACCCTGCACCACCAAGGTGGCAAACTCCACGTTTGGCACATCGACATTGAAGATGAGCAAGGCAAAGCCATTTGCACCAGTCGGTTGACGGTCATGCTGATTCCATCCCCAAACCCCAAAGGATGACACGCGAGGGCCACCCGAAATCCGCTGACACGGCCACGGAGGTGCTGTTTCACCGTCCAGGAAGCGATGTGTTGGAGCGGATCGTTCCCGACGAGCAAGGCGAGGTGCGCTTTCGGCTCCACCCGTGGTCACAGGCCAAAAATTGCGATGAAATCGTCATTCGGGGCACCACCGAGGTGATGGAGCCCCTTGTGCGCGATGCCCGGCCTGCATCCAAAACGCACGTTCGCCACATCGATGGGACGCTCAAGTCGCAGCATATCAGCAATGTGGAGAAAGCGCTGGACGCCATTTCAGAGGGCCCATTGCGCAAAGTGGTGCTGTCCAGTCTGCTCAATGTGGCGGTGGAAGGATTAAACATAGGAGACATCGTGCGGCGCCTCGCACTGGCCCACCCCGAATCCTTCAGTTGGACCATGCGCCACCCCGAGATTGGCACTTGGTTTGGTTCTTCTCCCGAACCCCTCATTGAAGGAAACTGGCCCCAATTCCGCACCGCTTGCTTGGCAGGAACCCGCATGGCACACATGGGTGCCGTATCCGACCCTTGGACCATCAAGGAACAAGAAGAACAGGAATTGGTCACCGAGGGGGCGCTCTCCGCATTGGAAGCGTCGGGATGCACGGCATTGGCTACCGGAAACAGGCAGACCATCCAATACGGCCCCATCGAGCACTTGCGGACCTGGATTGACTTCGAGGCGACGCGGCCGCTGAGCGATGTGATTGCGGCACTGCACCCTACCCCGGCGGTCGGCGGCACACCCCGGAAGCTCGCCTTGGATTTCATTGCAGCCAACGAGGGCCATGACCGGGCGTATTACACGGGCTGGGTCGGCATTGAACAGGCCAATCAAGTATCGTATTACGTGAACCTCCGATGTGCCCGGTTGCAAGATGGAATCTTGACGGCTTACGCCGGTGGCGGCATCACGGCAGCATCCAAACCCGTTGCGGAATGGAATGAGACGCGGAACAAACTCCGCGCTGTTCTGGATCCGATTGTCCATTGGGCCGAATGAATACAGGAAGTGCAGGGGCCATGGCGTCCGCGGCACGTCTCGCCGCCGGACTCGCCCAGCGTGGACTCGGCGGAATTGTATTCAGTCCCGGGTCCCGCAATGCACCCTTGATTCAAGCCTTTAGCCCATTGGGCCTTCCGAGTGCCGTGGCCTTGGATGAGCGGTCCGCCGCCCACCACGCCCTGGGCATGGCGCAGGCCCTGGGTCAGCCGGTGGCCGTCTCTTGCACGAGTGGCACAGCATCCCTTCACCACGGACCGGCCTTGGCAGAAGCACACCGCGTCGGACTCCCTTTGGTGAGCTTGACGGCAGACCGCCCGGCGGGGGCGCACGACGAATGGCAAAGCCAGACCATGGTCCAAGCGGGCATCCACGCTACCCACGTCCGGGCTGATTTCACCTGGGACTGCCCATCGGACGCCGCTGCCGTTGGCCTCCTTGACGACATGGCATCCGCCTGGGCGCATGGACCCATCCATGTCAATTGCCCCTTCGACCCCCCCCTCTACCCCGACGCCGCACACCCTCAAGCTGCTTCCGGTACTCCCGAAACTGCCGCCCCGCTCGCCTCAAGGCCTGCCGACAACGGTGATGCAACAGTGCTGATCGAACGCCTCGGGCAGGCCATTCAAAAGAGCGAGCGCATCCTCTTGTTGGGCGGAACCCAGCCGGCGCCACTGAACCCCATCGATTTGCGCGCTTGGGCAAAGTGTGCCGTCTTGGCGGGAGATTCCACTTCAGGCATGGCCCTTGACGGGTTGCCTGTGATCACCGCTTGCGACCGTTGGTTGGCTGCTTGGGAGGCGTCAGGCAAGCCTTGGGAAGACGCAAGACCCGACCTCATCGTCACTTTTGGTGCGCCACTGCTCTCGCGCAAGCTGCGCGCGGCGCTGGCCCAAGGCGGCCCGGACCACTTCCACATCGACGCCGGCGGAGGTGCACCGCAAGCATTCGGTGGTCATGGCCACAACGTGCCCTGCAACCTGTCGCACGCCCTGTCCGCGGGAGCGGCGCGCTTTGCGGCATCGACCGGCGACATGGCGGCGGAAACCGCAGCCTGGACCCGCGCATGGTGGGAGACTGAAACCCGGCTGCGCGACAACCACGCCGCAACCTGGAGCGGTGCACCCTGGAGTGACCTTCAAGCGCACGGCATACTGCACGCGGCGCACCCCGCAGATTGGCGCCTGCACTTGGGCAATTCCACCCCCGTTCGCTATGCCCAGCTCTTTGCGGGCCGGTCGGAGGGGCACCCTTGGTCCAACCGCGGGGTGGCCGGGATCGATGGCTGTACATCCACAGCGTTGGGTTCGGCGCTGGCTGGATTTCCCACAACGCTGATCACCGGCGAGTTGGGCTTTCTCTATGACGCCAACGCCTTTCACATCCACCCCCTGCCTTCCAACTTGAGGGTCGCGGTCATCCACAATGGAGGTGGCGGCATCTTCCGTTGGCTGGACGGCCCCGAACGTACGGGTTTGGCCGCCTCCCATTTCGAGTGGCAGCACGGGACCGAACTGCGGCCTTTGTGCGACCTCCACGGCCTGATTCACGAGCAAGTGCAGGATGCGGAAGGGCTCAAAGCGGCCTTGCGCGACTGGTGGGCGCCAAGTGACGCCCCCAAGGTGCTTGAGGTGACCACACCGGGTGGGGAAAGTGCCGCGGCCTACCTGCGCTATATGCAGGCCGTCCAACGTTAATTTTGTGCACCTTTCCCACTCTTGGGAACCCCAATCCGAACATGGAGCGGGCCGGCATTGTCACAACACAAAGCACACACATGGCCAACGATAGAAACTGGAAGCAGATCAAAGCATACGAGGACATCCGCTTCGAATTCTTCGAGGGCATCGCCCGCATCACCATCGACCGACAGGAGGTCTACAACGCCTTCCGTCCGGAGACCAACATGGAAATGTTGGACGCCATGGACATCGCCCGTGAGCAGCAGGACATCGGTGTGGTCGTGCTGACCGGCGCCGGGGAGAAGGCTTTTTGCAGTGGTGGTGACCAAAACGTCAAGGGCACGGGAGGCTATATCGGCGGAGACGGTGTGCCCCGCCTCAACGTGCTCGACCTGCACAAAAAGATCCGGTCGTTGCCCAAGCCCGTGATCGCTGCCGTCAACGGATATGCCATCGGTGGCGGACATGTGCTGCACGTGGTCTGCGACCTGACCATCGCCTCGGACAATGCCATATTTGGCCAGACCGGCCCCAAGGTGGGCAGTTTCGACGCGGGCTTCGGCTCCAGTTACCTCGCCCGTCATGTGGGTCAGAAAAAAGCCCGTGAAATCTGGTTCTTGTGCGAGCAATACTCGGCCGCGGAGGCAGAATCGATGGGATTGGTCAATACGGTCGTGCCCTTGGAGCGGCTCGAAGAAACCTACGTGAAGTGGTGCAAGACCATCATGAAGCGGTCGCCGCTGGCCATCCGCATGATCAAGCGCGGACTCAACGCCGAGCTCGATGGACAGGCTGGACTGATGGAATTTGCGGGGGACGCCACCCTGATGTACTACCTCATGGAGGAGGCTCAGGAGGGCAAAAACGCCTTCCTCGAAAAGCGCGATCCGGATTTCAAACAGTACCCGAAGTTTCCCTGACCGCGCATGTTGGGCGACCTCATCGGAGCAGCCAGGCTGCGCACCCTGCCGCTGGCCAGTGCTTGTGTATTGACCGGCGGGGCACTCGCTGCTGCGGCCGGGGTGGATGCCGCCCGGTTCCAACCGCTGTTTTGGGGCTGCCTGATCACGGTGTTGCTGCTGCAGGTCTTGGCCAATTTTGCCAATGACTTGGGCGACTTCGTGAACGGCGCGGACACCGCTGAAGGCCTCGAACGGGGTGACCGCGCGGTCGCCTCGGGCAGGATATCGGCGGCCACCATGAAGCGCGTGGTCGCGGCAACAGCCCTGCTGGCGTTTGCCGCCGGCGTGGCCACGGTGTGGCTGGCCGTTGGCGATGCACTGTTCGAATTGTTGTTGTGGATTGGGGTGGGTGCAGTGGCCATCGCGGCAGCCTACACCTACACGGCGGGCAACCGGCCTTATGGATACAGCGGGTTGGGCGACATCAGCGTTTTTGCGTTTTTCGGTGTGGCAGGGGTCGCAGGCACTGCCGCCCTGATCACCGGTGGGTTTGATGCGCGGTGGCTGCTGCCCTCGCTGACCATCGGCCTGCTCAGTGTGGCGGTTTTGAACCTCAACAACCTGCGGGACCACCTCTCCGATGCCCAAACCGGAAAGCGCACCCTCATCGTACGGATGGGCTTCGAGCGGGGCAAAATCTACCACACCTTTCTGCTGGTGGGCGCTTGGACGGCCCTGCTCGCTTTCTGGGCCCTCGACGCCGAAGGCCCTTGGCGCGGTCAACTGTGGTTTGGGCTCTTCGGGCTGGTGCACGCCCAGCACCTCGCCCTGGTCTTTCGGACCGAAGATCCCGCCGCATTGGACGGAGAACTCAAGAAAGTGGCCTTGAGCACCTTTGCCATGGCCTTGTTTCTCTTCCTGAGCCCCCTCTCATGACCGGACTGGAAATCACCATCGTGGAGCGCATGCTCCATTTCAAGCATCCCGCGGGTACTTCCCGGGGGGTATTGACGGAGAAGCCCAGCTTCTTTGTGGTGGCGCGCGACCTGGAAGAAGACGGGCGCATTGGCATTGGCGAATGCAGCCTCATTCCGGGGTTGAGTCCTGAAAGCGCAGCGCGGGCGCGGATGGAGCTCAAAAAACTGGCCGCTTCCGGCACCTTGGACCCCAAGGCCATGAGCCTGCAGTATCCCGCGGTCAAGTTTGCTGCGGAAACCGCCCTGATTGACCTCTTGAACGAAGGCGAACGCACCCTGTTTCCAAGCGGATTTACAGAGGGGCAGGCGATCCCCATCAATGGGCTGATTTGGATGGGTTCTCCTGAATTCATGATTGAACAGGCTTGCGCCCTGATCGAGCGCGGGTTTACCACCCTGAAGATGAAGGTGGGCGCCCTTGACTTTGAAAAGGAGTGTGCTTGTCTGGAGGCCATTCGGTCGGTCGCCCCCGCTGACAACATCACCCTCCGCTTGGACGCCAACGGGGGGTTGGATGACGCCGATCCCGCGGTCACCCTCCAGAAACTGGAGCGGTTGGCACGCTTCGACATCCACAGCGTGGAGCAGCCCATTCGCCCCGGTCAGTGGAAGAAAATGCAGCTGGTCTGCCAAGGGTCGCCCATCCCCATCGCTTTGGATGAAGAGCTCATCGGGGTCCACGATACGGCCCTAAGGCGCAACCTCCTCCACCTGGTCAAACCGGACTACATCATCTTGAAGCCCAGCCTGATTGGCGGTTTCGTCGAAGCCAACCACTGGATCGACTTGGCCGCAGAAGTCGATGCCGCCTGGTGGGCCACGAGTGCGTTGGAGAGCAACGTCGGCCTGAACGCCATCGCCCAGTGGGCGGCAGATGCGATTTCAGAAGACCCCATGCCCTTGCCCCAAGGACTGGGAACCGGCAGTCTTTTCACGGACAATATCCCCTCCCCGCTTGTGGTATCGGGCGGCACCCTGCGCATGGATCATCCCGCTGCACAGGCCAACGGCAAGCTGCACACGTGGGACCTGTCCTCCATTCTCCCATGAACAGCGTTTGGCGCATCGGGCATGGGGCACCACCGGCCACCACTGCGGGTGCGCCATGGATGGCCGCATTGGACGCGGCGGCGGCGGCGTGGCGATTGGGAACACCCACTTCACGGACTTCGGGGACCACAGGAGACCCTGTGTTGCACGCCTACCACCCCGATGCCGTTCGGGCTTCGGCGCTGGCCACAGCGCGGCACTTTGGACTAGAAAACAAAGGGTTGACAGCGTGGTCGGCCTTGCCCGCGAGTGGAACCGGTGGCAGCATGATGGTCTGGCGCGCACTGATTCTGGATTGGGACCTCACCGTTTCCAAGCCCGCTGCCGCGCCGGTGGCTCCGCCCGCACGGTCTGCGGACGGCCGCTATGGGTTTGCCGTGGCCACCCCCATGCAAGCGCGCCATTTGATGGAATCTGGCCAACTCCAGCGGTTCCACCTCCTGCTGCTCGGAGGCGGCCCCCTCTCTCCTGACTTGGAAGAGCAGCTGCACCGCGAAGGCACCCGCTGCGGTTGCGCACTCCACCATGGGTTCGGCATGACCGAAACCCTCACGCACATTGCCACAAGGCCACTGGGTTCGCCCCGCTACCTCCCCTTGCCCGGCGTCTCATTGCGCTCCAATGCTGCCGGGGCATTGATTGTGGATGCTCCCGGTCGCGGGGTCCATCAATTGGTGACCCAAGACGCCATCGCCTGGGATGACGGCGATGCGCCCGGGGCGTTCCGCTGGCTGGGCAGGCTGGACGATGTGATCAATTCCGGGGGGTTGAAGGTGCATCCTGCCGCGCTGGAAAGGGAACTCTCCGCTGTGCTCGACCCTGTCATGAAGGGCCGGCGCTGGTATGTCACTGGACGCGCCGACGCCCAGCTCGGAGAACGCATCGCGGTGGTGGTGGAAGGCAAGGCAGACTCCGTCATGGCGGCGGCGGCCTTGGAAGCCTTGTCTGGAAAAGGAGCCACCCGGCCGCGGGATGTGGAATTTGTGTCCCGCTTCGAAGAAACCGACACTGGAAAAGTGCGCCGCAGACCATTGGCTTAACCCCCTCTAAAATGCCCCTACCCCGACTCGTTTTTGCCACGCGCAACCCAGGAAAAGTGCAGGAAATCGCCCAACTCCTGGACGGTCATTTCCAAGTGATCGGTCTCGATGAAATCGGATGCACCGAGGACGTGCCCGAAACGGCGGAGACCATTCAGGGCAATGCCATCCAAAAAGCGGAATATGTCAAGCAGCACTATGGCGTGGACTGCTTTGCCGATGATACTGGCCTCGAGGTCAATGCCCTCGGGGGGGCTCCAGGTGTATACACCGCGCGGTATGCCGGACCGGAGAAAAATGCCGACGCCAATATGGCCAAACTGGTCGGTGCCCTGCAGGGGAGCGGCGATCGGGGCGCCCAGTTTCGGACGGTCATCGCATTGACCGGTCCGCAAGGCACGCGCACCTTTGAAGGCATCTGTCCGGGCACCATAGCGCCTGAACCCAGCGGCGTGGATGGGTTTGGATACGACCCCGTCTTTGTTCCGCGCGGCCGCGACTGCACTTTTGCCGAAATGGATGCCGCGGCCAAAAACGCCATCAGCCACAGGGGCATCGCCGTGCGCGCCATGGTCGCAGAACTCAGAAAAGACGGTTGACAACGCAGGCACAACCACTGCGGGAATAGGACTTACCCACCTTAATTTAGCCCATTGACACCCGCACTGCGGGTTCCGTGAGGAACGCATCAAGATGAACTACCTCGATTTTGAAGAGCCCATCCGCCTTTTGCGGGAACAGCTCGAGCAAGCCCAGACCATTGATGGTCAGGGCCAGGTGGACATGCAAAGCACCGTCACCGACCTGGAACAGAAGATCAGCGAAATCAGCCAGGAGATCTATTCGAACCTGACGCCTTGGCAAAGGGTGCAGGTTTCACGTCACCCCGACCGCCCCTACACCCTGGACCACATTCAGGCGTTGACCGATGGCCGGTTCATGGAACTGCACGGTGACCGCTATTGCAAGGACGACAAGGCCATGGTCGGTGGACTCGGCATGATCGACGACCTGCCGGTCATGTTTGTGGGGCAGCAAAAGGGCGCCAACACCAAGCTCCGCCAGTACCGCAATTTCGGCATGGCCAACCCCGAAGGCTACCGGAAAGCCCTGCGGTTGATGAAGTTGGCAGAGAAATTCAACCGTCCCGTGGTTTGTCTGATTGACACACCGGGCGCCTATCCAGGACTGGAGGCCGAGGAGCGGGGCCAAGGAGAAGCCATCGCCCGAAACCTCATTGAAATGATGCAGCTCCGCGTGCCGGTCATCTGTGTCGTGATTGGAGAAGGGGCTTCAGGAGGAGCACTGGGCATCGGCATCGGTGACCGCGTGCTGATGATGGAGCACACGTGGTATTCGGTCATCTCGCCAGAATCGTGCTCGAGCATACTGTGGCGCTCATGGGACCACAAGGTGGAGGCCGCAGAGGCACTCAAGCTCACGGCCGACGACATGCTCGGAAACCGGCTCATTGACGGCATCATCCCCGAACCCCTGGGCGGCGCCCACAATGACAGGATTGCCGCCTTTGCATCGGTAAAGGATGAGATCCTCAAACACCTCCGCAAACTCCGGGTACAGAACCCCGATAAACGCATTGACGCACGTATTAGAAAGTTCTCTTCAATGGGGGTTGTTCAAGCCTGATTGGCGTGTATACAACCCTTACTTTTGACCGCGACACGATTCATGAAAATGCAGTACACCCTTCGCCAACGCCTGGCATTCTTCCTCCCCCTGATGACCCTTCTTCTTGCGCTTCCCAGCTGTGGTGGCCTTGGAAAGATGGAAAAAGCCATGGAGGAATTGAACCTCAGCATGGACCCCGAACCCCTCACCTTGCGGGGCAATGAGGTCGAATTGAACCTTTCCGGAACCTTCCCCGAGAAGTTCTTCGCCAAGAAAGCCATCATCGAAGCCACCCCCGTGCTCGTATGGGATGGTGGTGAAGCCGCGTTCCAAACGCAGGGATTCCAAGGTGAAGATGCCGCTGGAAACTATACCGTGGTGCCTTTCAAAACGGCCAAATCCTTTGATTACACCGCTTCTGTCACCTTCGAAGAAGGCATGGAAGACGGTGCCAAGCTCGAACTTCGGATCAGTGGCATCATGGGCAGCAAGACCCTTGACTTCGCCCCCATTGTGCTCGGCGATGGCGTCATCACCACCCAAAACTGGGTGGGCTCCGACGACCGTTTTGTCATGGGAGCGGACGACTTTCAGCGGGTGATTTCCTATACCCAAGAGGCTGAAATCAACTATGAATACAACGCTTCCCGTGTGCGGAGAGGTGAACTGCGCGACGACGATATGGTCGCGATGAAGGACTTCATTGCCTTTGCCGCAGACCACGACAGCGTCATGTTGAAGCGGACCAGCGTGAGTGCCTACGCTTCTCCCGAAGGTGAGATCACCCTCAACGAGGACCTCGCACTCGAGCGGGCAGAGAGCGCCAATGACGCCGTGGCCAGGTTGCTCAAGCGGGCCAAGTTGGATGTCGAAGACGGCTTCTTTGGCAACAGCCCGAAGGGGGAAGACTGGGAGGGATTCCAATCGATGATGCGCGCTTCGGACATTGAAGACAAGGACCTCATCCTGCGTGTGCTTTCGATGTACAACGACAAGAACCGCCGCGAGGAGGAAATCAAGAACATCGCCAAGACCTACCAGGAGATTGAGAAGGAAATCCTTCCTGCCCTTCGCCGCTCGATGATCACCCTGTACTACGACATTGAAGGGTACTCCGATGAAGAGTTGATGGACCTGGCGATGAGCAACCCCGACACCTTGACTGTGGAGGAGGGGCTCTATGCCGCGACGCTCTTTGAAAGCACCGAAGACAAGTTGAAGGTGTATCAGGCCACCAGCCGGGTGCATGCCAACGACTGGCGGTCGCCCAACAATGAAGGCGTTTGCCTGATGGACATGGGCAAGCTGAACCAGGCCGCTGACCGCTTCATGGCGGCTGACGAGCGCGGAGACAGCCCCATCATCAACAACAACCTCGGTGCGGTTGCCCGCATGAAAGGCAACCTTTCGGATGCGAAGCGCCTGTTGTCGAGCGCCTCAGGTGCGGGTGATGCCGTCAAGTACAACAAGGGCATTTTGGCCATCCAAGAAGGCAACTACAGCCAAGCCGTCTCCAACTTCTCCGGAGAGAATACCGCCAACGCGGCACTGGCCAAGATGTTGAACGGCGACGCCAACGGCGCGAAGACCATTTTGGGCAACTCCGGTGACGATTCAGCTGTGGCCCACTACCTCTTGGCGATTGCCAACGCACGGGTAGGCAATGCCGCTGAGGCCAAGCAACACCGCGACATGGCCGTTGAGAAGGACGCCGGTCTTTCCGGTAAGGCCAGCGCCGACCTCGAGTTCCGCGACCTCGACTGAACCCATCACGACACATTCAAAAAGCCCCGGTCCGCAGATGCAGACCGGGGCTTTTTCATGGGCGCTGCGCGCCGATCATGACGCGGCTGGCGCAGGTGGTGGACCGAGGGCGCGATAGGCTTGCCAGCAGACCATGCCTGCAGCCACCGAAACGTTGAGGCTGTGCTTGACACCGAACTGGGGGATCTCCAAAACGCCATCCACCGCCGCGAGTACCTCTGGGCTGCATCCACGGACTTCGTTGCCCAGCACCACCGCCCATTGCCCATCAGGCGACGGCGCCCAATCTTGAAGGTGTGTCGCTCCACTTGCTTGTTCCAAGGCCAAGACCTTGAACCCTTGCGACTGAAGCCCCTGAATCGCCACCACCGTCTGCTCATGGCCTGTCCAAGGCACGTGTTCCGTGGCGCCCAAGGCCGTCTTCAGAATGTCGCGGTGCGGCGGACGTGCGGTGTATCCACAGAGGTCCATTCCATGCAAGCGGAATGCATCGGCTGTGCGAAAGACAGACCCCACATTTTGACCGCTGCGGATGTGATCCAACACGAAGCGCAAGGGCATTTTGGGGGCAGAGGCGAAGCCGTCCGAAGACAACCTCCCCAGGTCTTCCATGGAGGTGGCGCGGTGGCCTTCAGCCATCAGTATACGCGGATGTGGTAGGGCAAGCGCGCCTGAACGCGGTCCTGTGCTTGGAGGTTGACAAAGGCCGACACTTCCATCATCGCGGCTACAGCGTCTGCGGGAACACCCGCGGCCTCGGCCATGGTGGATACCTGGGCGACACCGGTGAACTCGGCGATGAACTGTTCGAAGGGGTCTACGGGTTCGGGATACTCCACCAGATCAAAGTCGGTCAACCCGGCCATGTCGGCGGCCATGGCCACGGCATCTTGCAGGTCACCCATGCCGTCGACCAAGCCAATATCCATCGCGTCCTGGCCTGTCCAAACCCGGCCTCGGGCCACGGCATCGACTGCTTCTTCGGTCATGCCTCGGCCTTGGGCCACACGGCTGATAAAGGCATCATAAATGTGGGTCACCGACTCATTGACGGCTTCCAGCGCCTGCCCTTGAATGGCGGTGTGCATGGATGCGGCGTCTGCGTGATCGTGCAGCTTTACGCCATCAAAGTCCAAGCCGATGCGCTCCTTGAGCAGCTTGCCCGCGCTGGGCAAAACGCCAAACACTCCGATGCTGCCCGTGATGGTGTTGGGCTGGGCCAAGATGTGGTCGGCTGCACAACTGATGTAGTACCCGCCGCTGGCCGCGAGATCACTCATGGAAGCCACCACAGGCTTGCCGGCTTCTTTGAGCAACACGGTTTCCCTCCAGATCACATCGCTGGCCAAGGCACTCCCACCTGGGGAGTTGACGCGCAGCACCACAGCGCCGATTTCAGGATCCAAACGGGCCTCGCGCAGGGCGCCCGCAATCCGCTCTGAACCAATGGTGGCATCGTCTCCGGCGCCGCTTTCAATTCCACCTACGGCAAACACCACGGCCACAGCGCGGGCTTCGCCATCCTCACCGTCGGCGTCTTCGTCGTTATCGCCGTCCTCTTGCTCATCCGCTGCCCCCAAGTCCTCTTGAAGGGTCGTGATGAAATCTTCGAAGACATCCGGATTGTGGTATTGACTGTACCCCATGAGCAGCGCCTGGCTGGGCTCGTCTTCGTCTTCCGTGGCCCCTTTTTCCAGCAAGTGGGCGTGCAGTTCATCCTCGTACATCAAGCCATCTACGAAACCAAGTTCCAGCGCATCTGCTGGGATCCGCACGCTGAGGTTGTTGATGTGGCCATTGAGTTCGTCGATGCTCATCCCACGCGCTGTCGCAATGTCGCCGCCCATGCGCGCCCAGAAATCGTCCAACAAGGCGGTCAGCTGTTCGCGATTGGCCTCTGAAAGGTCGTCGCGCAAGAAGGGCTCTACCGCACTCTTGTAAGTGTTGTCAGGACCGCGCACCACCGTCATCTCCACGCCGAGGTCCTCGAGCATGCGCCGGTAGAATGTGGTCTCCATGCCCATGCCGCGCATGTCCATTCCTCCTTGGGGGTGCATGTAGACCTCGTCGGCCACACTGGACATCCAATACGCGCCTTGGGTGTAGATCTCGCTCCACGCGACGATCCATTTACCGGACGCTTTGAACCGAGCCAAGGCGTCGCGCACCTCGCCCAGCATGGAGGGGTAACCCGACAGCATGTCCGCCTGAATCAGAATGCCCGCTATGCGGTCGTCTTCTGCGGCGCGCTCCATATCGGCCAGAAAGTGATTCAGGCCCATCTGCTCCTCGGGCTCCATGGAACCGAGGCTCAACGTGAACGGCAGCTCGGTTCCGCGCTCCACCATGGGTGCGTCGAAGGTGAGGTGCAACACCGAGCCCTCTTCGATGTCGACACCGAAGGAAAATTCAGTGTCACTTTCCCCGCTGACTTCGCCAAATGCAGCGCTCAGGCCGCCCACCAGTGCGCCCACGAAAATGAAGATGAGCAGGGTGCCCGCGATCACGAGGGCGAGGGTAGAGCCAAGCAGGCTGGCGAGGAATTGCTTTCCGAAACTCATGGGTGTGTGTGGTTGTGATTTGCCCCGCAGAGGGGCCGCAAAGTTGATGAAATCAAAAATGATGTGGCGCAGAGTAATCGTTAAGGATTAAAACGCACCAAAGAAATTCCAGCTGCCCGTCACAAGTGCAGAGAGGATAAACCCTCCGAAGGCGAGCAAGGTGAGTACGACGATGAGGAGCAGCAGCCAACCCAGCACCTTGGTCAGGGCCTTGAGGAACCGGGGCAGCTGATCGGAGATGAAATGGGTCCAGGCCGACCTGACCCGCCCCCGGACATGGGGATTATCGAACTGCTCTTGCGCCTTTTTGAGCTGGTCTTCCACACTGTCCTTGATGGCATCAACGGTCACCGGTTCGCCCTTCATGGCCACACGGTCACTTACCGAACGCGCTTTGGGAACGATGCACCACAGGAAGACATAGAGCAAGACCAGGACCGGCCCTGAAATAAAGAGCAAGAACACAGCCAGCACGCGGACCAAGACGGGGTCGACGCCAATGCGGTGCGCTATGCCCGTCGCGACGCCACCGATGATGCGGTCATCCGGGTCGCGGAACATGCGCCGCTGCCGGGGGCCGTCATCTGCGCTTGAGCTGTCGCTCCCGCGGCGTGCGCCTTTATCCGCCCCATCCACATCGGGGTCTCCGAATTCCGTGGGTTCGCCCAACTGGCCGCAGGCCTTTTCGACGTCGCCAAGGGTCACCACAGTGCGGCTTGCGCCCATGAATTCAGTAAAGAGCTCGGCCAGGCGGTATTCTACCTCCTGCAGGATGTCGTCCTTTCCTTCCGCTCCCCTCAGGACTTTTTTCAAGTCCGCCAAGTAGCCGTTGAGCACATTGTATGCAGGGAGCTCAACGTGAAACAAAAGTCCCCCGAGTGATATGTTACGTGTTTCAACCATGAATAATCAGATTTTGGGGGCTGTGGACAAGGAGTTCACGGAATCCACAAATTGATCCCATGACGCCTCCAACGCTTTGAGTACGGTTTCTCCCTCGGAGGTCATGCTGTAGTACTTGCGCGGGGGGCCTGAAGGGCTCTCTGCCCATCGGTACGTCAGGGTGTCGGCGTTTTTCATTCTGCTCAACAAGGGGTACACTGTCCCCTCCACCACCAAGAGGTCGACGGCCTGCAACGCCGCGACGATATCCGATGTGTAGGCTTCACCTTGGCGCAGGACCCTGAGGATACAGAGCTCCAGTACGCCTTTGCGCATTTGGGCCGTGGATGCTGCTGTCTCTTTCGTCATGTGGGCACAAGGATACGGACAAAGCTTGGTACTTTGCAATACAAAGTACCTGTTTTCACATCATATAGGAATCTTCTGGCCCTTGTTGATCTTTCACGCCGACCTTTTCTGCGATGTCTGCGCTTGGGTGCGATCTTCACACCGTGAACGTGTACATCGCCACTGGATCCAACCTCGGAGACCGCGCCGCCAGCCTCGACCTGGCCGATGACATGTTGGGGCAGCTGGGTCAAGTGACGCGCGTTTCACCCACCTATCACACGGCCGCTGTCGGTATGGCGCCCGGAACGCCCGACTTTCTCAACCGCGTCGTCGAAATTGCCTTGGAACCCCACTGGCAAGGCGAGCCCGAAGCGGTCATGCAACAGCTGCTCGACATTGAGTACACGATGGGCCGGCGACGCACGGACAACACCCCAGACCGCCCATCCCGCTCAATCGACCTGGACATCGTTCTGTGGGACGCCTTGGAGATTGACCTGCCCACGCTGAAAGTGCCTCACCCGCGTATGCTCAGCCGGCGGTTTGTGCTGCAACCCCTGGCGGACCTGATACCAGACCAGTTCGTTCCTGGAACAGGCCTTACGGTCGCAGAATTGCTGCACGCGCTTCCAGTAGATGTGCCCCAAATTGCGCCATGGCCCAGTCAGACCGCATCCCTTATCGCCACATTGTAATCGAAGGCGGCATCGGGGCGGGCAAGAGCACCTTGGCCAATGCCCTGTCATCAGCCATGGGCGTGGCGCCGGTGTTGGAACCTTTTGGAGACAACCCTTTTCTGGAACAGTTCTACAGCGACCCCGAACGGTACGCCTTTCCAGTAGAGCTGAGTTTTTTGGCCCAGCGATACAAGCAACTCAAAAACGCCATTTCGGCGCGCAATCTGTTTCGCGATGCCCTCGTGGCCGACTACGTCTTTGCCAAAAGTGACCTCTTTGCCAAGATCACGCTGCCCAAGGCGGAATATGCGCTCTTTCGCAACCTCTACGACGTCATGGCCGAAGGCATGCCCAAGCCCGAGCTGATCGTCTACTTGAGGCCGGGAGAGGCGCGGCAACACGCACAGATTGCCGCGCGCGGCAGGAGTTACGAGCAAGACATAGACAAGGACTACTTGCGGCGGATTGAACAGGCCTATGAGCGTCAGTTCAAATACGCCCGCGGAAGCCGTGTATTGTGGGTGGATACCTCAGCCTTGGATTTCGCTGGACAGTCCGCTGACCTTGACAAAATGGTCGCGCTCGTCAGCAAACCTTGGGAAGTGGGCGTGCACAAGGTTGCGCCCTGAAGCGGCCTCAGGCGCTGACACTCCCCAATGCCTCCGCCATGGTGGCACCGATCTGGGCCGGGCTGTCCACCACGTGGATGCCGCACTCGCGCATCACGGCCTTCTTGGCCTCAGCACTTTCTTCCTCGCCACTCACGATGGCACCTGCGTGCCCCATGGTGCGGCCCTTGGGGGCGGTCACCCCGGCGATGAATCCGACCACGGGCTTATTGCCGTGGGCAGCGATCCAGCGGGCAGCTTTGACCTCGAGGTCGCCGCCGATCTCCCCGATCATGATGATGCCGTCCGTGTCCTGATCCGCCATCAACAGCTGCACAGCCTCCAACGTGGTGGTGCCGATGATGGGGTCGCCGCCGATGCCGATGGCCGTGGACTGACCAAGGCCCGCCTTGGTGATCTGGTCTACGGCCTCATAGGTCAGCGTTCCGCTTTTGGAAACGATGCCGATGCGGCCGGGATTGAAAATGAAACCGGGCATGATCCCCACCTTGGCTTCGCCAGCCGTCATGACGCCTGGGCAGTTGGGGCCGACCAACGTGCAGCCAGGCAGCGTATCGAGGTGGGCCTTGACCTTGACCATGTCGGCCACGGGAATGCCTTCGGTGATGCAAATGATGACCTTGATGCCTGCGTCGGCTGCCTCAAGGATGGCATCGGCTGCAAAGGCGGGTGGCACGAACAGGATGCTCGTATCGGCTCCAGCCTGCTGCACCGCGTCCTCCACGGTATTGAATACCGGCCGGTCCAAGTGGGTCTGTCCACCCTTGCCCGGCGTAACACCGCCGACCACATTGGTGCCGTATTCGATCATCTGGGTGGCGTGGAAGGTGCCTTCCGATCCGGTGAATCCTTGGACGATGATGCGGGAATCCTTGTTGACGAGAACGCTCATGGTGTCGTTGTGGCGTATGGGGTGATGGCAATGGGCGCCGGAGCGCCGGCGCAAAAGTAACGCGGGTAAAGGGAGCTTCGAAAAGGGGTTGGCGCTAATTTGCCCCCATGCCTGCACACCCTCTTGACGGCAGCACCATTTGCGCGGTCTCCACCCCTGCGGGACGCGGAGGCGTGGCCGTGGTCCGCGTGAGCGGTGCCCGTGCTTGGGCCGTGGTAGACGGACTCTGCAAGGGCCGGCTCGAAGGAGCGGTGCCCAGCCGCGCCCTCCTGCGGCACCTTTACGATGGAGACCGGCCCTTGGACGAAGCCCTGCTCCTGCCCTTTCGAGGGCCGCGCAGTTTTACCGGCGAAGATGTGGTCGAGTGCCACATTCACGGCAGCCCTTTCATCGCCCAGCGCCTCATGGAGTGCCTGGTCGATGCCGGATGCCGGCCCGCTCTGCCCGGCGAATTCACCCAACGCGCCTTCCTGCACGGCAAACGCGACCTGGCCCAAGCGGAAGCCATCGGCGACCTCATCGAAGCCGATCACGCCGGTGCCCACCGACTCGCCTTGCAGCAATTGGGCGGAGGGTTCAGCGAAGAGATCAACGCCTTTCGCCAAGCCCTCATCGAATACACCGCCTTGATGGAGCTCGAACTCGATTTCTCCGAAGAGGACGTTGAGTTTGCCGACCGCGACGCTTACCGGCGCCACGTGACCGATTTGCTGGACCGCATCGCCCAACTGCTCGACGGCTTTTCCACGGGAAGGGCCATCGCAGAAGGGGTGCCCGTGGCCATCCTCGGGGCGCCCAACAGGGGCAAGTCCACCCTGCTCAACGCGCTGCTGCGCGAAGACAGGGCCATCGTGTCCGACACTCCGGGTACCACCCGCGATACCCTGGAGGAATACCTGACACTGGAAGGCATCCGCTTCCGTTTCATCGATACGGCCGGACTCAGGACCACCACCGATGACATTGAGGCGGAGGGGATCCGCAGGGCCTGGGCCAAGGCGGGGGCCGCGCGCTTCATCCTCTACCTGCTCGATGCCCGCGACTTGGTGGACGCAGCAGGACGCGAAGCGGCAGAACGGGAGGTGGCAGAAGCCGTGCAACATTTGGAACAACACACGTCGGGCGATGAGCCCCGCGGCATCCTCCTCGCGGTGGTCAACAAGACCGATTTGGCCCCGCCTCCAACCGATTGGTGTCCCAACGGTGCCGAAGCGTTGCTGGCCATCAGTGCCGAAGAACGGGCCGGACTGGACGTACTCGAACAGCGGCTGGGCCGGGATTTCCGCAGCGCGCTCTCCGAAGACCGCATTCTGGTCACCAACCTCCGCCACAGGGATGCCCTGCAACGCACCCGGGAGGCCCTTCAACGCGCGCTGGATGGGCTCAATGCGGGAATGAGTGGTGACCTTCTCGCGGTGGACCACAGGGAGGCCTTGGAGCAGCTCGGGCGCATCACGGGGGCCGTCACACCAGATGATCTGCTCGACCACATCTTCGGCAATTTCTGCATCGGCAAGTGACGCTATTGGCGGGGTGAAGTGAACCTCACCCTGATTCCGCGGTTTTTACTGCATGATTGTCTCCGCCCTCCAATTGCTGTTCGTCATGTCCAGTTTCCTCCATAACGCTCCCGAAACCGGCCAACCGGTGGAGGCCATACTCGACTTTGGAAAGGGTGAGCTGGCGAATTGGCGCGGCCTGAATGACGATGTGATGGGCGGGCGCTCGCGGTGTACAGTGAAATACAGCAAGTCCAGCCTGACATGGGAGGGGCGGGTTTCGCTCGAAAACAACGGTGGCTTCAGTTCGGTGCGTTCGCCATGGGCTGAGCGCGACCTCTCGGCCTACGATGCCGTGACCTTGCGGTGCCGCACGACCACCGGCGAACCCGATGATTTCACCCTGACCATGGAAGTCTCGCAGCAGTGGTGGATGCCCTATTGGAAGTCCAACATTGATGTAACGTCCGAATGGACCGAGGTCACGGTGCCTTTTTCTGCACTCAAGAAAAGCAGCGCCATGACGGGAGAATTGCCCAAGCTCTGGACGTGGGGCGACCTGTCCGCCGTCTTGAGGATTGGGCTGATGAAGTACGATGGCCAAGCCGGAGATTTCGGGCTGGAGGTCGACTGGATCCGGTTCTCGGGACCTGAGGTCAGAAACTGAGGCTGAAACCTCCGGTCAGCGTCCGGGGGAGGCCGGGCCTCAATCCTGCGGGGCGACCCGACGCGACGTAGGTGGCATCGGTTACGTTGCGCGCAGCCAACACCAACGAAAAACCGGAGTTCAACATGCAGCGGGTAGAGATGTCCAATACGGTGCTCGCCCCGACGGTCTGGGCCGCGCCCAACGGCCCTTGTCCGGCCACTGTGCGCATGCCTTCGACACTGCGCAAAGCCGCGTCGGTGGACCACGCCGCGCGGGCCCAACCCAAACGCAGTGCGCCCTGGTGTCGCGCGAGGTAGGGCATCGCGTCGCCGACTTCCACTGTGCCCCAGGCACCGTAATCACTATCGAATCCAGTTGTAAACCGACCGTCGGTAAAGGTGTAGGACAGGCCCAATTCAACACGGTGGGCTTCAGCGGGACGTGCCCCATTGGTCAGGTTGGCCGACACCTCGGTTCCGAGCACGCGCGTGGCGCCGCCATTGAACACCTCACCATCTCCTGATCCTCCGCTTGAAGCGAAGTCTGACCCTTGCAGGTTGCGGCCAAAATGCGCGAAGCCCACGACCGTCACTGCAGCACGGGGACGGATCCAGCGCGCGCCCAGCTCATTGCTCCAGGCAAACTCCGGTGCGGTATCCTCAGAACTGCCCGGTGGCAGAAACCCGCGGTGAACACCCCCAAACACCTTCCACGCTGCGCCGAAAGATTTTTGGAACCCCACACCTGGCAGCCAGGCCGTGGTCGTGTTGCGCCTTTTCTGTAGAGAGGCCCCTGTCCTGTCTACATCCGCGGTACCAAAATCATCCCGGCCCGCCATGATGTGCTCTGCCCGAATGCCGGGAATCCAAGTCCACCCGTTGCGCGTCCACCGCCCGCGGGCATATCCAGCCAAGGCGCGGCTCCACTCGATGCGGTTGGATTCGGTTCCGGGTGTGCCCAAATCGGGAGAAGTCAATTGACCCCCGACCATTTGCCAGTCATCGGTCCATTGAAACCTGTCCATCCCATCTCCGTGCAACCGCAGCGATGCCTCCATCCGCTGCCAGCCAGACCCCGTTCGGTCCCAGGTCACCTTGGACTCCACTCCACGGGCGTGGTATGCCCGGTTGTTGGCCTTCAAGCGCACTTGCCCTGCTGCGCCATCCCGAAAAACAGCCAGCGCTTCACTCGCGGGCAGAGACTCCGGTCCTGAGGACAGGAAGTCGCCCATTTTGACCCACGCTCCAGAGGCCCCAGCTGCGCGGTCAGCTTTGTACCAATTGCGGTCAAAACGGGTCGCGTATGCCCTGTTTGTCAGGCGCCACCCCGCTCCCAAGGCGAGGGTATGTGTCAATACCGCTTGCCTCTGGGTGGCGTCCATGCGGTCCCTGTGGCTGCCCGCGTATCGCCGCAGCGGGTTCAATGCAAAGTCAGCCTCCGTGAGGCCCGCATACGTCTCGTGACTCCGCTCGCCCACATTGCCGAGTTTCAATTCCACGCGCTGCGGGTGGGCCACACCCTCCTTGGATTGCCACCTCAACTTGCCCAGCAAGTCCAGCTTGCTGAAGCCCGTGCGGCCGCCACCATCCAGTTCCTTGAATCCGCGGCTTCCCGCCTGCAATGCTTCCACGAGCCAACCGATGCGGCCGGTACCATCCCCAACGTGCACATGCAGCCGGCCGGTGCCGTATTGTCCCAGCCTGCCATCCACACGGCCCGCCTGTCCCGAGGGAATGGGGGTACTGATGAAATTGATGGCACCGCCCACGGTATTGGGACCATGTGCGATTTGGCTGGCGCCTTTCATCACTTCGATGCCATTCATGCGTCCCACGGAAGGAAAATAGTAAGCGCTTGGCGCCGTGTAGGGAGCGGGTGCGATGGGCACCCCATCTTCCAGAATGGAAATTCTGCTGCTGCGCTCTGAGCCGCTGCCCCGCAGCCCGATGTTGGGCCGCAACCCGAATCCATCTTCTTCTTGGATGTAGACGCCGGGGACGTTGCGCAACGCACGGTGAACGTCCACATCGCCCTGCCTGCGCAACTCCTTGGCAGAGAGTACCGTCACTGCGCCGGGCACGCCCATGGGCCGGCCTCCGGTCAGGGAAACAGCCTCCACCAATGCCTGCGGGAGATCCAATACGGACTCTTCCATCCTAAACGCCCCCCCTTTCAACAGGACCGTGGCGCCTACTGCGCGGTCTGAAAAACCCAGGCACCGCATGTTCCATTGGTCGGATCCCTGTGACAGGACCGAGTCGGGAAGCTCTATGAAACCAGCGGCATCCGTCACGTATCCGCGCCCTGCGGCGTTGACCAGGGCGGCTCCGGGGATGCCGTGACCGTCAGCGTCGACAATTTGGACCTGGGTCTGGCCCGAGACTTCAAACGAGAGGAAGCTGCCCATCAAGGCGAGCAACGCAAAAATCTTATTTGGACGCATTCTAAATAACGCCACAAAACTCGAATCAAAGTCGCGCTCTTGCCCTCCCCTTTTCGTGGTATTTATCGCGCGATTTTCCACCGCGCAGGATCATTAATCCACGCTGTCGTTGCCGAGGTATTTTCGAACGAAAGTCAGCCGTACCACAGAGTCCGGCAGGTGCACCATTTCGAGGTCAAAACTGTTCAACAGGCATTGGCCGTAGGTGTCGCCATCGCTCTCGAATTCATCATAGGTCGATTCGTGCACATAGGCCTCCGATTCGAGGGTCAAATCAATGTTCTGCAGAATCCACCCGTGGCTGGCCACATTGACCACCTCCCAACTGCACAAGGTTTCCTCGAATTCAAAATATTGGTTGTACCCCGTCAGCATATTGGTCAGATCGGCCGAACCCACCACGAGGTCATTGGGCCAATTGAGGTTCATCGGATGGGGCCCGATATGGCCATAAGCAGACAGAAAAGTGATCAATACTTCCACGTTGCCCATGAAATCGACTTCCAGCGGCTGACCCGGCACGGAGACGGTTTTTTTCAGCAGGAGATAGGACGCTGAAGGAAGGCAGTCACACAGGTCCACGCCGGTTCCAGCATAGTCCTGTTGTTGGGCGCGCAGTGCATTCGGGCCAAGAATCAAGACCAACCCGAGAATAAGGGTCAAGCGCGTCATGGAATCAACATCTACCTATAATTTAACCCCCGAATCTCGAAATTCAAACCCGCCCACAAAACCTGAAACATGTTGAAAGTCTTGGTGCTCAATATAGCGCTCTTCACACCCCTCTTCTTTGCGGGGCAACTGAGCATAAGTAAAGTAGAACAGGCCGTGGCAATGGAGGATGAAAATCCGCTCGATACGGTCAATACATTCGCCGGCACCCTCGGCCTGAACCTGAGCCAAACGGCCCTCCAGAATTGGGCCGGTGGTGGAGAGAGTTCCGTGGCTTTTACCACGATGTGCAGCCTGTCGGAAACCCGAGAAAAAGGCCCCCGCAGCACCGGTTGGGGACTGGATGCGGCACTGGGCTTGCTCCGGCAGCAGGGCGGATGGCGCAAGACGGATGACCGCCTCATCCTGACGGGACAATGGAACACCGCCATGCAGCGGACTTTGAAAGACGCGCGCCTCTCCGTCCTTGTGGATGCCAGGACGCAGTTCCTTCCGGGTTATGCATTGGTCGATGGTCTGCCGGACGACGACCAGAAGATTTCTGGATTCCTTTCACCCGGATACCTGGTAGCGGCGGCGGGACTCGCACCTCAATCCGGAAAGAACAGCAAGATTTTTATCGCCCCTTTCACCGGCAAGCTCACCGTTTTGCTCGATGACACGCTTTCTGCAGCGGGGGCTTTTGGTATCGAGGCGGGACAACACACGCGGATGGAGTTGGGTGGCTACCTCCGCTGGAATTGGACCCTTCCCCTCATGGAAAACGTGTCGTGGACGCACCAGCTCGACCTGTTTTCGAACTACCTCAATCAACCCGGCAACATCGATGTGAACTGGACGGGGCTGCTCGAAATGAAAGTCAATGAACTCCTGCGAACGACGGTGAGCGTCCACTTGATCTACGACGATGACGTGGTGCTGGAAAAGCAGCCGTCGCGCACCGAAGTCAACGATCAGGGCGTCATCACGACCATTCCTGCCGTCATGGGCCCGGGAACGCAATTCAAGGAGGTGCTCTCCGTTGGGCTCTCCTACAAACTGTAATCGGCGCGTGAGGGTCGCGGGGAAACCTTAATTTCGCCCCCATGAAAATCATGGTTTTCCCCGGACAAGGGGCGCAGTTTTCAGGCATGGGCAAGGACATGTTCGACCACCATGCCTTTGCCCGTGACCGTTTTGATCAAGCCAAGGACATCCTTGGATTTGACATCGCAGACATCATGTTCTCCGGTTCTGATGCCGACCTCAAGCA
>DGOE01000114.1:0-16909 GCA_002389295.1 Flavobacteriales bacterium UBA4474 | reverse complement strand
ATGGGCGACAACTTTGACCCGGCTTTCGTCGCAGGGCACAGCCTTGGGGAATTCAGTGCGCTCGTTGCGGCGGGCGGTTTGGGATTTGCCGAAGGGTTGAAGTTGGTCAGTGAGCGGGCCCTTGCCATGCAGGACGCCTGTGAGCACACGCCCTCTACCATGGCCGCTATCCTGGGGCTTGAAGACCAGGTGGTCGAAGAGGTCTGCGCCTCCATCGAGGGGATTGTGGTGGCTGCGAATTACAACTGTCCCGGTCAATTGGTGATTTCGGGTGAAGTGCCCGCTGTGGAGGCGGCGTGTGAAGCCTTAAAAGAAGCCGGTGCGCGCCGGGCCATTGTGCTGCCAGTCGGCGGGGCATTCCACTCGCCTTTGATGGAGCCTGCACGGGAGCGTTTGGCCATCGCCTTGGAAGCCGCAGACATTCTCAGTCCGCGCTGCCCCATCGTTCAAAACGTGAACGCTACGCCGGAGACGGATCCAGAAGTGATCCGCCAAAACCTCATCTCGCAGCTCACTTCGCCGGTACGGTGGACCCAAACCATGGAATGGTTCGTGGCGGAAGGGGTAACGGAAGTCGTGGAAGTGGGTCCCGGCAAGGTGCTGCAGGGCCTCTTCAAAAAAGTGGACCGCAGCTTGCCTACGGCATCGGCCGTTGTGGCTTAGGCTTCGCCCTTGCTCCCCTCTACGTAAGAGAAGAGGTTGGCGTAATCCGTTTCAATGGCCGCGAGCCTCATCTGAAGGTCGCGGTTCTCCACTGACAGCCGATCGCGGTCGGCCCGGAGCTGGGCGATGGTGTGCTTGAGCGTCACGAAATCCCGCGCCAAATTGCGCCGTTCGCTCTGGAGGTCGCCTGCAGCAGGGGCCTCGATTTCGAGAGGCTCGCTCCGCTCCCCAGCCAATTTCACAGTGGTCGTTCCCCCGGCGGAACCGATTTCAACCGCCTCTTGGGCAGGCATGTCTTTCGTGCTCATGTGCTCAAGCTACGCGCCGACTCCGCCCAAGAGCCGTGACAAAAGCGGAGGTTATCAAAGGCGTATTTTTAATGAACGCCGTTTCAGGAGCGCCTCCCGCGCAAAAGCGGCGGAATCAGGGCAATAGCCGTCAAAGCCGACCCCAAAGCGGCCACGTAGTACAATTCCGGTATTCGCGAAACGTCTCCTTGAAACCGCATGCCGGAGTATATCGCCCCCCCTCCGATGCCGATTTCGAGGGCCATGAGCATGGTGCCCAATGCCAGCGCAATCTTGCCCGGTTGGGCCAAGTCTGTGGTCCACGCAAACACGGTGGGCATGTTGATGCCAATGCTGGCGCCGTAGATCAGCCCTCCAATGGTGGCCATCGTCTTGGTTTCGGCCGAACCGAGCAGCAGCATGCCGATGGTCAAGAGGACCGCACCCGCGAGCAGCAAGGGGATGCGCCCGTGGCGGTCGCTCAACCTACCGGCTATGAAGCGCATGGAAATGGAGCTCACCACGATGATGGTATTGAAGGACCCCTTGTAGCGGTACCCTAAGTGGTCCACGAAATCCGGGGTGATGGTCAAATAGATGCCAAAAGCGATGGCCACAGAGAGCAGCACGGCGGCGGCCGGCCATGCTTGAGGGTCTACAAGTGCGCCGTTGAAGGGGTTGAGGTCTGAGCGCCGAATCGGCCGCGCTCCCGGCAACGTCTCTTTGAGGGGCCAGGTAAACAGGAGGCTGGCCATGCCCAGCAGTGCTGACGTCACAAACATCCATTCAATGCCCCATTCGACCGTTAGCCAACTTCCCAATGCCGGCCCGGCGGCCATGCCTGCATTACCGGCCACACCGAGGTAACCCAGCGCCTCCCCCCTGCGACTGCGTGGAATTCTATCGGTCAGCATGGCGCTGGTGCCGGTGGGACGGAACCCCGTGGAGAGCCCATGGAGGAAGCGCAGTGCCAAGAAGGAGGCAATGCTGGTGGCCACCAGGTAACCGAACCCCGCCAATGCCGTCACCGCAGAGCCGATGAGCATGACCTTTCTCCGCCCGGCATTGTCCGCCAGTCGCCCGCTGATAAATCGGGAGAGGAATGCGGCGAGGGTGAACATGCCCACGACACCCCCGAGGTAGGCTTCTCCTCCCATCGTGGCAAGGTGGGCCGGCAGTTCCGGCAGCAGCATCCCGAAGCTCGCCATGAACAGCACCGTGCCGCCACAAAGCAGAAAAAAGGGAAGGTCGTACACCTTGGCTTGAACGTGCCCGGATTCAGGAAGGTCTGAAGCGGGCGAAACTGAAGCTGTTTTATCCATGTGGCGGAGGCTCCCTCGTGGTCCATTTCATGGGCAGCACTGCAAAGGAACCCAAGAAGAGGGGCAGGATGTTTCCGAAATGCAGAAAAGGAAGCATCTTTCCTCTCTCAATGCAGGTCCCTCCCCTTCCGCTCTACCCCAACAAAGTCCTGCTCGCTTGGGCGGAGGCCATCATGGGCCGCGAAGAACTGCGGGATTGGCTCATGGGGTCGGAATATCCCGAACTCGGTGTGTTTTGTCATGCGCTGCACAATGAACCCACCTCGCGGGCTTGGCTGAGGAAACATCAACACGTGTTCCTTTTGGCCCTGCTCGAAGGGGCCGAAGGCCAATCAAAAGCGGTGAAGTGGCTGCGGCATGAGGCGGGAGACACCCTCGCGGACATGGCTTTGGCCGCAGACAACGACGACGAAGCACTGTCGAGGCTCATGACGGGCGACCCCGACGCCAAGGGCATCTGGGCGCAGATTGCCTTGCGCATGCGACACGTCAAGAACCTCATCGAAGAATCCAACAACGACGTTCACCGCATCGACCCGAACTGAATACATGCCCGTCAACACTGTTTTCAGCTGGTTCATCCGCAAGCGCCTGCACCAGATTGCGCTGTTTAGGAAATACCCCGACGAGGTGCAAGCCGAAGTGCTTCGGCATCACATCGCAGCGCTGTCCCGCACGCGATTTGGTCGTGAGCACGGGATCATCCCCGACACCACTGCCGCTGCCTACCGGGCGCAGGTTCCCTTGAGGGACTACAATGGCTTCAAGCCTTGGGTGGAAGCTGTCAGGGAGGGTGAAGAAAACGTACTGTGGCCGGGGGCCGTGCGCTGGCACGCCAAATCCTCCGGTACGACCACCGACAGAAGCAAGTTCATCCCGGTCACCGAGGACGCCCTCGAGAAGTGCCACTACAAAGGGGGCAAGGATTTGCTCGCCATGTATGTCGATGCCGTGCCCAAAGCCAGGCTCTACGGTGGTCGTCACCTCATCGTTGGCGGCACCGGGCGCGCACAAGAGGCCGACAACGGCGTGCTCACCGGTGACCTCAGTGCCATCATCATCAACAACCTGCCGTGGTGGTGCGAGTGGCGGCGCACCCCAGCGCGCTCCATTGCCTTGATGGCCTCCTGGGAGGAGAAAATCGAACGCATGGCCGAGACCACGATCAACCAGGATGTCCGCATCATCGCAGGCGTTCCGAGCTGGACCCAAGTGTTGCTCGAGCGGATTCTGGAACGCACGGGAAAAAACCACCTCGGGGAAGTCTGGCCCCACCTGCAATTGTACATGCATGGTGGTGTGGCTTTTGCGCCTTACCGCGAGGCGTTTGACCGCATGATGCCCCCCGGCATTCACTACATCGAAACCTACAACGCCAGCGAAGGGTTTTTCGGCATCCAAGACAGGTTGGGTGCAGACGATATGCTGCTGATGCTGGATTACGGCATCCACTATGAGTTCATTCCATTCGCTCCAGGTCAAGATGTCATGGCGACGCCCGATGCTGTCACTTTGGGGCTGAGCGAGGTAGATGTCAACGTGGATTATGCGATTGTCATCTCCACCAACGGCGGCCTTCACCGCTATGTCTTGGGTGACTTGGTGCGCTTCACCTCGTTGGCACCATTCCGCATTCGGGTGACGGGGAGGACCTCTTCCTATCTCAATCTGGCAGGAGAGGAACTGATGGTGGGAGACGCCGACCTGGCCATTGCCCGTACCGGCCGCCAGCTCGGGGTGGAAGTGCGGGATTGGACGGCCTGCGCCCAGCCGCATGCGGCGGTGGGCCTGGGACACCACCACTGGGTCATCGAGCCCGGGCGCAACGCGGGAGGGCAGCCTGATGCCCAGCTGTTTGCGGAAGCATTGGACCGCAATCTGCGCAAAGTCAATTCCGATTACGATGCCAAGAGAACAGGCGATCTCGTGCTCGATCGACCCGTGGTACAATGGGTGTCAACAGGGACGTTCGAAAACCTGTTGAAACAGAAAGGAAAACTGGGAGGGCAACACAAGGTGCCCCGCCTCTCCATGGACCCACGGTGGGTAGAGGAGGTTTCGGAGGTACAGATTGCCAACAAGGCCATCAATGCCGGGGCTTCCCCGTTGTAGGATGGCGTTGCACCCCCTACCTTGCCCCTCCCAACTGCACGAACATGCACCTCGCGATAGCAGGCAACATAGGCTCCGGCAAGACCACCCTTACGCGGCTACTGGCCCAGCACTACAAGATTACTCCACACTACGAGAGCGTGGATGACAATCCCTATTTGAACGACTTCTACAAGGACATGCAGCGTTGGTCGTTCAACCTGCAAATCCACTTCCTGACGTCGCGCTTCGGCCAACTTCACGCCCTGAAGTCAAGCGGACACGACATGGTGCAGGACAGGACCATTTACGAAGACGCGTACATCTTTGCCCCCAACCTGCAGGCCATGGGCCTGATGACCTCCAGGGACCACGAAAACTTCCTGAAGTTGTTCGAGCTCATGGAGCAGTTCGTCACCCCGCCCGACTTGCTGATTTACCTGCGCAGCAGCGTCGGAAACCTCGTCGAGAAGATCCAGTTGCGGGGCAGGGAATACGAGGAGTCCATCCGGTTGGACTATCTGAACCGACTCAATGAGCGCTACGAAGCTTGGATTTCCACCTACACCAAAGGCAAAGTATTGGTGATCAATGTGGATCAAATGGATTTCGAGAACAACCCTGAAGAGTTGGGCGAGATCATCACCAAGGTGGATGCAGAACTGAACGGCCTGTTCTAAACCGGCCCTTCCGTGTTTCCTGAAATGAAAAACGGCCCCTTGAAGGGCCGTTTTTCATGGGTCACAATGTGGTGAAGCTCAATCGAGCTTTCGCTTCGTCATGTCTTCGACCAGCACCATCTTCAGGCTCACCTCATCGGAAATCAAATCATCGCCGAGGTCGTCGAAGAAAGAGCCACTGCCGTAGCGCACATCGAAATCAGCCCGATTGAAGGTCATGTCCACACTGGCCACTACCGGATCCGAAGAGCCAAAGTTGAGTGTAGCATTTACCGGTTTGGAGATGCCCTTGACATTCAGTTTCCCTTCGATTTTCAGGTTGTCCCGGCCGTCGAACTTGCTGCTTTCATACGTGAAGGCCGCTGTGGGAAACTCCGCCACATTGAAGAAGTCCTCTCCGCGCAAGTGCTGTCCCAAGTTCCGCGCCGCAAGGCCTTCAACACTGGTGGCCTTGAGTCCCGCCATTTCGACGACCACATCGCCCGACATCAATTGCCCTTCTTTGATGCTGAAAATGCAGGAGCGAATGGGCACTGTTCCCGACTCGGACACACCCACCTTTTTGCCACGCCATTGAATCACGGACTGTTCCGTGTTCATGGTGTATTGTCCATCTCCAGGAATCTTGCTCAGCGCACTGACGCCTGTGGCTTCCCCGGCGCCGCATTTGCGCAGGGCTTCGAGAAAGGAAATATCGCGTTTCGATTCCCGGCAGAAACGCAGTTGACCGCGGCTGAGCCCTTCACCAAAACAATCACAAGGATCAGCAACCGGTTCGGATGCCACTTCCACTGTCCCTTCTTCGTTGCCATCCGCTGCCGCATTCTCAGCAGGCGCTTCAGCTTCACTGCAGCCCACGGCGCACAACGCCGTCAGCAGGACAAATGCAGGAATCGAGGTGATCCAAGTGCGCGTCATGCTCCTTCGAATTCAGCAGCAGGAACCACAGGAGTCGCTGCTGGAGCAGGCACCTCAATCGACCCGTGGTCGTGACCTTCATGGTCATCCCCGCCGTGTTCTCCCAAGATGGGAGCAATGACAAGGCCCACCAGACAGGTCAGCTTGATGAGGATGTTCATGGAAGGTCCGGACGTGTCCTTGAAGGGGTCACCCACCGTGTCTCCGGTGACGGCTGCCTTGTGGGCGTCGCTGCCCTTGAAGGTCATCTCACCGTCGATCTCAACACCGGCCTCAAAAGACTTCTTGGCGTTGTCCCAAGCACCACCCGCGTTGTTTTGGAAGATGGCCCAGAGCACACCGCTCACGGTGACGCCGGCCATGTAGCCTCCGAGGGTCTCGGCCGCCCAAGCGGGGTCCGCACCAAAGAGCAGTGGCACCAATCCAATGATGAGCGGGAAGGCGATGGTCATCGCGCCGGGCAGCATCATTTCCTTGAGGGCCGCCTGCGTGGAGATGTCGACACACTTGCCGTACTCAGGAGTGCCGGTGCCTTCGAGGATGCCGGGAATTTCCTTGAACTGGCGGCGCACTTCCTGCACCATCTCCATGGCGGCCTTACCGACCGAATTCATGGCGAGGGCCGAGAAGACCACCGGGATCATGCCTCCAATGAAGAGGGCGGCGAGGACGTTGGCCTTGAAGATGTTGATGCCGTCAATGCCCGTGAACTCGACGTAGGCCGCAAACAAAGCCAGGGCGGTCAGCGCTGCGGAAGCGATGGCGAAGCCCTTGCCGATGGCGGCGGTGGTGTTGCCCACGCTGTCAAGGATGTCCGTGCGCTCACGCACCTCCTCGGGCAGTTCGCTCATCTCAGCGATGCCACCTGCATTGTCCGCAATGGGACCGAAGGCGTCAATGGCCAACTGCATGGCCGTAGTGGCCATCATGGAACAGGCAGCGATGGCCACACCATAGAATCCGGCGAACTCATAAGCCATGTAGATGGCCGTAGCGAAGAGCAGGATGGGCCAGAAGGTCGAGATCATCCCTGTTGCAAGGCCTGCGATGATGTTGGTTGCTGCACCGGTTGATGACTTCTGTACGATGTCCATCACAGGCTTCTTGCCCAAACCGGTGTAGTACTCGGTCATGTATGAGATGGCGCCACCGACGACAAGGCCAACAATGACAGAATAGAAAACGTTGATGCTGCCAAACGTCCTGTCTTCTTCACCAAAGAAGGCCATGGTCAAGGTTTCGGGCAGCATGTTGTCGATGAGGAAGAAACACGCGATGGCCGTCAAGATGATTGAGCCCCAGTTGCCGCGGTTCAACGCGGCCTGCACTTCAGGCTCCTTGGCACCGTCCTTCACCCGGATAGCGAATGAGCCGAGGATGGAGAAAATGATGCCGAGGGCAGAAATGATCAACGGAAGCACAATGGTGGACATGCCACCGTAGTTGTCGGTAATGTTGCCGCCCATGTCATTGATGACATAGTTGCCGAGCACCATGGCGGCGAGTACAGTCGCTACGTAGGAACCGAAGAGGTCAGCCCCCATGCCCGCGACGTCGCCCACATTGTCGCCCACGTTATCAGCGATGGTGGCGGGATTGCGGGGGTCATCCTCCGGGATACCGGCCTCCACCTTGCCCACGAGGTCTGCACCTACGTCAGCGGCCTTGGTGTAAATGCCACCGCCTACACGGGCAAAGAGCGCAATGGACTCAGCACCGAGCGAGAATCCTGCGAGGGCCTCGAGGATCATGGTCATGTTCTCCACGCCGCTCCACGCGCCACCGGCAAACATGTTGAGCAATGCGATAAACAAGACACTCAATCCAAAGACCGCCAAGCCGGCCACACCGAGTCCCATGACCATGCCGCCTCTGAAGGACACCTTGAGCGCCTCGGCCAAACTGGTCCGGGCCGCTTGCGTGGTCCGCACGTTGGCTTCCGTCGCGATGCGCATGCCGATGTTTCCCGCGAGCGCAGAAAAGAAGGCACCGATCACAAAGGCAATGACGATGAACCAGTGGGTGGTCGGCACCATCACGGAAACGACGCCGAGCAGGGCGCCAGCGACCACCACGAAAATGGCCAGGATGCGGTACTCTGCGCTGAGGAAGGCCAAGGCACCCTCGTGGATGTACTTCGCGATTTCGATCATGCGCGGCTCACCTGCGCTCTGTGCGCGGACCCAACGGGCCTGGACGAACATGTAAATGAGGCCAACGATGGCCAAGGCGGGCACGAGGTAAAGGATCGTGTCTAGCATGTAGGAAAATTGAAGCTGAGCAAGTCAGCGGGTTCAGTTGATTCGGGGCGCGAAGATAATACCGATTCTCACGCTACGTAATTGACCTCCTTGACGGTGCGCACGATGTCGGCGACCTGAGGCAGCGCCTCTTCGATCAATGAGGTAGAAAAAGCAAAGGGGGTATCCGATTGGCACAGGCGGCGGATGGGGGCATCCAAGTAGTCAAACGCGTGACGCTGGATGCGGTAGCTCACCTCTGAAGCGATGGACGCGACAGGGAAGCTCTCCTCCACGATCACCAAGCGCCCGGTCTTTTTGACGCTCTCCAAAATGGTGTCGAGATCGAGGGGACGGATGGTCCTCAGGTCCACGATTTCCACTTCGATGCCTTCCTTGGCCAACTCATCGGCGGCGGCGTGCACCGTTTTCAAGATTTTGCCAAAACTGACGATGGTACAATCGGTTCCCGCGCGGCGCACGTTGGCTTTGCCGATGGGCACCAAAAACTCGCCTTCGGGGATTTCGCCCTTGTCGCCGTACATCTTTTCAGACTCCATGACCAGCACGGGGTCTTCGTCGCGGATGGCGGCCTTGAGCAAGCCTTTGGCATCGTAGGGTGTAAATGGTGTCACCACCTTGAGTCCAGGCATGCTGGCATACAGGCTTTCGTAGCTCTGGCTGTGGGTGGCTCCGAGCTGACCGGCTTGGCCATTGGGTCCACGGAAGACCATGGGACAACTGAATTGGCCACCGCTCATCTGCAGCATTTTGCTGGCGTGGTTGATGATCTGGTCGCTGGCGAGGACGGCGAAGTTCCAGGTCATGAACTCGACGATGGGACGCAGGCCGTTCATGGCTGCTCCCACAGCGATGGCGCTGAATCCGAGCTCGCTGATTGGGGTATCGATGACGCGGTCGGCGCCAAATTCGTCGAGCATCCCCTTGGACGCCTTGTAGGCTCCGTTGTACTCGGCCACTTCTTCGCCGAGCAGGAATACGCGGTCGTCGCGGCGCATCTCTTCGGTCATGGCCTCACACACGGCTTCGCGGAACTGAATGGTACGCATGCTTTTTTGGTCTAGCTTACTTCAGGGGCGCAAAGTTACGGCGCGAAAAGCATGTTGGTCCACCATTGGATTCGGCAGTGCTTCGGGGGTTAACTTCGCGTTCCCAAACCACGGCTTTACACTCCCCACCTTCAACGTTCAAGGCATGGAATTTCTCGTCTGCATCAGCAAAGCCCCCGATACCACAACGCGCATCGCGTTTACCGATGGCGACACCCGTTTCAATGAAGAGGGTGTCCAATTCATCGTCAACCCCTACGATGAATGGTACGCCTTGGTGCGCGCCCTCGAAATTGTGGAAGCCCAGGGCGGCAAAGTGGTCATCGCCTCCGTAGGGGGCGCCGACTGCGACCCCATCCTGCGCAAAGCGCTGGCCATCGGCGCCCATGAGGCCGTCCGCATCGACGCCCAACCCCAGGACTCCGCGCAAGTCGCCGCGGAAATCGCCGCTTACGCCAAAGGCCAATCGTTCGATGCCATCCTCTGTGGCAAAGAGACCATTGACCACAACAGCAGTGCGGTTCCGGCCATGATCGCAGAACACCTCGACGTCCCGTGCATCGCCCTCTGTACCTCCCTCGACTACGAGGCCGGCAAGGCCGTGATGACGCGGGAAACGGCCAATGGCATTGAAAAGGTGGCCGTCAATGGCTCCTTTGTATTGAGTGCATCCAAAGGCATGGCAGAGCAGCGCATCCCCAACATGCGCGGCATCATGGCCGCCCGCACCAAACCCCTGCAAGTGGTGGCCGCACAAGGTGCTTCGGCCGGCACCCACATCGCACAATTTGCCCTGCCTCCAGAAAAGGCCGGAGTCAAACTCGTGGATGCGGACAACCCGGCAGAACTCGTCCGCCTGTTGAGAGAAGAGGCAAAAGTCATTTGAACCCCGAACGCGCAGAAGTCATGAAGTGCATCGCATTCATTCAAACCAAAGCGGGACAGGCCTCAAAAGCCAGTCTCGAAGCCGCCGGATTCGCAGCCGGCATGGGAGAAACTACGGCCGTAGTATCCGGTGAATTAACCGGAGACGGCGGGCTTGGAAACGCTGGCGTGAGCCGGGTACTGCAAGGCCCCGCCGATTTGGACGACAGCCAATTGGCCCGACTCGTATCGGCAGCCGCCACCCAAGAAGGGGCAGACGTTGTCGTTTGTGCCCAAGACCACCTCGGCAAAGCTGTAGCTGGCCGCGTGGCCGTCCGCATGCAAGCTGGACTCGTCGCGGGCGTCACGGAGGCGCCCGAAGGCGCACAATTCACCCGCAACGTATTCAGCGGCAAAGCCTCGGCACAGGTCAAAGGCACCACGGACAAGCTGGTCATCACCACTACGCCCAACGCCATCGGAATGCCTGAAGGAACGGGCGCGACGGCAGCCGTTGAGGCCTTCAATGCCGACCTCGGTGACCGGAAGGTAGAAGTGTTGGAAGCCGCACAACCGAGCACTGAAGGGCGGGCACCGCTCCCCGAAGCAGAACTGGTGGTTTCTGCTGGGCGCGGCATGAAGGGCCCCGAGAATTGGGGCATCGTCGAAGGACTCGCCGATGCGATCGGTGCCACCACAGCCTGCTCCAGGCCGGTGTCCGATATCGGATGGCGCCCACACCACGAGCACGTGGGACAAACGGGCATTGCCATTCGCCCCAACCTGTACATCGCCATCGGCATTTCCGGTGCCATTCAGCACCTGGCGGGTGTGAACGGATCCAAGGTCATCGTGGTCATCAACAAGGACCCTGAGGCGCCTTTCTTCAAGGCGGCAGACTACGGGATTGTAGGCGACGCCTTCGAGGTCGTGCCGAAATTGACCGAAGCCTTCCAAGTACTCTGAGGGAATCAACTACCTTGACTGCTGCCGGCAAGCGACCATGAACAAATCCCAGCTCACGGTATTCGACATTAGGCCCAGCGGCGCCACAACCGGCGCCTACAACCTTGTGCTCGAAGAATTGGATGGAAAGCGGAAGCTGCCCATCGTTATCGGCATGCACGAGGCGCAGTCCATCGCCATCAAGATGGAAGGCATGTCGCCGAGCCGTCCACTCACCCACGACTTGTTCAACAGCCTGTCATTGGCTTACGACATCGAATTGAAAGAAGTGCTCATCTACGACCTGGTAGAGGGCATTTTCTTTGCGCGTTTGGTGTGCGACCGCGATGGAGAGGAGCGCACCATCGATGCCAGAACCTCAGATGCTGTGGCCTTGGCTGTCCGTTTTGGTTGTGGCATTTTTTGCGAAGAAAAAGTGCTGAAAATGGCGGGCATTGCGCCCGAGGGTGAGGAGGAAATGAAGCCCATGCCGGAAGAAAATCCGGAAGACCCCTTTGGCCTTGAAGAACCGGTAGATCCGCAGACCAATTTCGGTTCGCTTTCTGACGAAGAGTTGCAAAAGGAACTGGACCTCGCCATTCAAAAGGAGGACTATGAGCGCGCGGGCATGCTGCGCGATGAAATCGAAAGACGGAACGAGCAATAATGCGGGCCATTTTAGGAATCCTTGTCTTCACGGCGGTGCTGTGGCTGTTTTCCTCAGCCCGAAAATCCGTGGCTTGGCGGACCATCTTGGGCGCCCTCGGTCTGCAGTTCGTCATGGCTTTCTTGGTATTGAAGGTTCCCTTCATCCACGCGGCTTTCCGATGGGTGGCAGAGACTTTTGTCACCGTCATTGGATACACTTGGAATGGGACAGATTTCCTGCTGGGCCGGTTTTCCGATGGCCAAGTCGGCCCCTACCTTGAGAATTTCGCGTTTCGCATCCTCGCCACCATTGTGTTTTTCAGTGCATTGAGTGCGTTACTGCATCACCTCGGCATTCTGGCCTTTTTCATTCGCGGCTTTGCTTGGATCATGCGATACACCCTGCGGCTGACGGGCAGGGAAAGCCTCTCGGTTGCGGGCAACGTCTTCCTTGGACAAACGGAAAGCCCCTTGTTAATCCGCCCCTACCTCGACCAGATGAGCCGCTCCGAACTCATGTTGGTGATGACGGGCGGAATGGCCACTATTGCCGGTTCGGTGTTCGCGGCCTATGTCGGCATCCTCGGGGGAACCGACCCGGAGACGCAAGCTTACTTCGCGACCCACCTGTTGACCGCTTCGCTCATTTCCGCTCCAGCGTCGGTAGCAGCGGCAAAACTGCTCGTTCCGGAAACGGAACCCCAGGTGGCCGGCAACGCTCAAATCGTCAAATCGAGCGCATCCAATTTTCTTGAAGCCATCACCAACGGAACCCGCGACGGTCTTTCCCTGGCCGCCAACGTGGGGGTGATGTTGCTGGTCTTTACCGCCTTTGTCTACATGTTCAACGACCTACTTGGATGGGTCGGAGGCTTGACTGGACTCAACCCCATCCTCGCCGCTAACACCTCCTTTGAATCCCTCAGCATGGAATGCATTCTGGGATACATCGGTGCCCCCATTGCTTGGTTGGTAGGCGTGTCGTCTGATGACATTGTACTGGTGGGCCAACTGCTGGGTGAAAAGACCGTGATCAACGAGTTCTATGCCTACGAAACGCTCGGAAAGATCAAGAGTGGAATGAGCGAAAGGAGTGTGCTCATCTCTACCTATATCCTGTGTGGATTTGCCAATTTCGCTTCCATCGGCATCCAGGTCGGCGGCATCGGTGTACTCGCCCCTTCGCGGCGCGGTGAATTGGCCCGTCTTGGGTTCCGCGCCCTCATCGCAGGTACTGCGGCATGCCTGCTCACAGCATGCGTGATCTCCATCATGCACCCTTGAACGGGCCGGGCCTCGAAAGCCCCTTGTATCTTTGCGCCATGAAAGTCGGCATCATCATGGGCAGCAAAAGTGACTTGCCCGTTCTAGAGCAAGCCGCAGAGATCCTCACGGAACTCGGCGTACAACACGAGATGACCGTTGTAAGTGCGCACCGCACACCCGACCGAATGGTAGAGTATGCGCGGTCCGCACGAGACAGAGGAATCGGTGTGATTGTAGCAGGAGCAGGAGGTGCAGCCCACCTTCCCGGCATGGTCGCATCGCTGACCAGCCTTCCCGTGGTGGGTGTCCCCGTGAAAAGCAGCAACAGCATTGACGGTTGGGACAGCATTTTGAGCATCCTTCAAATGCCCTCCGGGATTCCAGTGGCCACCGTCGCTTTGGATGGTGGACGAAACGCAGGCCTTTTGGCCGCGCGCATCCTGTCAGCGGGCAATGTGGCGCTTGCCGAGCGCCTCGATGCCTATGCAGAAGCGCTGCGGGACAAGGTGATGGACTCGGTGGACGCCGTGGAAACAAAAGGGCGCCGGATTCAACAGGGATGAGCCAAGGCCGCACCATGAGGACGCTGAACCCGTCCGAATCCCCGATCAAGGAGCGCTACGCCATGCTGGTGGGCACAGTCGCCCCCCGGCCCATTGCATTGGCCAGCACAGTAGACGCTGAAGGACGCCGCAATCTGGCCCCGTTCAGCTACTTCAATGTTTTCTCCATTGACCCGCCCGTCATGGTGGTCGGCCCCACCCTGAGGGGTCGTGACGGCACGGTAAAGGACACCCTGGCCAACGCCCGCCACAACATGGAAATTGTGGTCAATTTGGTGGACCATGACATGGTACAAGGCGCTTCGTTGAGCAGCAGCGACTATCCGGCCGATGTGGACGAATTCGCCAAGGCAGGATTTACCCCAGCGGCCTCCGAAGTCGTCGCGCCTCCGAGGGTAGCAGAAGCTCCTGTGGCGTTTGAATGCAAAGTGAGCCAGATCGTAGAGTTGGGCCAGGGACCCGGCGCAGGACACATGCTGGTCTGTGAGGTACTCCGCGTACACATCGCTGAGGACGTATTGGACGCCCATGGCAAACCAGAAGCCCACGCATTGGACCTGGTCGGCAGATGTGGGGGCAACTATTACGTTCGGGCTTCAGGTGACGCCCTTTTTGAACTTCCCAAGCCTCTGGTGGGCGGCCTCGGAATCGGAGTCGATGCGATTCCAGCGGACATCAAGAATGCAGGCATGCTCTCGGCAAACCAGCTGGCTCTGCTCGGTTCGGTGCATGCCTTGCCCGATGAGACCGATGTGAATGAGCACAAACTGCTCGAGCTGTCCGACCTGTTCATGGAACATGAAGACGACGCAGCTGCATTGGAAAAAGCCTTGTTTGAAGAGGCCGGACGGCGGCTTGAACAGTCCGATGTGGATGGAGCGTGGATGACCTTGCTCGCGTACAACCCCGGTTGACGGCCGGAGGGGCGATATTTGCAGTATGAGTTATGAGATGAAAGGGACCGTGAAGCGTCTGTTTGACGTTTGGAAGTCCGAAACGAGCGAATTCTACAAGCGTGAGTTCGTCATTACCACTGCCGAGCAGTACCCCTCCGATGTGAAATTCTCCGCTTTGAAGGAGAAGTCAGACCAACTGAGCAACATCAAAGAAGGCGACCAGGTCATGGTCAAATTCGACGTGCGCGGCCGCGAATACAACGACCGCTACTACGTGGACCTGAACGCCTGGAAGGTAGACAAGATGGATGCTGGAGCCCCCGCTGGTGGCGGTGCAGAAGGCAGCATGCCACAGCCTGCTGCAGCAGACATTCCGGCTGCACCAGCGTTTAACCCCGGCACGCCGGCTGCGTCCGACGACGACCTCCCCTTCTGACGGACGCCGCATGTCTGCGGCTCCCGAAGCACAGCCCGAAGTGAACCGTTTCGCTTGGGTGCCATCACCGCTCGCCATCGCCCTCGGCCTCACGGCCGTTACGGCGGTGGCGGCGCTATTTATGGGCGCCGGAGTTGAAACGGTCGCCACCTCTTGGCGCGACGGACTGTGGAACCGCCCCCTGCTGGTCTTTGCCTTTCAGGCGGCCTTCATGCTGGTTCTCGGCCATGCCCTTGCCTTGACGCCCGCGGCAGACCGGGTCATCGGAAAAGCGGTAGACCTCGCAGGAAACACCAATGCCCGGGCCGCAGCCACGGTCGCCACTGTGGCTTGCATTGCGGGTTGGGTGAATTGGGGACTCGGCCTCATCATCGGCGCGGTACTGGCACGCAAGGTGGGAGAGCGCGCGAGGGAAAATGGGACCCCGCTACACTACGGCCTGATCGGCGCAGCGGGATACAGCGGGCTCATGGTATGGCACGGAGGCCTCAGCGGAAGCGCCCCCATCAAAGTGGCCGAATCCGGACACTTCGCGGACCTCGCTGAAATTGCAGGAATCCCCTCTGGAACGCTCCCCGACACCCTGCCATTGGGCCTGACGGTCTTTTCTTCCCACAATTTCCTCGTCACCGGCGCCCTCATTCTGGCCGCGGCCCTCACGGCCTACTGGCTCGGTAGAAGCATGGACCGGAACCAGATTTCAGGTCCAGAACTCCCCCCCACCATGGCCCCCGCCAAGCGGACCCATCTGGCTGTGCACCTCCGAATCTTGCCCCTGCTGTTCGGCGCCATCTTGCTGACACTCGCCCTCAGGTCGGCAGTGCTCCACCCGGATGCCGCCCGTCTCGGCTTCATCGATCCCGACTGGACCAACCAGACCCTGTTGGGCCTCGCTTTCCTCCTGCACGGCAGCCTGAAACGCTTTCTGCACGCCATCGACGCGGCCATTGGCGGAACGTCGGGCATCCTCATTCAATTCCCGCTCTACTTCGGCATCATGGGCATCATGGCGGGAACGGGGCTGGTGGAGGCCCTCTCCATGGCCATGGTCCGCCTCGCCACGCCCGAGACTTTCGAGCTGTGGACCGTCCTATCGGCCGGCATCGTGAACGTGTTCGTGCCCAGCGGTGGTGGGCAATGGGCCGTACAGGGTCCGCTATTGATCCGCGCCGCGCTGGACCTTGGCGTACCCTTGGACCGCACCATCCTCGCCATGGCCTACGGTGACGAGCTCACCAACATGCTGCAGCCCTTCTGGGCCCTGCCCCTCCTTGGCATCACCGGCTTGGCCGCCAAGGACATCCTGCCTTACACGGTGCGTTTCATGACGGTAGGACTGGCGGCGTGCCTGTTCCTTACGGCTATCACCTGATTGCACAGCTGACGGCAAACAGCCCGAGAGGTGAGATGACTCACCTTTTCTGCAAGAGGATTCCTACAGCTTTGTGTAGGCCATTCTGCCCCCTTCCCTTTGAACTCTCTTGCCATGAGTCGTTATTATTCTTCCTTTCGCCGACCTGATTTGGGCTTACAAGCCTTGATATTGAACTTGTTACTAGCCACAAACGCCTTGCTCATGTCTTTGACTTTCAGAAAGATTGCCTCTTTCACCCTCTTTTTATCGATGATGCTCTCCGGTTGGGCCCAACAAGAATGGGCATACCACCACCCCGAGCACATCGACCACAGCCACATCCTGGTCGACTCCAATTGGGGCACCGAGCGCGTCATCGCTGCTGTTTCCCACTACGATTTGGGACTGGGATCATCCGGGGCCACATTCAACACCCCGGAAGGCAGCTCCATTTTGATTCGTCAAAAGGAAGATGGAAACCTGCTGTGGCAACAGGAGTATTTTTCCGGTTATCTCCTGAGAATTTCCGACATGAAAGTGGTGCCGGGCACCGGTGGCCAGACCATCGCTGCCGTCGGCCACATCCGACTGTCCACGACGGGAACCTTCAGCGATCGCGGCATCATGCTCATGTTGGATGCAGGCACTGGATCCCTGCTCGACTAC
>DGOE01000031.1 GCA_002389295.1 Flavobacteriales bacterium UBA4474 | reverse complement strand
ACGAACAGAAGGAATGGCTCGAATCGACGCTCACCCCGCAGCAGATGGGCGTGTGGAACCTCTTTGCCCAGCAGGTCGTCTTCGTCCCTGTGTCGTTCATCAGCCTGGACGCCTGGGGACTTCCGCCCTACCCACTTTCGAACCCCGGCAGCGGGATCGTGGACAAATGGGACGGCTACCAGGCGGACCGCAACTGGCTCATCGACCGCTTTGCTCCGCTGTCCAATCCCGTGGTGCTGACGGGCGACATCCACCAGGAGTTCGCGTTTGAGGTGCCGAACCCGGACGGCAGTTTCATCGACGCGTTCGGTGTGCAGGAAGGCTCGGTGGCCACGGAGTTCACGGCCACCTCGGTGGTCAACGACCCGCGCTTCTGGCCGATCTCCGAGGCCGCCGCCCAGCAGATCCTGCCTTGGCTGGAGCACGGCGACATCGACAACACGCTGAGCAACGGCTACACCATCATGGATTTCACGGAGGAGCGGCTCCACGTGGACTTCTGGCAGTCGACCGACCAATGGGAGCGGACGCCTGGCCAATACCTGTCGACCTCGTTCGAGGTGCCCGCCGAAGGCACAGTCGCCGAGGGCGATCCACTGTACTTCCTCGAGGAGGTGGGCACGGCCCTCGACGCGGCCGACGGCTGTGGTGCGGACCAGCCCATGACTACCGAGCAGTGGATCGGCTGGGCGCCCCCCGGCTGGGGCCACCCCGGGGTGCCGGAAAGCGTCTTTGAGGACGCCCTGCCCCACCCCAACGGCCTCCACCTCTGGCGCGACGCCCAAGGCCGCCTGCAGTCGACCGCCCCCCTCACCGAAGTCCGCTGGCACGACGCCCGCGGCCGCCAGCTCGCCGGCCCCCAAGGCGCGGGCCCGTGGCTCGTCCACGCGCGCTCCGCCGACGGCCGCAGCGCCCGCCAGTGGGTGCGGTGAGGCCCGGCGGGCTTGGAGCAGCATGATTTTGTGGTGCTCACGCGATTGTCCGAAGGATGTGGACGGGGATGGCAATGTGGGGATCGGCGATATCCTGGAAGTGCTGAGTGGATTTGGTCAGGCGTGCAACTAAACGCTTCAATCCCGTCAAAGGGAGGAGGTTTTCGGGTGCAATGAGGGGGAGATGAAGGTGCAATGAGGGCACATCGGGTGCTCTGCGGGGGACATGACGAATATCACTTCTTGGTCCAGTTGAGTATAATCTCACCGTGTAGTTATAATTATAGTATTTATGGTCATATATTAAATTCTAACTTGTATACGCACTGGGCCTAAGGGATCCCAAATTGTAATTTCATCGCTACCAAATTGTTTAGCATGAAGTCACTTTTGCTCGCCTTCCTGCCGCTCGACGTATGTCCCGTTGGACGGTTTTGTTCCTTGTTGATGGCCTCATTGGCCGTGGTGTTGTCCGCAGGAAATATGGACGCCCAATCCGGCATGACCTGGACGATGACCACCTCGCCGTTGAACGGCTTTACCGAACAGGTTTTTTCCTTCGATGCTACGGCGCTGGACACGCTCGAGAGTGCGGACATCGTGCTCAATATCCAAGGGGGCAACAACTCCAACAACTGGGCTTCCGACCTGCTCATCGCTATCGTAGATCCCGCCGGCAATGGCGTCGAATGGGGTGGATACAACCTCACCACATTCGGGATGGGCTATACCGCGATCACCGATTGGCCCGCGTCGTGGAATTCCGGAGCTGAATCGGGATCGCCTTGGTCCATTACCGTTGACCTCTCAGCAGGACAACTCTCCGGAACGGGGATGTGGACCGTCCGGCTCTCCAACGGATCCGATATCGGCAATGCCAACATGACGTACGACCTGTCCATGTACTTGCCTGAAATGTCTGCGGACGGGGCCGGGTGCACGGATGCCGCGGCGTGCAATTACAGTGCGGCTGCCCTCATAGATGATGGCACTTGTGCCTTCAACCCCTTCGGTGACTGCGCTTGTACGCAAACGGTGACGGCGCTGGAGACCTTGGGCGGAGGCATCTCCGGAACTCCGCTGACACTCAATGGTTCGGGCGCTTTGACCTATGTCGAAGTTGCACTCGATTTCACAGGTACCGGAACCGAGTGGCCGGCTGACATGATGATTGAGCTGACTTCGCCACAAGGCAGTTGCATTTCGTTTGGCGGCATTGACACATTGGGCTGCAATAGCCAAGGAGACTGGACCCTGTGGCCAGTGAATTGGAGACACCCCTACAGCGGGACGTACTCGGCCACATTGGACCTCACAGCGGCCGGCCTGCCGGGTGATGGCGATTGGTCGGTCAACATATCCAATGGAAATTCCCTGGGCGCTGCTGTGACCTACGATGTCAGCCTCACTTTCTACAGCATCTGCGCGGGAGGCGTTATCGCGGGGTGCACCGATGCCAGTGCCTGCAACTACAGCGCAGTCGCTGAGCTCGACAATGGCCTTTGCGACATGCTGGACGCCTGCGGGATCTGCGGCGGCGACAACAGCAGTTGCTCGGGGTGCACTTATGAATATGCCTGCAACTACGACCCGGAAGCGCTCGTGGACGACGGGTCGTGCAACCTCATCGAAGACCTGGTGGTGGGTTGTTGCTCCTATTCTGCGGTCATCAACGAGGCCATCTCCGGCAACCAGAGCACCACATTGGACTTGCCCGCTTCGGCCATCGGCGCCCTCGGCAATTTCGATATCTCCGTGGACTTCCAAGCCACGGGCAGCATGCGCAACTGGGCGTCAGACCTGTACATCAGCCTGATCGACCCCAACGGAACCTGCATTTATTTCGGGGGCAACGAAAAGACCGAAAGCGACGATTCGAGTCCGTACTTGGCGGCCAACAACTGCACCGAGCTCACTGGTCAAGGCTGGCCGGATGGGTGGGACACCAACGTGGCCGGCACCTATTCCGCCCAAATCGACTTCTCAGCCTCGGGACTGGCCGGAATCGGCATATGGGAGTTGGGGCTCCACAACGGGGACATCAACAGTTCCCCGGCCGAATTTTCCGCGCTGACTTGGAACGTTGATGGCCTGTGCAACGTGGAGGGATGTACCGACACCGCAGCCTGCAACTTCACCCCCAACATCACGTTGGCCAACGAGGACCTCTGCGTCTATGCTGTCGGATGCGAAACCTGCAACCCCGACGGCACCGTGGACGGCAATGACGAAGATGCGGACGGCTTGTGCGATGCCGATGACGCTTGCTCGGACACCACAGCCGTCAACTACAACACCTTGGACAACGCCGCCTGCCTGTACGCCGGCTGCACCAATGCCTGTGCGGGGAACTTCAATCCGGATGCAGTAGCAGACGACGGGTCCTGCGATCCCGTGCCCGGCTGCATGGATGCCGACGCCTGTAACTACGACGCCTGTGCCGATGTGGATGCCGGGTGCACCTATCCCGACGCCTGCGGAATTTGCGGCGGTCCCGGCGCCATCTACGCCTGCGGTTGCACCGAGCTGCCCGACGGGGCCTGCGATTGCGCGGGCAATGTGCCGGATGCCTGCGGGGTTTGCGGCGGCACGGGCTCGGACCTCGATGGCGATGGTATCTGCGACAGCGAGGAGATTTTGGGCTGCACCTACCCGGGCGCCTGCAACCTCGATGCCGCAGCCACACAGGACGACGGAAGCTGCCTCTTCCCCGAGACGGGATACGGTTGTGACGGCGCCTGCCTCGCCGACGACGATGAAGACGGGATCTGCGACGCGTTTGAGGTGCCGGGATGCATGCAGGCGGACGCAGACAACTTCCACCCGGCCGCGACCGACGATGATGGGACGTGCTACTTCAACCCCTGCGACGACAGCTGTCCAGCCGATGTCAATGAAGACGGCCTCATCGGGGTACAGGATGTATTGACTGTGCTGTCACAGTATGATTCGGCCTGCCCCTGACAGGGCGGTTTTAGCGGGCCTCCGCCGGTCACATCGACGTTCCCAAATTCGCCACGGCAAACTTGCCAGCGTTGCCGGGTATGGCCCTTCCCTTGCGTAACTTTTGTCTGAGCCAAACCGCCACGCATGAAGCTGCACCTGACCGCCTTCCTGCTTATTGTCCAATCTATGGCCTGCGCCCAAACGGCGCAGGCATGGAACCCCACGCCTACCGCCCATTCTGCGGCGTTGGTGGCGCAGGTTTTGTTGGATGGCCTCTGGGCGCCGAGTGACGCCCGCATGGGTGCTTTTGATGAATCCGGGCGCTGTGTTGGTGCCGCCAATCTGTTCTCGAAAGGGGCCGTTACCTATGGCGCCCTCCACCTCTACGGCGACGACCCTGCGACGCCAGCGGTCGAGGGCTTGACCGAAGGGGAGCGCTTCTCCCTGCGGCTGCTCCTGCCAAAAAGCGGCGAGTCCTTGACGTGGTACGGACCCGATGGGGGCGTCCTGCTGTCTGGCTGGACCGACCTCGGTGGGGCCAGGCTTCCCGGTTTCGCTGACCCCAATGGTGTGGTTGCCTTCCACACCGGGTTCATTTCCTCTACCTGTCACTCTTCTGGCCGCTGATCAGGTTCCTACACAATCTCTACGATGCACGACAACCGCCCATACCGCGCCCGGCTCATACGCCTCCGAAACAACCGACACGATTACCCTGAGCACCGCTTCGACAACCGCTCTGGCCTGCTCCACCCCCTGGGGTTGATCCTGCTGTTGTGGGCGCTCTTGTGGGCCTTGCCCGCTCTGACGCAGGTGGTGCCACCGGCGTGCTGCTTCGATGCCACGTGCGTGTATTGCGAGGATGTGGCCGCCTGCGAAAACAGCCCGTACTGGCCCGAGATGCTGGCGGTGTCCGGCGGGATGGAAGTCTGCGGAATCGATACCCCCACCCCTTGCACCTCCTGGACGGAGAACAATGTCTTTGGTGGCGACTGCCTGCCCTCCTGCAACGATGAGGCGGCCTGCAACTACGACCCGGTGTCGCCGAGCACCCTGGACTGCACCTACCCCGAGCCCTGCGCGGATTGCAGCGGCACCTGTTTCGAAGACGTCAATGAGAACCTCATTTGCGACTGCCTGGAGACCTTTGGCTGCACCGATGGGGCGTCCTGCAACTATGCACCGGAAGCCGATGCCGACGACGGCAGCTGCACCTACCCTGAGTTGGGCTACAACTGCGACGGCAGCTGCAGCGATGCCGATGGCGACGGGGTGTGCCTGCTCGACGAGCTGCACGGGTGCACCGACTCCCTGGCCATCAATTTCTACCCCTTCATCACCGAGGAGGACAGCAGCTGCGTCTACGCGGAGGACTTCGCGCCCGACTGCGAAGTGGCCTGCCCGGACGACTGCCCCGCCGATGTCAACGGCGACGGCGACGTCACCGTGGGCGACATCCTGACGGTGCTCTCCCTCTTCGGTTTCGCCTGCCCGCGCTGAGCGCCGCATGGGCTTTGGCTGGGGAAACCTGCAGCCAAAATGGCCCCCACTTGAAAGGGTTGGGGTTGCGCCGCATCTTCGCGGGGCATGATCCTGTACAACCCGCGGTCCTGGTTTGGGCTGATTTTTGAATTTCACCGGAGCGATACGTTCCGCAAGATGATCTGGGTGTTGCTCGCCTTTGCGGGCTACACCACTGCGCTGACATACGTGGAGCTGCGGTACAGCGCGTATTTCGCCTTTTTGGACACGGTGGTCGTGCACTCGCTGCTGGGCTTCATCATGGGTCTGCTGCTCGTGTTTCGGACCAATACGGGCTACGACCGCTGGTGGGAGGGGCGCAAGCAATGGGGGGCCTTGGTCAATTCGACCCGCCACCTGGCCTACCAACTGGCCGCCCTGCTGCCGGGTGAGGAATACGCCGAGGACCGCGCCGCCTTGACCCGCCTGATCGCATCCTACCCTTCCGCGCTGCGGCACCACCTGCGCCGCATGGCGCCCGACGAGATCCTGCGCCGCATCGCCGAAGACACCCCCCACGGACTGCGGCCCGGCGACATCGCCACCGACGACCCACAGCACATTCCCAACGCCATCGCCGCCGAGCTCTACCGCCGCATCGTCGCGTGGAACCGTGCGGGTGTCATTTCCGGAGAGATGCTCATCAACCTCAACGCCGAGCTCGCCCGCTTCACCGACATCACCGGTGCCTGTGAGCGCATCTTGAAGACCCCCATCCCCTATGGATACAGCCTCTTCATCAAGAAATTCATCTTTGCCTATACCCTGACGCTGCCGCTGGGATTGGTCAACGAATTCAGCTGGTGGACCGTTCCGCTGGCCACCTTTGTGCTGTACGTCTTTGGCTCACTGGAGCTGCTGGCCGAAGAGGTGGAAGAGCCGTTTGGAGAGGACGCCAACGACCTGCCCACCGATCCGCTCGCCGACACCATGCGCGGCAACATCGCCGAGCTGCTCGCCTGAACCCGACGGCCTTCAGAGCAGGTAGTCCATGCTGGAGAAGGTGGAGTGGCGGCCGGAGACGACGCCTTCGAGCATGTCCTTGCGCCCCTCGCTGCACGCCACAAGCGTGCGGATGCTGAACGACCGCAACGCGGCGCGCACCGACAACGTGGCCACGGCACTGTCCTTGCGGCCGGTAAAAGGCAGGGCGTCGGGGCCGCGCTGGCAACTGGCGTTGAGGTTGACGCGGCACACCTGGTTGACGAGCTGGTCGATGACCTTGCCCATCGCTGCGGGGTTTTGTGAGAAAACGCTCGCCTGCTGACCATAGTCGCTTTCGGCGATATCGGCCATGACCTCCTCGATGTCATCGAACTCGATGACAGGGCAGACCGGGCCGAATTGCTCTTCCTTAAAAATCGCCGTGGCGCGGCTCACCGGAAACAGGATGGCGGGGAAGAAGATGGCGCCCGCGGTCTGGCCGCCTTTCTCATTGATGACCTTGGCCCCCTGCGCTATGGCCTCGTCCACGTAGGCCTGCATGGCCTCGACTTTGCCCTTCTCGGGCAGCGGCGTGATGTCGGCATCGGCAAACGGCAGGCCCGCGCGCAACCGGTCGGTGGCTGCCGCAAACTTCTCCAGGAACTCGGCCCGCACGTACTTGTGGACGTAGATGACCTTGAGGGCGGTACAGCGCTGGCCGTTGAAGCTCCACGCCCCGCTCACGCACTGCTTGACGGCCAAATCCAAATCGGCATCGGGCAGGATGATGGCGGGGTTCTTGGCCTCGAGGCCGAGCACCTGCCGCACGCGGTTGGGCTTGGGGTGCTGAGAGATCAGCGCGTTGCTGGACTTGCTGTTGCCGATGAGGGCGAGCACATCCACATGGCCGCTCTGCATGATGGGCGCAGCCAGCTCACGGCCCCGGCCAAAGACGACGTTGATGACGCCCGGAGGGAAACAATCGCGGAACGCTTCGAGGAGCGGCGTAATGAGCAGCACACCGTATTTGGCGGGCTTGAACACGGCGGTGTTGCCCATGAGGATGGCGGGCAGCAGCACGCAAAACGTCTCGTTGAGCGGGTAGTTGAACGGCCCGAGGCAAAGCACCACGCCGAGCGGGCCGCGGCGGATTTGGGCCAGCGTGCCCTCGACGTTGTGGATGTGGCTCCCCTCGCGGTGGAGCTGCTTGTATTCCACCACCGTCTCGCGCAGGTAGTCCACCGTGCGGGTAAACTCCTTCACCGCGTCTTTTTTGCGCTTGCAGATCTCCCACATGAGCAGCTTGACGACCAGCTCGCGCTCCTCCACCATGCGGTCGATGAACTTCTCCATGGCCGCGATCCGCTCCGCGGCGGGCGCCGTCGCCCACGCCCCGCGCCCGTTGTCATAGGCCTTGCGCGCCGCCGCCAGCGCCTCGAGCCCCTCGACCTTGGAGAGGTCGGGCGCCGAACCCAAGTGTACGGGCTTCTCCGCCCCATCAACCAACGTCCGGATGGGGCTGTAGACCTCTGCCATCGGACCATTCCACACCTTCAACTGCCCATCCACGAGATAGGTGTTGTGGTGCAGCGGCGTATCAAAAACGTCCTTAGGATCAAGGAGACTGTCCTGGGCGGGAATGGCATGCGTCATGCAGGAATAACCGCAGGAGCGCCCATCTGTTCAAGACCAGCTGTTTGCAGGACTCAATTGCGGTGGTGGTGACAACGGCCCGATGGGTCTTTGGTCATGTTGCGGCAGCGGGCCCCTGTGCTTTTAGACGTTCCCGAGCATTGCTGAGCAGCCCCTGCGGTGCGCGCCTTGGGCGATGGATTTATGGCGGCTTTTGCACCCATATCCCATGCCCCCATCTCCGATTCCACCCGGGCCTCTGTGCCATCGGGCAATTGAGAAAACAAATCGAGCCCAGCCCATGCTTCCACCGAGTCCACCGTCACGCGGTAGTCTTGCACGCCCCCGGGCACTTCCATCGTGTTGGGAAAGATGAACGCCACCGCGGCGGTATCCACCCCATACCGCAGCACCGTTTTCCAAAAATGGGTGGGCACCCTCACCCCATCAGCGATCACAGCCCGCGAGGCACTCCCCGCGCCCATCACCACATAAACCGCGCCGTGGGCCTGGCTCCAAGCCCGCACCAATTCCTCCAGCACCTTCCATTCACCGCGGTTCAATGCCGGGGTCTGTGGCGCCATATTGGTCATCAAAAAGCTCGCCCCCATTTCCTGTGCTGAACTGCGCGAGTCGCCGGCGGGCTTCATGTGACCGCGGTCATATCCACTGCCTGGCCACCTTGCCGGCGCGCTTCGGCTCACGCGCTGATCTGTCCGAAAATTGTCGCTTCTTTCGGCCGGTCCATTGGCCTCCGCCGCCTGCAATTCATAGGCCACCCAGAATGGAATCCGCCCCTCTGGGTCAAAGTCCACTACGTAGGTCGGATTCTCAATCAACTCGCCCTGAGCGACGGGAAGAAACAGCGCGTCTTGGCCTGAGGCACCCCATGAAACCAACATCAACAACAAAGCCACCATCGGTCTCATCACCGCAATATCAAACACAACTGTGGTTCCACTCCCCTGCACACGCACATTGCCGCCGACCCGTCCGACCTCGCCCGACCATGGACCAAGCGCCCTCATGCCCCTGCATGACCTGCAGCACTTCGCGGCAATCAGCACCTAAAGCCCACCCTGGAACACAGCCCGTTTCGGGGGACCGCCTCACTTTCCGAACTTCGCACCGCGGAAACGTCCGCACGAGGTCCCGTAGCTCAACTGGATAGAGCATCTGCCTTCTAAGCAGACGGTTTCGGGTTCGAGTCCCGACGGGATCGCCAAGCCCTTCTGAATGGTCAGTATTTACAGGGCTTTCCGGCGATGTTGAAAAATTGGTCCGGTGATTGGTCCGAGTAGATCACCAACTGCCGCAGCCCCTACCTGCTGGAGACGGCCGAGTTGAGGGCGAAGTCCAGGGCGGTGCTCAAGCTCTGAGGCTTGTACGAGCACGGGGTCTACTCCGAGGTGGAAGAAGCCCACGTCGACCGGTGAGGTTAACCAACCACCGAGAAGATCACGCCGAGGATAGTAAGCGAAACGCCCAACCACCACATGGTGTAGAAGAACTTCACGTAGCTATGAATGCGAAAAAGCAGCCAGGTCTGCGCCTGTTGCAGTTCCATCTCGTTGCACTCGTCAATCTCCTTGTGGAGGGCTTGGGGGATATTGGCCATGTCTTGGATTGTTGATGCCCTCAAGGTAGCATACCTTCTCGACCCTGCTCTGGACCCTGCACCGGATTGGATGCGGGTGCAGCTGTAACGCAGCTTGGATGCTGCCGTCCTGGATGAGGTCACCCACGAGCACGTCGAGAGAAGGGCATGGGAGGACGATCTGACCACCAAGCAGACCACGAAGGCCCTGAGCATCAGCGAGCGCACACTCCGCGGGATGCGTCGGCGGGGTGAAATCTGCTCCCTGCGCGTCGGTCAGGCGTACCGCTATCAATTGCCCTAACGGTCACAAAATCAGCCCCGCCGTGCTTTACCTCATCTCATAAATTGCAGGTAACCAAACCAATCTCATGAGGAATCTGCTTACCATGCTTGCCATAGTCGTCTCTATCGGCAACATTCGATCTCAGAGTATCGACGAATGGTACTTGGACTCGTTCTCTCCCCAACATGATCCTCCACAAAAGACTCCCGATACTCCTGTCAGTGCGTTGCATCAAGGAATGAGGAAGGTTGAGGAAGCCATTTGGGAGGCGCATTGCTCCGGACCGAGATTGAGGTAGCGGCGGAAAGTCATCTCGGTCTTGTCGCCAAAGTTCACACCTCCAATTGCCTTGACGGACACAAATGCAGTCCCGACGGGATCGCTAATTGTGGGGGGGGCTACATTGGAGGCATGATCAAGCGTTGCGCCTTTGTTTTAGTCTGCATTTTTCAGACGGTTTGGGTTTCTGTTTCTGGCCAGTGCGAAAGCACCGAGGTCGTCTTTACTTCCACCACAGGCCAGTGGGGTCAGGAAATGGCCTGGGAGCTTTACCACATTGCAGATGAGGACACGTCCATGGTGGCCTCTTTTCAAGGCACAATGGACGGGGAAACTGTGTCGGACACCCTCTGTCTCGATGACGGGTGCTACACCCTCTTGGCCACGGATTCTTGGGGTGATGGCTGGAATGGCGGTACGCTTTCGTCAGATGTGGTCTTGGGAGACTTTGACTCCGAATTCACCTTGTCGGACGACTTCTTTGGCTTCCTCAGCTTTTCCGTTGGAGGGGCAGAGTGCACCTTTCTCATTTCGGGCTGCGCCGATCCTGAAGCCCTCAATTATCTCGAGGGGGCCACGGTGGATGACGGCACGTGTATTTACATGGAGACGTTTGGGTACATCGACAATGGATTGAGCATCAACCGCGAATACATCTACTATGCACCTGAAGGCATGGAAACGGGGGCACCTCTGGTCTTTGTCCTGCACGGTTACAATGGCCTTGCGCAAGGCATGTTCAACTGGAGCGGATTCCGGGAGCTGGCTGATGCGGAGGGCTTTGGCGCCGTGTTCCCTCAAGGGGCGCCGGACAGCGGCGGCACCAACCATTGGAACGCCAACTTGAACTTCTCCGATGTCAACGACCATGCCTTCCTGGCCCAACTGGCCGAATACCTGCAGAATACATACGGCCATGAAGCGGACTGCACGTACAGTTGCGGGTACTCCAACGGTGGGTATATGAGTTACTCTCTCGCCTGTGACAATGCTGAGACTTTCCGTGGCATCGGCTCTGTAGGGGGGCAAATGGGCGGAAACGATTGGAGCACCTGTGCGCCATCACAACCCGTACCCGTGGTGCACCTGCACGGTACAGCTGACAACACGGTGCTGTACGACGGCGACCCCAGCGATCCAGGAAACTGGGGCGGAAACCCCGGCGTTGAAGCGGTCGTTTCACAATGGGCTGAATGGAACAACTGCACCGAAGTCAGTGAAACTGCCCTTCCCGATCTCGACCCGACAGATGGCAGCACCGTGGACCTCATCACGCATTCCGGCGGGGACTATGGCTATGAGGCCCGCGTATACCGCGTAAACGGAGGAGGCCACCAGTGGTTTGGCTCCTGGGGAAATATGGACATCACCAGCGCGGCGGAGATGTGGAGTTTCTGGAGTCAATTCTGTGGAACCGCCATATCCGTCTCGGAAGTAGAGGACATACAGACCGAGCTCGTCCGCTGGAACGGCACCGAATTCAATGCCCGTTCAAATTGCCGCTTGCGCCTCTTTGACGCCACGGGACGAACGGTA
>DGOE01000011.1 GCA_002389295.1 Flavobacteriales bacterium UBA4474 | reverse complement strand
CTCAAGGCCCGAAGTGGAATTACCAATAATGCATCAATGGACTCAGCCCCGGCCTTGGAGGTGGATGTCGCGGGATGCGATGGTGTTGCCAAAGCGCTTGCTTTCCAACTGCATGGTGTACGCTCCCGGCGGATACCCCTCAAGCCCAATGGTAAACGTGAACAGGCGGTATCCGCGAGATACGTGAAAGTCGGACAGCAGTGTCAGGCGCTCGCCGTCGGGTTGCAGCAACACCACGGTGCACTCCATGGCGCGGGGCATATCCACATTGAACGTGCACCGCGCTTCCATGGCCTCTCCCGTGAAGCGTGCGCCATCGTCGGGGTCGGGTGTGCGGTATTTGACGGCATAGCCGGGGTCCTCAAAATCCGGGACCTCGCTGCTGAGAATATCGAGCAGGGCCTTCTGCTCCTCCTCCGGCACATATACCGAGGCAAAGTCATGGTCGTCGGTGTAGACCCAGACCAGGTCCTGGATCGCGGAAGCCGACGAAGGGAGTTCTTCGTTCATGCGGTCCAGGATGCGGCACAATTCGGCGGGCAGTTTGTCGACCCCTTCTTCATAGGGCATCCCATTCGTCGCCCCCATTGCATCCGCCGACCCACAGGCTTTGGTCAGGAACAGCTCTTCTGTGGCTCCCGCAGAAACATACACCAACAGGTCTTCGGTCACCACCGCGGGCTGGATGTCATCGGGACCGTGAAAGGCCGTTCCTGCATCGATGAGCACGTGGGCATCTGGCCCCGGATTGGTCAAGAGCAAGGTCAAAAAAGACGTACCCTCATCGGAGCTACTTGCGGTAGCCTCGTAGGTCCATCCACGGTCGATGGCCTCGAGTAAGTCCAAGGAGGCGGCAGAGGTTGGAGCGCAGCAGGCAGGTGGCGATAATATCGCCATTATAAATACTAACATCATTGCAGGGGGTTTGATATTCAACCCCGCTCTGCTCGTTGTTATTGTGCACATCCAGACCGCGAATCGCCATCAAAAGAAAAGAAGGGCGGCACATGCCAGCAAAGCGGGGGCGGGCCGCTTTGTTTCACGCGTGAATAATGGGCGCTGAACCATCAACAACCAACGGATGCAGTACCTTTAACGGAAGCAACACCCAATGGAAATACCCGCTGTGACCACACCGACAAATCGCCGCTATGGATGGCTGATTGCAGGCGGCTTGTTGTGGCTCTTGGGATTCAATCTTATCGGCATGGCCCTCATCGTGCTCTATGCACTCAGCGCAGCCATTCGCTACTCGACCCAATTGACATGGGTCCCATTGGCCCTGCTGGCGACCTTCCTCTTTGGGGCCTCTCCGTTGATCATTGGATTGATCGGTATGGAATTAGAATCGTTCAGTACGGGGATCACCGCCAACGAAAGCAACAGCGTTTTTGGTGTATTGCCTTGGCTCACCATTGGCACCATGGCCATCGCGGCGCCCATTGCGGCGCTGATCGTGGCCGGGGGGATTGTCCACGCCCTCATCCTCCGCCAAAATCGACGCGGCCTCCCCAAGGCCTCGCCTCCGGAGGACGTCGGGCTTTCCTGACGGTCTTTTGTGCTACGGGGCCAGCCGGTCGCCAGCGGTGAGGATGTCCAAGCGGAGGTCCCGGAAGCTGAGCTGCCCGCTGCTGTCGGCTGCGCCGGAATGCGGATGGAAAACCACCACGTGCCCCTCCCCTTCCACGGAGATGCCGTCGGGGGCCACCACCAGGGCGGTGGACTCGCCAATGCCAAACACGGGCAGGCCCGGGTGGTCATGAAGGGCGCTGAGGGCCCGGTTGTATCGGCTGCGCTCCACAAAGTGCTGGTCTATGACGGCGTTCTCAATGAGTCCAAGGCCCGTTTGGTAGACGCCATTGTCTGCATAGAGGCGGGCATAGGTCCGCTCGTAATCAGGCTCCATTTTCTGGTCGCCTGTGATCATGATCCGGCTCATCATGGCGGCGCCTGCACTGCTGCCCGAGATGACAGCGCCGCGGCGATAGGCCTCGCGGATCGCCTCGGAGATTGGGCCTTCGCTGCCGCCCACGGCGGTCATGAAACGGGCCTGGTCACCGCCGCAGAGGTACATGGCCTTGGCGTTGCGCACGCTGTCAAGCTGTGCCTCGCCCCAGTTGCCCGGCTGGAGGTTCATGCCGTGTACGTTGGTGCAGCCGAGCGCCGCAAGCGGCCGGATGCCATAATAGATGGACGTATCGGGCTGAGAACTGGCCATGGGGAGCACCACCACGAGGTCATCCTTGGAGGCCATGCGGTCCACCACGCCCTGCATGAGCGACAGCGGCCGGCTCCCGCCGCCGATGATGAACAGGGTGCCCGCAGCCCCGGGCAGGGTCAGGTCGGCACTTTGCCACACCGCTTTACTGGCGTCAGGATGCCCGTCAAGGGGCGGTGAAGGGGTATGCTGGCAAGCGCTGAGGGCCAAGGCCACAGCAAAAAATCGGAGGTGCATGTGCTGAAAGTAGCCCATGCGCGGCTCCCTTCAGCAGGTGCGGAGTCAGCCGCGGTTCTTGCTGGGTTTGGTGCGGCGCCCACCTACCCCACTCCCAAAGCTGTCGCTGGATGGATAGTTGCTTTTGCCCGGGCCTTTCTTCTTGAATCCGCCCTTCTTTTTGAAGCCGGGCTTACCTGGGCCCTTTTTGTAGCCGCCCTTCTTTGGCTTCCAACCGTCCGAAGAACCGCCGTCCACAAAGCCATCGCCGTCGACGCTGGGCTTGTTGTAGCTGCCCTTTTTGAAGGGCTTTTTGAAGCCATCCTTCTTGTAGCCGCCCTTCTTGTAGCCGCCCTTGAAGTCGGACTTGTAGGGCTTTTTGTAGGGGCCTTTCCTGGCGCCGCGGTCCTCGCCGCCCGTGTCCTTGCCGCCGCGTTCGTTGAGGTCCTGTCGGTGGCCGAGGTTTAAGCGGGCGAGCTCACGCGTGACCAACCGGGCAATGATCTCCTCCCGCGACAGCGGACCGAGCAGCAGGTCTACCTGCTCCAGCAGGTCATCTGGTGCATGCTTGCCGCCTTCCTGCTCCACCAATCCGGTGGCCCACCCGCGCAGGCGGGCTTCTACGATTTCATCTGCACGGGGAACATCTACAGCTGCAAACTCCACGTCCAATCCGCGCGCCAATTGGTTCACCTTGCCCTTTTCCTTGCGGTTGATGAAGGCCATCGATACGCCCTTCTTTCCGGCCCGCGCCGTGCGTCCGGAACGGTGGGTGTAATAGGCCTGGTCGTTGGGCAGGGAAAAGTGAAAGACGTGGGTGAGGTCGTTGACATCGATGCCCCGGGCCGCCACGTCGGTGGCGATGAGCACCTGCAGCTCGCGCCGCTTGAAGCGCATCATGACGCGGTCGCGCTGGTGCTGCGACAGGTCGCCGTGGATGGCATCGGCACGGTAGCCCTGCTTGATCAAGCCCTCCGCGAGGTTCTGGGTGTCCCGCTTGGTCCGGCAGAACACCACGCCATAGAGCTCCGGATCGAGGTCCATGAAGCGCGTCAGCGCCTCGGCCTTGTCCGTGTGGCGCACCATGACATACTTGTGCTCGATGTTGGTATTGACGGTCGTCTTGGGGTCGATGCGGACCTCAAACGGGTCCTCCATGTACTCCTTGACCATGCGCCGGATTTCCTTGGGCATGGTGGCAGAAAAGAGCCAGGTCTGCTTTTCATCCGGCGTAAAGCTCAGGATGGTATCCAACTCCTCCTTGAAGCCCATGTTGAGCATCTCATCGGCCTCGTCGAGCACGAGGTAACGCACCTGGTCCAGCTTCACGGCCTTGCGCTTGGCCAGGTCAATCAGGCGGCCCGGGGTGGCGATCACCACTTGGCAAGGGCGCTTGAGCTGGTTGATCTGCGTCACGATGTTGGCACCGCCGTAGACGGCCACGGTGCGGATGCCCTTCATGCTGCCGGCAAACAAGGCGATCTGCTCTGCGATCTGCTGGCCGAGTTCGCGGGTGGGCGCGAGGATGAGGGCCTGGACGTGGCTTTGGTCGGCATCGAGGTGCTCGAGCAAGGGCAGTCCAAAAGCCGCCGTCTTGCCGGTTCCGGTTTGGGCGAGCCCAATGAAATCGCGGTCCCCCTCGATCAGGACCGGGATGGCCTGCTCTTGGATTTCCGTGGGCGTTTCAAAACCGAGTTTGCCGATGGCTTCGAGGATCGGGGCCGAAAGGCCAAGGCTGGCAAATGAATTCAACAATGCGGGAATTGGGCGCGAAGGTCTGCCTGTTTTCGCTACATCCCACACGTTTAGGCCATGGATTGTCCCTTTCCTTCAGGTCATTGACCTCAGACGGGCGCATTAACTTCGGGCATGCGCCAAGAATTCTTCCACCTGACCGCTTGCCTGCTCTGCCTTTCTGCGGCCCTGTTTCCCGCAGTATCGCAGGCCCAGTTCAATGTGGAACCCTACCTGCAAGATGCTGAACCGACCTCCATCCGCGTGATGTGGGAAAGCGCTGCACAGGGCATGTCCACCTTGGAATGGGGCGTGGACGAGGCGCTGGGCAATGTGCTCACCTCGCCCGGAACGGCTTCGACAGGGGGCGCCATGCACGACGTGCTCATCGAAGGACTGGAACCGGGCACGCCGTATTTCTACCGCGTGGCCAGCGGTCCTGTTTCGACCCTCACCCACCGCTTCCGCACCCCACCGCTGCACCAAGCGGAGGCCGATTTCACGTTCGTGGCCATGAGCGACATGCAAAAAAGCGGCAACGACCCCGACGTTTTTGACGAGATCGTGCACCAAGGGGTGCTGGATTATTTCGGCGGCGAAACCTCCGACGAGATCGCGCTGGTGCTCATTCCCGGTGACCTCGTCGTCAATGGCAACACTTACGGGCAGTGGGCCAACGATTTCTTTACCCCCTCCCATGACCTCTTTGCTCAGGTCCCCCTCTACCCTGTTTTGGGCAACCACGAGGTCAATTCCACTTACTATTTCCAATACTTCCACCTCCCGGAAAACGGCACGGCAGGGTACGAAGAGCACTGGTGGCACAAGGACTTTGGCAATGTGCGCTTTCTGGGCCTCGACTCGAATGGCCCCTACGATGGGCCGGAGCAGCTCGCTTGGCTTTCTGATGTGCTCGAGACCACCTGCGCCATGGACCACATTGATTTCGTGTTTGCCCAACTGCACCACCCGCACAAATCCGAGCTGTGGACGCCGGGGGAGAGCGACTTTACCGGTCAGGTGGTGGCAGAGCTCGAGGCCTTCAGTTCTGCCTGCGGCAAGCCCAGCATCCACTTCTTTGGGCACACCCACGGCTACTCCCGTGGCCAATCCCGCGATCACAAGCACCTGTGGATCAATGTGGCCTCCGCCGGTGGCGCCATCGATTACTGGGGGCAGTGGCCTCAGTTCGACTACGACGAGTTCGAAATCACCACCGACGACTGGGGCTTTGTGACGGTGGACGTGGAAGCCGGCAATGATCCGCAGTTCACAGTCAAGCGCCTGAGCCGCGGAGACAATGCCGAAACCCTCAACAATGTCTGCACGGACAGCCTGGTGGTGACCAAGGCCAGCCAGCCCCCTCCGCCGCCTGCGGCCGTGGCACCGATCGGTTCTACCCAGCCGCCGGAGTGCATCGTCCTGGCCGCTGCGCCCTTTGGGAGCGGCCCCTCAGGTGCCTTGCACGGGGCAAGCCAGTGGCAGGTCGCCGCCGAAATCAATGGATTCAACACCCCCTTGGCCGATGTGTGGGAGCGGCACCGCAACGTGTACTTCAATGAAGACACCCAGGCCGGTGCGTCACTGACCACCGAGGCGATCCCCGGGCTTCCTGAAAACGCCGCGCTCTTTTGGAGGGTGCGCTACCGCGACCGCGGGCTCGATTGGAGCCCCTGGACGGCGCCGGTGCCCTTCTTTACTTCTGAATCGCTGCAGGGGGACAACCTGCTGGTCAACCCCGGTGCCGAAGAGGGCTTGTTGGGTTGGACCATTACCGAGGGCGTGGCGGAGTCCTTGACCGCCGGCGAATGCAACGGGGTCAACCCCTTTGACGGTGAACACTATTTCGCCGTCGGCGGTTTGTGCACCGAAAGCGACCTGGGACGCATGCACCAAGATGTAGACGTGAGCGCATGGGCAGACTCCATCGACGCCGGGGTGCAAGTGGCCTATGCCAGCGGCATGCTGAGCGATTGGAGCGGCGCCGATATTCCCGCCATGCGCCTGGTGTTTTTGGATGAAGCCGGTGAGGAAACCGGGGCTACGGGGTGGTTTGAAATGCCCTCCGCCACGTGGACCGCTGTGGACCTCGAAAGCACACTGCCCACCTTGACCCGCACGGTGCGCTTGGAGTTGCAAGGGACCCGCATCGCTGGGACCGACAACGACAGTTATTTCGACGCCCTCTCGCTGCGCTTGGGCAGCGTCACCGACTGTGATGGCCTGCCCTTGGCTGTGGCCTCTGTGCTGGGTTCTCCCGCTCCTTTGCGCATCCACCCCAACCCCGGGGCGGTGGACCTGCAGGTGCAATGGCCCGGCTGCGCCATGCCGCTGCTAGACCTGCGCATGGTAGACGCCATGGGCCGCAAGGTGGCGGTTTCGGTGCGCGATACGGCCAGCGGATGGACGGTGGAGCGGGGCGGACTTGCCGCTGGCACCTACCACTTGACGGCCATCGATGCCACCGGGCATACCGCCCGGGCCACATGGGTGGTGACCGAATGATCTGATATGGCGTGTGGATCGCCGACCGCCTTTATGCTGCGGCTCCTCCGCGGCAAATGGTCAGGAAATCCTGATCCATTACATCGCCTTTGAAACAGCGCCCATCCTCCTTCCACTGCAGCAGTACTTCGCCGCCCTCGAGGTACAGGATGACTGAGCGGGTCGCAGGGAGGTAACGGTACAAAACCGTTTGAAATCCCACCGCCTTTTTCAACACGACTTCGCCGGCAGGCTGCACCGCTTTTCCGGGGGACGGGAGCTCCAGCACCACGCGTTCGCCATCGAGCCAGAGCGCTGTTCCGCAGGCCATTTCTGTGAGGTCGTCTGAGTTCAGGCAAGCGCTGTATTCCTCATTCCATTCGAATCCCAATTCCCGGATGGTGCCGGTGTTGGGGTTGGAAAAGACCTGTTCCTTCGTGCATCCGGCGAGGAGCCAAGCGGCAAGCCCGGCCATCGCCACCGTTTTCAAGCGTGTCATGGTTGCTTATTTTACACTTTATACGCCGGTTTGACGCAGAAGGTTTCGGGGAATTCAAGGGCGTCGGGTGCCCCGCCGATGGCGGGGCTTGGTTGGTGCCTTTTTCTGCCCGTGCTACCTTGACGCCATGCGCCACGTATTTCTCTCTCTGATCTTGCTCTTGGCCGCCGCAACCGGAGCCCAGGACACCTTTAGCATTGTCGCCGTCGATGTGGCCACCGGTCAGGTGGGCAGCGCCGGCGCGACCTGCTTGGACGACACCGAGATTGCCGGCGGCGCCCTGATCATCAGCGACGTGATCCCCGACGTGGGCGCCATCCACACGCAGAGCTACTGGGTGCCAGCCAACCAAACCGCCGCGCACCAGCAGGTGGCGGACAACGGGCTCTCCCCCGAAGCGCTGATGGCTTGGCTGGAGGCCAATGACGCGCAAGGCAACCCCGCCGTTCGGCAATACGGCATGGCCGACCTGGTGACGGGCGTAGCGCGCGCCGCCGCCTTTACCGGTGACAATTGCATGGATTGGCGGGGCCACATTGTCGGACCGAACTACGCCATTCAGGGCAACATCTTGCTGGGCGAGGAAATCCTCACGCAGATGGAAGCCGGATTCCTTTCCACCGAAGGCACGCTGGCCCAGAAACTCATGGCGGCCATGCAGGGTGCCAATGTGGCCGGCGCCGATACGCGCTGTCTGGAAGAGGGCGTCAGCAGCCGCAGCGCGTTTCTGCGCGTGGCCTACCCCGGCGACGACGCCGATGACCTCACCTTGGACTTGGTGGTATCCATCACACCGGAGGGCGTAGAACCCATCGACGTGCTCCAGGCCGAATTCGACGCGTGGAACGGCACCAGTGGTCTAACCGAAGCAGAAGGTTCCGCTCCACTGCTCATCACGCGCCAGGCCGACGGTCAAGTCTTGCTCAAGTGGGACGGGCCTACGCCGGCAGAGATGATCGTTTTCGATGCGCGCGGCGCACGCATGGCGTCCGTGGCGCTGACCGGCCCTTGGACGACCTGGAGGCTGCCTGCAACAGGCACGCTTTTCCTGCGGCTCGTCGATGCCAATGGCGACCTGCTGTCCACCATGCAGTACAGCGGCACCACCGCCGCACCCAACACCCAGCGGCCGCGCCGCGAGTAAAGAGACGCAGCGGGCCCGGATCCCCTGTGGGTTTATTGGTTGCCGGTGATGTCGCCGGCGCGGAGTCCGCCGATCAAACGCAGCACCTCCCAATGGGCGACGCTCCAATCCTGTCGGGCGGCCAGCTCGGCGGCCTCGGCGCGGAGCACCGCCACATCCAGCGAGCGGAAGTCGAGCACGTTCAAGACGCCGTCCCGGTATCGGCCGGCACCGATTTCGGCGGCCAGGCGGGCGTTTTCTGTCTGCCTTTGCGCCATGTCGTGGATGCTGGCCGCGGTGACCCGCCGGTCCCAGGCTTGCGCCAAAGCGTGGCGGGCTTCGGATTCGAGTCGGCTCCGTTCCAAGCCCGCCATCTCGACCTGGATCTCGGCCTGCTGGATGGCGCGCCGCGTGGCGCCCCCATTGAACAGGTTGAAATTGAGCGTCAAGGTGGCCCCGTAATTGGTCACGTTGGTGGTGACATCGCCGTTGCGATAGGGGTTGAAGAAGGCCGAATCGGGGATGAGCGAATTCGTGCCTGAGGCGCCGCTGTTGTTGCCCCAATTGGCGGTCAAGCCGACCACGGGATAGAGGCGGGACCGGGCCTGCCTCACCCCCACTTCGGCGAGCTCCCGCGAGAGGACCGCATTGCGCACCGAGCGGTTGTTTTCCAAGAGCAGGCCTTGCAGCGCCGGCAGGTCGCCCTCCGCCGAGGGTGTGGCCAGCGGCGAGGTGAGCGTCCAGGCCTTGCCCTCGGGATGGACCATCACCAGGTTCAGGTTGCGCCGCGCCGCGCGCAGGGCCACGAGCTGGCGGAGCAACGCCGTGCTGTCATTCAACAAGGCGTTTTCGAATTGCAGGCGGTCAAAGGTGCCGGCTGTCCCCAGGGCCGCGGCCTGCTCGATGCGGTCGAGCCGCTGGCGCGTGAGGACCATGGCCGACCGCAGGACCTCTGCACCCTGCTCCTGCACCAACACGGCGTCATAGGCGTTCATGACGGCCTGTACCGTGGCCTCGACCACGAGCTCCACATTGCCCTCGGCCTGAAGGGTCACCAGTCCCAGGCGGTCTTTGGCCGCAAACATGCCCATGCCATCGAACAGCGTCCACTGCAGCTGGGCACCCGGCGTGAGCGCCCGCGATTGGGTGGCGATGGGCAAAAAGGTGCTGGGGTTTTCCGTCTGGTCGACGACAGACCCCCCAGCGCCGAGGGTCAAGCCCACCTGCGGCAGTGCGCCAGCCGCCCCCCAATCATCGCCCACTTGGGCCAATTCCTGGTTGCGGCGCGCCACCTGTATGCCATAGTGCCGCTCGAGCGCCTCAGACACGGCTTGCTCCCGCGAAAGCGGGGCGGCCACATCTGCGCCTTGGCCCATTTGGCCCATCGCCGGCCATGCGGACAGGCCCATACCGGCCAGCAGGACCCACCCCACCGCAGAAGCGAGGGCACCGGATGAAGCAGCAGTTCCACCACCGGAGCCTGGGGCGCTGCCGAGGGCATCGGTTTCGGTGTCGGTATTGGCAAAACCCTGTTCCTCGCGCACGGCGGGCTCGGCCGACTCGCGGGACAGCCATTCGCCACGCTTGATCCAGACCCACGAACGGTGCAACGGATTGATCCACAAGAGGAATACCGGCAACAGGATCAGGATGATGACCGTGACAAACAGCAGGCCAAAGGCCACAGAAATCGCCATCGGGATGAGGAACTGCGCCTGGAAGCTCTTGTTGAGCATGAGGGGGGTCAAACCAGCCACCGTGGTCACCGAGGTCAGCAGAATGGGCCGGAAGCGGCTCATGCCCGCATCCCAAATGGCGGTCCGCAAGTCTTGGCCCGCCTTCATGTTGCTGTTAAAGGCGGCCACAAAGACCAAGGCGTCGTTGACCAAGATGCCGATCAAGGCGATGAGGCCGAGGATGCTAAACAGGCTGATCTGCGCGCCAACCATCCAATGTCCCAGGCTGATGCCCACCATGCCAAACGGGATCAACGCAAACACGGCGAACGCCTGCAGCGGCGACCGAAAGGCGAGGATGACCACAAAGAGCATCAGGGCAAAAATGAGCGGCATGACCGCCGCGATGCTGTTTTGGGACTTGGCCTGTTCGCGGTTCTGGCCTTCGTAGCTGGCCCGGATGGACGGGTACTTGCCGACGATGGCCGGCACCACATTGGCCTTGATGTCGGCATTGGCGTCGGTGGCGCTCACTTCCGGCCCCGCCAGGTCAGCGCTCACCTGCACTTCCCGGGCGCCGTAGAGGCGGTTGATGGCGGTGATGCCGCTCACCAGCGCCACATCGGCCAGTTCTTCCAAGGGCACCAGCCCGCCGTTCGGCGTCCGGATGCGGAACCGCTGGAGGTCCGATACCGACCCCCTGTCCTGCGCGTCCAATCGCACCCACACGCGGACCTCATCACGGCCGCGCTGCAAGCGCTGGACCTCGCTGCCAAAGAAGCCCTCGCGCACCTGTCCCAACAAAGCCGCCCGCGTGAGCCCGAGCTGGAAGGCCCGCGGCTTGGGGCGGATTTCGAGTTCCTTGAGGCCCTGCTGGTTGTTGTCGGTCACGTCTTTCAAATCCTCGCGCTCGAGCATGGCCGCCTTGAGCTCCTCCGTGGCGGCATCGAGGTCGTCCAAATCGTTGCCCAGGAGGGACACCGAAACCGGCCGACCAAACGGCGAGAAGGCGGCAAAACTGAGGTTTTCCGCACCGTATACGGTACCCACGCGCTCCCGCACCATGGCGCTGATGTCCATGGAACGCATGTTGCGCCGCTCCCCGTCGAGGAGCTGCACGTTGAGCGTTCCGGTGTGGGCGTTGGGACCGATGCGTTTGTCCACGGCGAGGACCATGTCCAAACTGTCCGCGCGCTCGGATTTGAGCTCCTCATTGACCTCCCACACGGCCTCCTCTATGCGGTCGAGCTCGGTCTGGGTCACCCCCTCCCGCGTGCCGCTGACCATGGACAGGTTCACCGTGAGGTTGTCGCCTTCGATGAAGGGAAAAAACGTCGTCTTCACCAAGCCGCTGCCGATGAGGCCGGGCACGGTGATCAAGAAGAGGGCGACGATGGTACTGAAGGCGATCCACGGCTGGTCCAGCGCAAAGCGCAGCACCGGGGCGTAGAGGCGGTCGCGCAGAAAGCCCATGACGTTGCGCATGCCGCGTTCTACGGCATTGGGCTTGAAGTCCCGGCGCAGTGCCTTGCTGTGTCCCACGTGGGCCGGCAGAATCAACGCCCCTTCAACCAGGCTGAACATCAGGGTCAGCATGATCACCGTGGCCATATCGCCAAAGAAGTCACCCAATCGCCCCTCGATAAAAAAGAACGAGGCAAAGGCCACCATGGTCGTGATGATCGCTGCAAACACCGCCGGCAAGACCTCCATCGTCCCCTCCATCGTCGCCTGCATGCGCCCCTTGCCCATCTCGTAGTGCCTGTAAATATTTTCGGCAATGACGATGCCGTCGTCCACCAGTATGCCGATCACCAGGATCATGCCGAAGAGGCTGATGACGTTGATGGTGACGCCCGCCATTTCCGCAAAAATGAACATGCCCGCAAACGATACGGGAATGGCCAAAGCCACCCAAAAAGCCAGGCGGATGTTGAGGAACAGGGCGAGCAGGATGATGACCAAAATGAAGCCCACCACGCCGTTGTTGACGAGCAGGTCGATCCGCTGGTTGAGCACCACCGAGCTGTCGCGGATCACGTCGATGCGCAGTCCTGTGCCGACCGCTTCGGCCTGGGCATTGTAGCCCTCGATGTAGGCCCGCACCAAGGCGGTCACATCGAGGATGCTCTCGGTGGTGAGGTTGTTTACCGTCACCACGGCTGCGGTGCGGCCATTGAACCAATTGCGCGAAGGGTCGTTGTCGGCCCAGCGGTCCCGCACCTCTGCCACATCGGACAGGCGCACGTAGCCCCCTTCGGTGTTGGCGCGCAGCACGATGTCCTCCAGGGCGGCAGCGTCGTAACCGCGGAACCGGCCGCGGAGGATCAACTCCTCCCTGTCGGTTTTGAGCCGGCCTCCCGTGGTTTCGATGTTGGCCGCGCGGATGGCCGCCCCCACCTCGGGGATGGTCAGGTTGAGTTCGGACAGCCTGTCGGCGCGCAAGGCCACCTCGATTTCCTCTCCGGGAAATCCGCTGAGCGAGACCTGGCTGATGCCATCCAGTGCGCGCAGGTCCTGCTCGATGCGCCGGGCCTCCATCTTGAGGGCCCGCAGGTCCTCCACGCCGGTCACGGCAAAGGTGATGGCCACCCCGATGGCCTCTTGCTTGAAGACGATGGGCGGCTCCATCCCGACGGGAAAGGAAGCAATGCGGTCCACCGCGTTTTTGACGTCCTGCAGGATTTCGTCGGTCTCATCCTCGTCGAGCACGCTGATGGTGATGCTGCCCGCATTTTCGGAACAGACCGATTTGACCTGATCGAGCCCGGCGATGCCCTGGAGGTTCTCCTCGATTTTGGCCACGATGCCCTCCTCGATTTCAGCGGGAGAGGCCCCCGGATAAACCACCTGAATGCTGATGGTCTTGGATTCGGTGACCGGAAAGAAATTGCTCTCCATCCCGCCCATCCCGACCCAGCCGGCAGACAGCAATGCAAAGACGAGCAGGTCGCCAAGAATGTGATACTTGACAAAAAATGCAATGAGGTTGCGCATGGCTCGGCGGGCTTATTGATTGACCACCTCCACGAGCATGCCCGCGTGGGCACCGGAAACCGGCTCTGCCAACAGCGGCGTCCCCGGCGAGAGCCCCGCCACCAGCACGCGGTCCGCATCGCGGTGCACCACTTCCACGGCGGTGGGCGTCAAGCGCCCCTCCTGCACGGCAAACACCTCGGATGCATCTGCCCCTGTCAGCAACGCGGCATCGAGTTCCACAACCCCGGTGACCGGTTCGAGCCGCACCTGGCCACTGAGGTAGCGGCCATCCCTGAGCACACCGCCTTCTACCGCGCGCACCTCACTGTAGACACTGGCGGACTGGGTGGCCTGATCGACGGTGCCCGAAATCCGCGTCACCTCTCCTGTGGCGACCACGTTGCCGGCCTCGTCCATCAGGGTGACGGCGTTGCCCCCGGCCAGTCGGTCGAGGTGGCGGGCATGGACCGCGGATTTCACTTCGAATTTTTCGGTGCCCACCAGGGTGCCCAGCGACTGCCCTGCCCGCACCATGGAGCCCGGTTGCACCGATGTGGCGGTGACCACACCGGCAAAAGGCGCCCTGAGGGTGTACTTGTCCAACCGCTCTTCGCCGGCGCGGATGCCATGATAGCCCGAGATGATGCCGCGGCCGGTGAGGTAGAGCCGCTCCCGGTCCGAGGCGGGCTCGGGCAAGGGGGACAGCAGCTCAGTGACCTCGAGCGCCTGCACGTAGGACCGCCAGGCCTCTGCGCGGTCGGGGAAATCCACTGCGATGTCGGCGAGCGACCCGGCCAAGAGTTGGAGCCACTGGCTGCGTTGCGCCACGAGGTTGGCCCGCGGCTCGGCATCTTCCAGCTTGAGCAAGGCCTCGCCCCGACCAAACTGCACGCCCTCGCGAAATTCCTTTCCGCCAATGGGCAACATGCCGCTGACCTCGGAGAGGACGGCCATGCGGTTGAGCGCCTGCACCCGGCCCTCCATGCCCACCGCAGGCGCCAAGGTGTCGGGTTGGGCCAGCTGCACCTTGACCGTGCGGGCCACTGTCGGGCGGGGCTTGACGGGCGGCGTGCCCTTCATTCCGATCAACCCATTCATGAAAAACACCCCACAGGCCAAAATGGCCAGGCCGGCTATGGCCCTCAATACAGTTTTGATCATCGCGCTGTTGTGGCCTCCGGTCCATTCGGTAGAGCGGAGGTCCAAGTGCGAATTTCAACCATATATGCCGGGCCTCAATGGGCCACCGTCAATGGACCACCAACAAGCTGCGCATGGCCTGTGCTTCCGGAGAAGACAGCCTCAACTGGTACAGGCCCGCGGGCAGCGTGCCCACTTGGAAATCCAAGGTCTGCTCAGCGCCGGGCTCAGAGGCGCGGGTTCCGAGCTGTTGCATCACCTGGCCCGACAGACTCAGGATGGCCGCAGCCACTTCCATGGGGGCCTCCACGGTGAAGCGCAGGCTCACGTTGTCGTCGGAGGGATTGGGAGACAATCCTGTCAGGGAAATGCCCCCCGATCGGCCCTGTGGCCATTCAGTGGTCCTTTCCGCCGTGGATTCTTCCACTTCAGGGCAAGGATCCCCGGTAGACACCACCTGGTAGCTGAATTCTGCCGTATTGCCCGCGCAATCGGTCGCCGTATAGGTGCGCGTCAGCGTGAAGGGCAAGCAGCATTCCAGCTCGCCGTGAAGGTCACCGCAGCATTCGATGCCGGAGGCGATTTCCGTGCCATTTTCAACGAAAGTCCCCGTGTAGGTCAGGGTACTGCCAAAGCCGTATTGGGCATTGTGTTGGTTGGCCCCTTCGCCAAGTTGCGTGCCATAGAACTTGCTTTCGGGCTGGTGGGCCAATGCAAACGTCGACCCCGTGTATTCTCCCCATCCCGTGAGGGTGCCCTCAGAAAGCAGATAGTACATCCAGGTCTGGGCCTGGGCCAATTCCGCACAGTCCCCCTTGAACCCCGATGGGATTTCGCGGGCGTTCCAAGCGGCCCAATCCAGGCCGTCGGTAAAGGTGGCCGTCAGGTCGAATCCAGCATTGGGGTTGTCCAATGCCATCACCGTCCAGGTCAGGCTCCAGGTGGTCTCGTCAAAGTACTGCACCTCTCCTGCGCCCATGGCCGTGAAGTATGCCACCTGCTCATCGCTTCCGGGGAAGCAAAAGAGGCGCAAGGCATGCGTGGTATCGCCCTCGCAGGTCAGCCCATTTTCGAAGGCCACCGGCTGGATCGCAGCGCAGGCTTGTTGGGCACCCGGCACCGGGGCATAGCCCTGGGCCGTCTCCTCGTATTCCACCGTAGCACCGCAGTTGTCAGAAACGGTGACCAGGCAGGGGGCGGGCAGGGCAATGGTGCCGTCGGCGGCACAACAAACGGCCAACTGATCGCCATCGGCAATGCCACAAGTCGAGGCAAACACCGGTGGCTCGGCATCGGTAAATGTGAGGGTCTGCTCGCACGTGGCCTCGGCGGTATTGCCGCATTCATCGGTCGCGGTGACCAACCAGGTCCGGGTCACGATGACTTCTCCGGCGCACGGGGCCAGTGCCACATCAGAAAAAGTGACTTCCACCACCGGATTGGCATCTTGGCCGTCCGTGACTTCGGCGCTGGCTTCACCGTACATCCCAAAAGGCGCTTCCAATGTGCAGTCCCCCACAAAGCTCAGGGCGGTATCCGGAGGGCATGCCAAGGTGATGACCGGCGGGGTTGCATCGGGCACCGCAATGGTCTGCTCACAGACAGCGGTATTTCCGCAGCCGTCAGTGGCCGTCCAGATGCGGAGGGTACCCTCCACTGCCGCCGCTCCTTCGGTCAAAGGAAAATCTGCATAGGTCATGACCACTGTGCCACAGTCGTCCACCCCGATGGCCGCCCCCACATTTGCGGGGTCTATCGGATCGCCGCACGACAGTTCGACATCCGGTGGGCATGTGATTTCCGGCGCCGTCGTATCGCCCCATTGCAGCAATTGGGTGCACACCACCACGGTGTCGAGGTCGCCTGCGGACAATGTCGCCGTAAAGGTCCGCGTCACGGTCACGGGACAACTTCCCGATGCCACATCCGTCCAAGACCACGCCAATTCGGCCGACACCGTTGTGCATTCAGAGGAGCCTTCAGGGGCACCGATTGGACAGCACGTCAATTCCAACTGGGGCATGCCGTTGGCGAATACAGCGGTATCGCCCGTGCAGCTCAGCACCACATCTTCAGGACACATCAGGTCAAATGAGCACGTTTCCGTGGGATCCTCCCCGCAGGGATCGTCGCCGCCGCCGCCACCGCCGCCGCCACCTTCACCGC
>DGOE01000143.1:30511-52923 GCA_002389295.1 Flavobacteriales bacterium UBA4474 | reverse complement strand
AGGAGGTGCTTTCCCATGCCAATGAGCTGTTTGCCAAACTCGGCGAGGCCATTCTCAAAGACGCTTCCTTGGCGGCATCCGAATGGAACTTGGCCCCATGGGGTGGCAGCGGCGCCACTGCCGTCTACGGAGATGCCGGCGCCTTTCTCGTCTCCCCTCTTGCCCAAATGCGAGCCGCCTCTGTGGATACGGAATCCGGTCCAGTGCTCATCGCGCGGGGTGCGCATGTCGAGCCCGGCGCGCACATCAAGGGTCCCGTGATCATCTGCGAAGGTGCCACCATCCGCATGGGGGCCCGGATTTTGGGGCCCACGGTGATCGGTCCGCACTGCAAGGTGGGCGGCGAGATTTCCAACGTCAATTTCCAGGGATGGGCCAATAAGGCACACGATGGGTTTTTGGGCAACAGTGTCGTGGGACGGTGGTGCAACCTCGGTGCGGGCACCGAATCGAGCAACCTGAAGAACACCTACGGTGAAGTCAGACAATGGGACGCCACACAGGGCGCCCTCTCAGGCACTGGACTCCAATTCTGCGGTTTGCTCATGGGTGACCACAGCAAATGCGGCATCGGCACCACATTCAATACCGGTACGGTGGTGGACCCGGGCTGTGTGATTTTCGATGCGGGGTTTCCCCCCAAGCACCTCCCCCCTTTCAGCTGGTACAATGCCCGCACAGAAGCGATGGCCATCCAGTCCATTGACCGGATGCTCTCCACCGCCGAAAAGGTGATGGCGCGGCGCGGCGAGACGCTGAGCGAAGACCACCGTGCCAAGTTGACACGATTACACGCGGAACGGCAGGCTGCCGATTGACGCCCTGTCAACTTGGCCTTATTCGGCCCGCCCTTTTGCGCTGGCCCGATTTATGACCCCCGACCACCCCATGCAAGACGAACGAACGTTCCCCCACCTTCTGAGTGATGAGTCCGAAGACCACGTCACCATTCCCCTGCTCAGTTCGGAGGATGAAGCCGCCATGGAGCAGGAGGACACCCCTGAGGCCCTGCCCATTCTGCCATTGCGCAACACCGTGCTGTTTCCCGGCGTCGTATTGCCCATCAATGTTGGCCGCGACCAGAGCCTCCAATTGCTGAAGGAAGCGCACAAGGGCGGCAGCGACATTGGTGTGGTCACGCAAGAAGATGGCGAAATCGAAAACCCGCAGGAAGGCGACCTCCACGATGTGGGCACCGTGGCGCGCATCGTAAAAATGCTGCGGATGCCGGATGGCTCCAACACCGTCATCATACAGGGCAAACGCCGCTGCCGGATGGGCGAGGTGCTCGAGACTGAGCCCTACATGCGGGCCAAGGTTGCCCCATTCCCCGATGCAGAGGAAAGCTGGGATGACAATGAAAGGGAAGCCCTGCAGCAGAGCCTTCAGGAGATGAGCATGGAGGTCATCCAGAACAGCCCCAACATTCCATCGGAGGCGGCCATTGCCATCAAAAACATCGACTCCTTGCGTTTTTTGGTGCATTTCATCGCCTCCAACATGAATGCGGAGAAGGCCCAAAAGCAGGACCTGCTGCAATTGCCAGGCTTGAAGGCCCGCGTGGAGAAAGTCATGGAACTGCTGGGCGAAGAATTGAAGGTGCTGGAACTCAAGCAGGACATACAGTCTCGGGTCAAGACGGACATTGAAAAGCAACAGCGCGAGTTCTTCCTGCACCAGCAGATGAAGCAGATTCAGGAGGAACTGGGATCGGACCCGCAGAAGGAAGACATCGCAGGCAAAAAGGCCCGCGCCGAAATCAAGGAATGGCCTGAAAAGGTGGCCGAAACTTTTGCCAAGGAGCTGAGCAAGCTCGAGCGCATGAATACCCAGAGCGCCGAGTACAGCGTCCAGTCCAATTACTTGGACCTGCTGTTGGACCTGCCTTGGGACGTCACTTCAGAAGACAATTTCAACCTGGCCCATGCCCAGGAGATCTTGGATGAGGACCACTACGGTTTGGAGAAAGTCAAGGAGCGCATCATCGAGCACCTGGCCGTCCTCAAGCTCAAAGGCGACATGAAGTCGCCCATCATCTGTCTGTATGGTCCTCCGGGCGTGGGCAAGACGTCGCTCGGAAAGTCCATCGCCAAGGCGCTGGGGCGCGAGTATGTGCGGATGTCCCTGGGCGGCATGCGTGACGAGGCCGAGATCCGGGGGCACAGGAAGACCTATATCGGCGCCATGCCGGGACGCATCATCCAGAACCTCAAGAAATCAGGCACGTCCAACCCGCTCTTTGTCCTCGACGAGATTGACAAGCTCAGCCGCGATGTCCACGGAGATCCTTCTTCGGCCATGCTGGAAGTGTTGGATCCGGAGCAGAACAGCAATTTCTACGACAATTATCTCGAGCTCGATTACGACCTGTCCAAGGTGATGTTCCTGGCCACATCCAACTCATTGGCCACCATCCAACCCGCCTTGCGCGACCGGATGGAGATCATCGAGGTCACGGGCTACACCGTGGAGGAAAAGGTGCAAATCGCCAAGCGCCACCTCATCCGAAAGCACGTCACGGAGACGGGCATTACGGAGGATCAAATCGAGATTCCAGACGCGACACTGGAGAAGATTTGTGCAGAGTACACCAACGAGAGCGGGGTGCGTGGTCTGGATAAGCGGATTGCCAAGGTGGTGCGTCACCGGGCGGTGCAAATTGCCATGGACGTCCCCCACGATGCCCCGATTCCCCCTGAAGAATTGTTGGACATCCTGGGGCCTTCCCACGAAAAAGAACGCTACGAGGGCAACGACGTTGCCGGTGTGGTCACGGGATTGGCCTGGACCCCTGCAGGTGGCGACATCCTCTTCATAGAAACGAGCATTGTCAAGGGCAAGGGCAAGCTCACCTTGACGGGCAACCTGGGCGATGTGATGAAGGAAAGTGCGGTCATTGCACTGCAATACCTCAAAGCCCACGCCGCCGAACTGGATTTGGACCCCAAGGTGTTCGACACGTGGGACGTCCATGTGCACGTGCCTGCAGGTGCCATTCCCAAGGATGGCCCTTCGGCAGGCATCACCATGCTCACCGCGCTGGCGTCCATTTTCACCCAACGGAAGGTGCGGAAATTCCTGGCGATGACCGGTGAGATTACCCTGCGTGGCCAGGTGCTGCCCGTCGGAGGAATCAAGGAAAAGATATTGGCTGCACGCCGCGCGGGCATCAAGGAAATCGTGTTGTGCGAAGCCAACCGCAAGCACGTTGAAGACATACAGGCACGATATATCAAAGGGCTGCGTTTCCACTACGTGAAAACCATGACCGAAGTCGTCGAGCGGGCCTTGCTCAAGGAAAAGGTGGACGACCCCAGACAGATTGTGACCACAACATGACAGCGCAGCCCAACACCATGCGGGCCTTGCTGCTCGCCATCCCGCTGTGCTTCGCCGCACTCAGCGGTTCATCTCAGGAAGTCCCAAGGCCGGGCCTGCTGGATTTGCCGCTTTCTGCGCGCTTTGCGGGTTCGGCAGAGAGCATGGGAGCGCCGTTGAAGGCGGTGTTGGGCGACGTTTTGGGGCAGGCCTCCCTGCTCGACACCACCCATGCCGGACAGTTGCACCTCGCATACATGGACTACTTCGCGGGTACGTCCATGGCTTCGGCGCTGTATGCCCGCAGATCGGAAGGCGGCAAAGGGGTGTGGCACATGGGGCTGCGCAACCTCGGGTACGGATCCTTCACCGGCCGAGACCCTGTGGGGGTCGAAACCGGAAGCTTCAGCGCATCGGACGTCGCGCTGGTGGGTGGATTCAGTTTCCCGCTCGACACCAACTTGACGGTGGCGGCTACGGCTTGGCTGGGGCAGACCGGGCTGGCTGAGCGCCGCTCGGGCTTTGCCCAAATCGACATCTCGGCCAATTACTTCCGCAGGGACAGGAAATTCCGCGTGGCAGGGCAATGGCGGCCTTGGGGAGGCATGCACACTGCAAATTCAACAGCCAGCAATGGCCGGTTCACACCCGATCTGCGGCTTTCGCTGACCAAAGGATTCCAAAACGCACCGTTCACATTGTACGTCACCTATGATGAGTTGCAGGAGTGGGACCTGGCCCCAGAGGGGTACTACGATGACGTCATCGACCCCTTGACAGGCGACACCCTATCGAGCGGCACTTGGGCCTTTGGGGACCGGCTGCTCCGACACCTCGCCATCGGGACCAGCCTGAACCTGGGCGAAAACCTGGGGTTCCGGTTTGGCTATCACCACCGGCGGAGACAGAACCTCCGATTGACCAACGCCCCCGGCACGGCCGGATTTGCTTGGGGACTTGACTTCAAGGTGCGGCGTTTTCACCTCGCTGTCGCACGCAACACCTACCACACCGCAGGCGCTTCCACCCACCTCTCTATTCGGACGCGCCTCACCGAACACTGAGCACCTCAGGCATTACCTTCGTTCCAGCGAAAGCAGCCGACCACCGCATGAAACGCATCAGCATCGCCATCGACGGATTGAGTGCCTCTGGAAAGAGTACGCTGGCCCAAGGCATTGCCAAGGCATTGAACTACCTCTATGTAGACACGGGTGCCATGTACCGGGCGGTGGCCTTGTTTGCTTTGAGAGAAAAGCTGATTGACCGTGAAGGCCAGCTTGATGAGGAGGGCATGAAAGCGTCCCTGCAGCGCGTGTACTTGACCTTTCGGTTCAACCCCGGCACCGGCAGGGGTGAAATTTGCCTGAACGGCAGAAACGTGGAGAAGGAAATTCGAAGCCATGAGGTCTCAAAACACGTCAGTGTGGTCGCCCGTGTGCCCGAGGTTCGGGAAAAGTTGGTGCTGGCCCAACAGCGCATGGGGTCCCACGGCGGGGTGGTCATGGATGGGCGCGATATCGGCACCGTCGTCCTGCCCGAAGCAGAAGTGAAGTTCTTTATGACGGCCGACATTGAAGCCCGCGGAAAACGCCGCCACAAAGAGCTCGTTCGCCGCGGCCGTTCGGTGAGCTTTGGCGATGTCTTGGACAACCTCCGCAGCAGAGACCGCATCGACAGCACGCGGGACCACAGCCCCCTCGTCCAGGCGGATGATGCCATTGTCATTGACAACAGCGACCTGACCATCGAAGAACAATTCGACCACATGATGGCCTGCGTTCAGCAAGTCCTGAATGCTTAGGTCGGTCACATGGGGTGTCCTGTTGTTGGCACCGGTTCTCTTGAGCTGTCATCCTGGAGATGCGCAGTCTGACGCACGCCTTCCTGTAGCGCCTGCTTTCCTGTCCGGCGACACGGCCGCCGCCCGCGCCATGTTGCAGGACATGACCATCCGTGAAAAGGTGGCGCAATTGATGATGGTGCCGCTCTATTCCAAACCTGGCGAGCCCGATTCCTTTGTCTCCGTTCAGGCCAGCGTGGCGCAATACGGGTTGGGCGGTGTCATTGCGATGCAGGGCAACAAGGCCCAGACCCGCTTGAACCTGCACAGGCTGGACAGCACCGCATCGGCCGTTTCGGGCGTGCCCCTCTTGGTGGCCATGGATGCAGAATGGGGCGCAGGCATGCGCCTCACCGATGGACTGTCGTTTCCCAAAGCCATGGCCTTGGGGGCCACAGAAAATCCAGCTTTGGTCCGCGCGGCGGGCAAGGCTGCTGGCTTAGAGCTCAAAGCATTGGGCGTCGGTATAGACTTCGCTCCGGTCGCCGATGTCAACAGCAATCCCGCCAATCCGGTGATCGGCAACCGGTCTTTCGGGTCCCGACCTGAACACGTCGGAGACTTGGCGGCGGCGTGGGCAGAAGGGCTGCGCGAAGCAGGTGTCATGGCTGTCGGCAAGCATTTTCCCGGCCATGGCGATGCCGACCTTGACTCTCACCTCGCCCTGCCGTTGATCCAATCGGACAGTGCCGGCATGGCCACCACTGAACTTCCGCCTTTTGAGACGTTGATTCGGCGGGGTGTGGAGGGCATCATGACCGCGCACCTGGAGGTGCCATCCATGGACTCGGTCTCGGGACTGCCCACCTCGCTCTCGCCCTTGGTCGTTCAGTCGGTGTTGATTGATTCGCTGGGGTTTGAAGGACTCGTCTTTACCGATGCCTTGACAATGGCAGGAGCTGCGGACCCGGTGCCCCCTGGGACCCGAGAGGTCGCCGCCCTGCGCGCGGGAAACGACATCCTGCTCTTCCCATCGGACCCTGGACTGGTTCTCGACAGCATTGAAGCCGCGCTTGAACGCGGACAATTGGACACCGCCAAAATCGATGCCGCTTGCATGAAAGTGCTCTTGGCCAAGCAGTGGATTGCCCAAACGGCGGCCGACTCGGTCACGGATCTGTCCCTTCACACACTGCAACAGTCCTTGCGTGAGCACATGCTGGTTCGGCTGGGCTCCGGGATGACACTCGATCCGGCAGGGAAGACGGGATTGATCATTGTGGGAAACCGCGGCAAGGCCATGGAGGAGCGGCTGAGGCTGTCTTTTCCCACGCTCACCGTCGTCCGTTTGGGCAAAGGTGCCATCTCAGAAAGCGGCATCATCGACGCCGTCGACATGGCCACTTCATGCGACCAGCTGGTCTTGGCCTTTTTGGACGAAAGCAACAAGCCATCGCGGCGGTTCGGTTTGCCCAGGGGCGCATCCACACTCGTGAACCGTTTGGTCGCACTCGAAAAAACGCTCGGCATCACATTGTTTACCAGCTCCTATGCATTGGCCTATCTGCCGGATGCGGAAGGAAAGGAGTGGATGGTTGCCCACCATGAAGACGGGTTGACACAGGTGGCCGCCATGGCTGCTTGGTGCGGCGAAGGTGCAGCCCTTGGTCGTCTGCCCGTGGATGTGTCCACGTGGAAAGCGGGGGCGGGCCACCCCTCCCCTGCCCTGAGGTTGCCAAGATCGGCGCCGAATTCCACCATGATGGCCATGGGGATGAGGCTGGACAGCCTTGCCCGCGCTGCAATCGACATGGACGCTACCCCCGGCATGCGCATGCTCATCGTGGTGGAAGACACCATTCGCTATGACGGGACACACGGCACCCTCGGGGACAGCAAGAAGACACCGGTGCAACGTCACCATGTGTACGACCTGGCGTCCATCACAAAAGTGGCCGCATCCACCATGCTGACCATGATTTCGGTGGACCGCGGCATGATTTCGCTCGATCAACCGCTTTCCACCCTTGTCCCGCCCTTGGAGGACGCACCATTGGACGAAGACCTCGGGAAGCGCACCCTGCGCGACATACTCGCCCACCGCTCGGGGCTTCCCGGTTGGATCCCCTTCTACCTCGATGTGATGGACCACCAGGATTCGGTCGGCAATCAGCTGAGCGACAGTCTGAGGGCGGGTTGGATACCGCTGTCTGGAGCATGCTGCATGGCGCCCTCTTGGTGCGACTCGATTCGGCACACTGTTCGGTCCCTGACGCCAGGGCCAACAGGGAAATACAGGTACAGCGACCTCGGCTATTACTTGCTCCAGGACATTCTCGAATCGGTCTGGAAGATGCCCTTGGACAGGCTGGCCGACAGCTTGATTTACCAACCGCTTTCCCTGCAGCGCATGGGCTACCACCCGTTGCAATGGTCGGCGCTGGAAGACCTCGCCCCCACCGAGCGGGATACGCTGTTCAGGAAGGCGCATGTGCGGGGGACCGTACACGATCCCGGCGCGGCCATGCTGGGCGGAGTTGCAGGGCATGCCGGGCTCTTTTCGGATGCCCATGACTTGGCCTTGCTGATGGAGGCCATGCGCCATGGTGGGACATGGAAAGGCACCCGGATTGTAAATGAAGAAACCCTGGTGAATTTCACTGCACGCGCGTTTCCTGAAGAGGACAGCAGAAGGGGAACGGGTTGGGACAAACCCGGGCGCGAGCCCGACACTGGGGCAAGTGGCAACGCGGGCTCTTGGGGCAGTTTCGGCCACAGCGGTTTCACAGGGACTTTGGCTTGGACGGACCCCGAGCGGGAATGGACAGCGGTCATTCTCGGCAACCGCATTTGCCCCGATGCGGAAAACAGGATCTATATCGAGGAGGACATCCGGACCAAGGCCCTTGAAATCGTGGAACAGGCATTGGGCGCACCCCGTCGATTCGCGAGCGGTATCAACGCGGAGAATGGAGAACAGTAAATTGGACACATGAGGATTGGAATGGTGTGCTATCCCACCTTTGGCGGGAGCGGAGTCGTGGCCACGGAACTGGGCAAAGCCCTGGCTGCCGAAGGCCACGAAGTGCATTTCATCACCTATGACCAGCCCGTGCGGCTCGGGAGCTTCAGGCCCAATGTGTTCTATCACGAGGTCCGGATTTCGCAGTACCCCCTCTTCGACTACCCCCCTTATGAGCTTGTGCTCGCCTCCAAAATGGTGGAGGTGGTCCGGCAGCAAAACCTGGATTTGCTGCATGTGCACTACGCCATACCCCATGCCTCCAGCGCCTACATGGCCAAGCGGATCTTGAACGATGAGGGCCGGCACCTCCCCGTGGTCACGACCCTTCACGGCACGGACATCACCCTGCTCGGCAAGGATCCAGGGTTCGAACCGGTCATTTCCTTTGCCATCAACCAAAGCGACGCGGTCACCGCGGTCAGCACGAGCCTGCGGAGCGACACCTACAAGCTGTTTGGCATCAATAAAGACATTGAGGTGGTGCCCAACTTCGTCTGTCCCCAGCATTTTGAAGGACTGAGTGGCCAAGACCGAGACCAGTTCACCCGGCCGGGCGAACCGTTGCTCTGTCATATTTCCAACTTCAGGCCGGTCAAAAGGGTGGCGGACGTCATCCAGACATTTGCCCTGCTGGCAGCGCGGATGCCCGCCAACTTATTGATGGTGGGTGATGGTCCCGACCGGTCGCAAGCTGAACGCCTGTCGCGGGAACTGGGGATCGGGGATCGGGTGTTCTTTTTGGGGAAGCTCAAAAACCCCCTGGAGGCCCTCGCCATTTCAGACCTCTTTCTGCTGCCTTCAGAAAGTGAGAGTTTCGGACTGGCGGCATTGGAGGCCCTCGCATGTGGCATTCCGGTTGTGGCCACAGAAGCAGGAGGATTGCCAGAGGTGATTCGACACGGCGTGAGCGGCATGCTGTCACCTGTGGGCGATGTCGCCATGATGGCAGAACATGCCGAGTTCCTCTTGCAGAAGGAAAACCACGACAGGTTCAAGAAGAAGGCACTGGAGCGGGCTTCGGCTTTTGACATCAAACGCGTTCTTCCGGAATACCACCGGATTTACAACGCCGTACTCTCTGCAACGCCGGTTGACTGATGGGCGCCAAAAAAGACAAGCACGCCGGTCTCATAGGCGCGCGAATCTCGTTTCGTTGGGCCGACCGCGGCACAGATTCAGAAACACTTCACGTCCGCATCGCCCAAAGCATAGGAAAGGGCCAAATGCTGCTGCTCTCCCTCTGGCTGTTGCTCTGGGTGGGGCTCGAAGCTGTGGTGCTCTATTTCTGGACACAAGAGCCGGCACAAGGCAACGCCTGGCTGGGATATGCCATTTACACGGCCTTTTGGGCCTTCTTCGCCTTTCGCATTGGCAAGGTGTGGCTGTGGCGACGGCGCGGACAGGAAGTCATTACCGCTGATACAAGGGGGGTGTCCATCGCCATGGCTTTTGGGCGCAGGGGCCTGCCGGACTTTTTTGCCCACGGCGCCTACAAAGGCTTGGGCCGCATTGAGGAGAACCCCACCCAGATCCTGCGCACGTTTGAAAAGGCGTTCTGGTCCATGGGGGGAGAAACGCTGCAATTCAGCGCGGGGCAGCGCACCATGGTCTTTGGCAAGCAACTCTCTGACCGCGATGCCGACGCCTTGCTCAAGGTGCTCCGACCGGCATTGGACAGGCTCGCCAAAAAATCCGCGTCAGCGGGTTGACAGCGCCCTCAGCGCAGCCGCATAGCCTTCGAGGCCCAAACCGCAGATCACCCCGGCGCAGACCGGGCTCAGCAAACTCACCTGGCGAAAAGCCTCCCGCGCATGGATGTTGGTGATGTGCACTTCCATCACGGGCGCTTCGATGGCCGCAACGGCATCCCGCAATGCGACCGATGTATGGGTGTACCCCCCGGCATTGAGCACAATCCCATCCGATGAGAACCCCACAGCGTGCAGGTGGTCTATGAGGGCGCCCTCGACATTGGACTGGAAGTAAGCGAGCTCCGCATCGGGAAATCCTGCGCGCAACGTTTCAAGAAAGTCCTCCATGGAGGCATGCCCATATCGCTCGGGCTCCCGCTGGCCGAGGAGGTTGAGGTTGGGACCGTTGACGATGTGGAAGGTCTTGGACATGTGCTTTTGTCAATCCAGCGCCACCTCCTCGTGCGCATCGACGAAGAGGATGTTGCCTATGCCGTGGTGGGCCTCAAACAACTTGACACCCTCCCGCCTGATGTCGGCATCGTTGAATCCGATGAAGGTCAAGTCGGCAAATTTGCTGCGGCTGTCGATCAGGTCCTCCTTCACATCGCCGGGCATCTCCTCCACCATTTCGATGTTTTGTTGGCTGACCGGGATGCGTCCCGCCTGGATCTGGTCGCGCAGGGCCTGCTCTTTTGTGGCCCGGTCGCCGTCGCGGTAAATGGAAAAGACCTCGATATGGGATTCCCGCCAATCGGGATGGCCTTGCAAGACATAGGCCATCAGAATCATGAGGTTGGCATTGGCCGAATCCTCAGGCGTGACCCAGATGTGGATGGCCCGCTTCTCACCAAAACCGCGGAAACTGGACCGCAAAAGACAGAGGTCCAAATTGGATCCCCGGAGCAGGTCGTAGTTGGCCACAAGTTCCACTGCGCTTTGGGGCTGCTCGTCGATGTACTCCAGGAGAATGGCGTTGTTGCCCTGGCCGCTGATTCCCGGGAGCTGCACGCATTGGGCGATGGCCGAGGTGTATGAAGGGGACACCACCGTCGACATGCTCACGCGGCTCTTGACCGCCTTGCCGAGATCGGCCAGTCCTTGTTTGGCCCGCACGGCACTGCGGAACGTCCGGGCATCCAGTCGGCCTTCAATGAGGTGCACGTACGTGCCGAAACCCTGTCTGTGTGCGATCCAGCGCACCATGTCAAAGGCGCCGGGTCTTCGGAAGGTGTCCTGGCTTACTCCGAGCACCATGGGCCGCCAATCCTTGCGGTCCAATTCTGCCGAATCCCGGCGCTGCAGGGTCAGCTGCAGGTAGCGACTCAATTGGAACAGCATGCCCCTGAACAGGGCCACCATGCCCCGCTCTCCCCTCCGGGACAACCCCGCGTAGATCGCCGCCATGATCACCAGGCTCCCCAAGGCATAGCTGAAGTTCATGAGGAACATCAGGTAGAAACAGGTCACGGCCCCGATGAGGCTCAGCAACCAGTGCGAACGGAAGGTGGGCCGGTAACCGGGACTCGCCGCAAAATGCTCGAACAGGCTGACCAGGCAGATGGCACCATAGGTGACCATGAAAAACATGGAGATGATTTCCGCGACGGCATTGATGTCGCCCAAGGAGACAAATACGAATCCAATGGCACAGGTCACAATGGACGCCACGATGGGCTCATTGTCAGATTTGCGTCCCCTGCGCAACCGCAGGCCAATGGCTTTGGGGAAAATCCGGTCCAAAGCAAGGGCCTGCAATGTGCGCGGTGCAATGATCACACTGCCCAAAGCACTTGACACTGCCGCTGCCGCCAAGCCCATGGGGATCAGCGGGGGCCAGATGGCAATGGCCTCCATGTAGAGTTGATCCGAAGCCAATTGCTCAGGACTGGCGCTGACCCAAAACTTGAGCGCCACGATGATGTACACGATGATTCCGGTGAGGGTCGCCCACAGGGTGCCCCGCGGAATGGCCCGCGCCGGCTCCTTCAAATCACCACTGAGGCCCAGGCCCGCTGCAATGCCCGTAAAAGCTGGAAAGATGAAGGTGAAGACCTCGATGAAACTGTAGCGGGTGATGGTCCTTCCGTCTTCGGTTACGAAGGTGGGGTCAATGGTGCGCAGGATGTCGAGTTCTGCCTGGGGCTCACCGGACCCGAAGAAAAAGCTCAACAGCGCCACCACCAGCACTGCGACAACACCGTAGAGGGCCTTCACCCCCACTTGGGCCCCTTTCGTGAGCATCAACAAAGTCAGCAGGCTCATGAAGCCGTAATTCACTTGCCAAGGTGCGATGACAATGCCTTGACTGACTTCCAGCCACGCCAGCACATCCCGCGTGGAGACCGTGAACGCGATGATGTAAAACGCCACACTGATGGCCTGGCTGAGGAACAAGGCGATGCCGATGGCGCCCCCGATCGACAGGCCAAAGGACCGGCTGATCATGTAATAGGCCCCTCCGCCTTCCACCTTTTGGTTGGTCGCAATCTCAGCAACCGCAAGTGCTGTGGGAATGGTCACAAGGTGGCCCAGCACGATGATGGCCATCGTCCACAGCAAACCCACGTGGGCGACCGCAAAACCGAAGCGCAAAAACAGGATGGCACCGAGGATGGTCGAGATGGCCGTCATAAAAACGGCAAACGTCCCAAGTCCCTTCTCCTGCATAGCGTGAAAATAGGGCTACCGCCCTTTGTGCCCGAATGGGTTCGGTTGACCAGCGGCAGAGGTTTTCACGAATTGCCCACCATCCTTGAAACATGATATCCCTTCTGCTTCCCCGCATCCGGCACCCTCCGGTTTGGATGTAGGCAAAAACGGGGGACTGCCCTTGGGAGCCTTTGGTGCAGTGCGGTGCAGGGAGAGCCCGTAATACGCAGCAAACGATGTCCACCTTCACACAACACACCCCTGCTTTTCTGGCGGTTCTACTGGCATTTCTAGTCGGTGCCATTCCCAAAACACTTTGCGCTCAAGGATGTCCTGCGCCGGCACCTGTCAGCCCGCCGTGGCTTTCTTATCCCGCGCAGCCGTACCGACACGTGACGGCCACACCACAAGGCGCCTTTGCCGCCAATGTCTACCTCATGGACCTGGAAGGCGGACTTGGCCGCCCATTTGTCTTTGTGGAAGGCATTGACTTTGGCCTCAACAACGTTGAAAGCCCCTTGCAACTGGGCGATTTTGGGTGGGCTGCATTCAATGGATGCGACCCCGATGGATATCCGATGATGGGCGACATGCCCGTCCTGTTGGATTCGATTGTGCAGCGTGGATTCCACCCGGTACTGGTCGATTTCGAAAATGGTGCCGGCGACATCTTCTCCAATGCCGCGCTCTTTGCGGACATTCTGACGCACCTCAGGGACCACCGGAATGACCCCCGCCCCATGGTGGTGAGCGGCGCCAGCATGGGCGGGCAGATTGCCCGCATCGCCTTGGGTTCGTTGGAAGCTCAAGGCTCGGCGCATTGCGCACAGCTCTACCTGAGTTTGGACAGTCCGCATCAAGGAGCCAACATCCCCTTGGGATTGCAACAGCTCATCCAGGTGTTGACCCAAGGAAATGTGGAACTATCCAGCCTCGGTGACGCCTTGTTGGCGCCCGCGGCACGCCAACTGCTGTTGAAACAGGTCTATCCCATGGTCACGCGGCTCTCCTACCAAGAGGCGCTGGACAGTCTGGGCTGGCCGCAGCGCAGCCGCAATGTGGGCATTGCCAATGGGGGGACAGCGCCCCTTGGCGAGGCCGACACCCCGTTGCTCGACTATGAATATGCCATCATCACCTCGGATGTGATCGGCGATATCGGCGGCCTTCTTGACTTTGAGATCCACGCCTTTCCCGGCGCTGCGGCGCACCCGATGGCGGGGCCGTTTGCCCCTGTCACCAGCTGGGTTGAAATGCCCGACGGTGCCGGCTGGCCTTGGCCGCTCGACCTCAATGTGGGGTATGGTGCGCCCTCTGCCACGCTTTGGTCGCCTTCCATTGACCTGATGCCCGGCGGGACACGCCCTTCCATGCAGCAATTCGCAGCGGCCATGAATACGGCCATAGAAGCTCTGGATGTCCCTTGGCCCATTGATATACCTGCGGTAGCCCCTTGGAATTACCAACCCTTGCACAGTTTCATCCCCACCCCGAGTGCCCTCGGCATATCCCCGCCATGGGATGTCTCCACCATGGAGAATCTGGCGGCGCTTTCTCCCTTTGATGCCGTGTTTGTCCCCGACGACAATGAGCCCCACAGTGAGGTCAATCCGGCCAACCTCTCCTTTGTCCTGGACCAACTCGATGTCACCTCCTGCCCGCTGGAACCGGGGGACATTGCTGTGGAAACCGTACTCAATGACAGCGGTGATTGGGGGCTTCCCGGCCTCAGCGTGTACGACCGGTTGTGCTTGCAATCGGCCGACCCCGTTTTTGGGGCACTCGCAGCACCTGTCGGGTCTACAGGGGAGTTCCACCTGTTCCCCTGCAGTGGTGCCATTCAAGTCATGGACGGCGGCACGTTGGAACTGGGTGGGGGCCCTGCAGGGTCCTTGTCCTCCTGTGAAATGGTGATCCATCCCGGGGCCTCATTGACAATTGAGGGCCAACTCGTCCTGCATCCTGGAAGCAAGCTCACGGTCCTTTCAGGAGGCACGCTGGACCTGTCGGGCGGTATGGTCGAACAATTGGAAGGGTCCATTATCGCGGCCGAAATCGGGAGCCAGATCGCTGCTTCCGGGTCCGTTTTTTGGGCACAACACCCGCACAGTACGCTCTTTCCAGAATCGGAGATCCACCTCGCTTCCGGGACGCAATGGAGCCACCACCTCGGAGCGGATGCGCGCATTCGGACGCAGCACCAGACCCACTTCCACTTGGCTCACGAAAGCAGCATGACCCTGTCAGCCCTGACCGATGAAACCCACTGGATCTTGGGTTCAGGTGCCCAAGTCAACATATCCGGTGAGGGCAGCTGGCATCAAGAACAGTCAGGCTTGCGCCTCATGGGCCAGGCGTCCTGGCGCAGCGCTTTATCGGAAGGCATCCGCTTCGATGGCACACAGTGGATCGGTGCGCAGCAGGACTCTGTCTTGATTGAAGGTCCTTTGTCGCTGTTTGGTCATGTTTCCCAATCCACTCATCTGGCGCATCAGCATGGCGAATACAGGATAGAGACGGCCTCCTTTGTCGAGGGCTCAAGCCGGCTTGCCCACAACAAAATTCGGTGGACCGGTGCGGGATATGTAGACCACCCCGTGGTGCATGCAGCCCTTGGGGATGAGCCTGCCCACCTGATCGAAGACGGCATCTTCCAAGGCACCCACGTGGGGTTCGAGGCCATTGGTCCTGGCAGGATCCGCTTGGAGGACACCCGGTTTGAGGGCAATGAAACGGGATTGCAATGCCGAAATGCCCGCGTCGAAACGGCCTGCTGCAGCTTCCTGTACAACGATATCGGATTGGAAGCAGAGCGGTCCTTGCTCGCCATGGAGCCAGAAAATGGTGGTGGATGGAACCGCTTTAGCGGCAATGGAAGCCACATGCGTTTTTTTCAGGCCGAACCTCCACTCATGGCGGGCGGTGCCAATCACTTTGAGGACCATTATTTCTCTTGGGCTTCCGGGTCATTGGACCTGCCCTGTTTTGGTGAAGGGGTCGACTGGCTCATCAATGGCCAAAGCTGGAATTGGCCGACGTCCTGGCCACAAATTCAGGAAGGCCTATGGGCCTGGGACCCAAATGGTGACCTCATCTGCCCTGTCACCGCCATCGACCTTCATCCCATCTCACCTCGGGAATGTGGCGATACGGGTAAAAAGCGCACCGATTAAGGCTCAATCTGAAATTTCAAAGGTCTCGAGCACCCAAATTTCACGGGTGATGGACCGGTCATTCTTGAAGTAGTAGACGCCGTGCTTGGCTACCGTCTTGCGGTAGACATTGACCTCATTGTCCACGCGTACAGTGCGCTCAATGATCAGGGCATTGCCTTCCTCATAGCTTCTTTCTTCGACGCCCTGTCGGATACCCTCCATGGCCGGTACTTCCTTGTAATCCTCAGATGTTGGCACACTTCCACTTTCTTTTTCTTGGACGCGGCGCAAGGCAGCGGCAGAGCGCAGCGCAGCTTCCCCGGAGGCCAAGCTTTTGGCCTGTTCCGCGTCGCGTTCTTGCCGTTGGATCCCATTCCAACGTTCGAGCCTTCGAATGTCCTCGCCCTCCCCCACTTTGCGGTGGCGCGCTGCGGTGCGCTCGATGTCTTCGTAACGCATGATGCGCGTATCAATGGAAGCCTTGCGAAGGTCCCGGTTGAAATCGGCGTATGCGCTCAGCATGCGGTCTAGAGAATCCACAAAAACCGCATAGCGCTTGGTCCGGTCGTACAGGGCACGCTGGTTGTCTTCGGTTTTTCTGGTCAAGGTGATCAACTTGTCCCTGCGTCCCGCCTTCCCTCTGGCGCTCCAGTCCTGGGTTTGCTCATCATGGCGCGCTTGACGGGCGTCCAAATCGGCCATTCTGTCCTGGCGATAGGAAGCGGATTCATATTGGTTGACAGACTGCTCCTCTTGCCTTTGGCTCAGTTCTCGAAAAGAAGACTGCCTGCGGGTGTCGCTGTTGGACAACCACACTTCCTCCAAATCCTGCTGTTCTGCCACCCGGGCGTAGACGGCCTGTCCCCTGGCTTTGATTTCAGATGCGAGGGCATTTCTGTAATAAGCTTCCGCATCGTCCTCCTCCGCGTCTTGCATCGCCAAAACATAGTTCCTGCTGCGGTCCCGCTCGGCGTCGCGGCGGGACTTCGAATCGGCGGTCTTGCGGTCTTCGGACAACTGGGTCTGCTGCCGCTCTTCCTCCAACAGACGGTCCTGCTCTTCCTTCAGTGCCAAAGCCCGCGCTGCAGCATCAGCAGCAGCGGATTCGTTTTCATCCAACATGGCTTGGCGGTCCACTTCTAAGTCACCCGAAATGTCTTCCTCGCCTTCGGTGATCGATGAGATGCGCTTGAGTCGGTTGCGCGGATAGCGTTCTTCGGGCCGGATCTCCAAGGCGGCATTGTAGGCCTGTTTTGCCGTCGCCCAATCTTCGGCATCGAACGCCTCATCGCCTTCTCGGATGCGGTCCTCATACTCCCTGTCCAATCCCGATGCTGCCGAGGCGTCGACTGCGGTCTCCTCAGGCTCAGCATCACCGCCCAAATTGACAATGAGGCCATTGGCTTCCAAAGCGCGCGTTCTGGGATACACCTCATCGGGCATCACAACAGAGGCCTGCTCATAAAGAGACTTGGCCCGAACGAAGTCCCGGCTGTCGAAATTTCTGTCGGCCTGCTCAATCAAGTCTTCGTACTCCTGGAGGCGCTCGCTCATGGCATTGGCCTCCCGCTCCTCTGCCTTGCGCAACTGGCGGATTTCCGCCAACTTCTCCTTGGGTAGCCGCTCTGATGGCTTGAGTTCTGTCGCCTGCTCAAAAGATGCCTGCGCAAGGTCCAGGTTACCCGCATCCAGCGCCGCAGTGCCCTCGGCAACAGCGTCGTCGTAGGCGCCATCCGAATCTGCAGCTTCATCCCCCGCTTGAGCAGCTTCAACTTCGGCCAGCAGTTCGGCCGGCTCTGACTCATCCGGAAGCAACGAAAGTGCCGTCCTGAATGCGGCAGCCGCCTCAGACCAAGACTCTTTGCGCATGGCCATTTTGCCTTCGCGCATGCTGGCATCATAGTCCCGTTGGACATTGGCCAATGCTTCTGACTCTTCCTGACGCCGACGGGCATCCTCGATCATTTCCAGTGCCCTGGCGTCGCCAGGCAACGCATTCAGCGCCCGGTCCAACCAATTGATGCTCTGCGCCCAACGCTCCCGGCCAAATTCAACTTCGGCTTTTCGCATGTGCTCTTCGTATTCCTCATTGGCCCCATCATCTCCCGATGCCGATGCGGAAGCGAGCTCTTCCTCGATGCGGTTTTGCATCATCCCGGTGTAGTCGAGGTCCCACGCCAATTGCTCTTTGCTGGCGTCGAAGCTCACCTTTCCAATGGGCGCATTGAGCAAGGCCTGGTCAAACCCAGGAGGCACTTCGAAGAGGCTCATCTCGACCGTCAGGTAGAATGGCCGGTCGCGAAATTCATCGGGAATCGACGAGGTGTTTAATTCCACCTTGCGCGGGCTCAGCTCGTCAAAGGTGAAAATAAGTACGTAGTCAGACCCGTGATCCAGGCTCAGTGAATACTTCCCGTTGGAAAGCGTTGAAACAGCATCGTAATCCTGGCCCGCGCGCAACACATTGACTTCAACCCCAGACAGCTTCCGGTTGCTTTCCTTTTCGCGCACCGTACCGTCGACTTCGATGCTCGCTTGACCATATAGCGAGGTCAATCCGCACAAGGCCATGCATGCCAGTGCAGTAAAAGTGACTTTAAGAAAGGCAGCCATTCTGGCCATTGTTGTTCTTTGCAGTGTATTCCTCCCTTCGAAGTAATGAAAATCGACCGAGTGAACGGAGGTATAACTTACCGTCTTACGCAAAAGTATGCCCATAGGATACTGGGAAAGTGAACATTTGCTCGCTCCTGCCGATTTGACCGTCATTGGCGCGGGCATTGTGGGCATGAGTACTGCGCTCCATTACAAGGCCCTGCGGCCCCAGGAGCGCGTTCGCATCGTCGAGCACGATGTCCTCGGTGAGGGTGGCACCACGCGAAATGCGGGATTTGCCTGCTTTGGAGGGCCGGGCGAATGGTTGGACGATGTGGAAGCCTTGGGCCATGACGCTTGGAAATCCCTTGTGCAAAGCCGGATTGAGGGCCTGTGTGCATTGATTGACCTGCTTGGAGAAACGGCCATTGGCCTTGAATGGTCAGGCGGGTGGGAGCTGTTTGACGACACCCCGGCAGGAAGGAAACGCGCACAGCAGGCCGCTGATGCCTTGGAGGGCATGAATACGGCCATCGGCCCTTTGCTGGCGGCCGCTTTGCAAAGCAGGATTCCCGGCATTCAAGGCGCTGCGGCATTGGTTCCCGATGCGGAGCGGGCCCGCCATTTTGGCGCCCATGCCGCCATCCAATTGCCTTGGGAGGGCATGTTGCACACCGGTCACATGGTGTCCTCATTTCATCGGGCACTGCACAACAGCGACATACAATGTTTGCATGGCTGCGCGGTGAATGGACTCAAACCCGCTGACGCGCCGGGCGCGGGTTGGCGACTTCAGACGGCGCGCGGCGAGATGCACAGCAAGCGCACGGCCATCTGCACCAATGGTTTTGCCCGGCAGTTTTTGCCCGATCTCAACGTAGAGCCCGCCCCCAACCGCGTTCTGGTTGTCACGCCCCGAAAGCCACTGCCTCCAGGGACCTACCATGTCGATGACGGCTATTTGTACTTCCGCACGCTGCCCAAGGGACAGGTCCTGTTTGGAGGAGGCCGGCATTTCGATATCGCCCTTCCCCCTCTCCCTGAGCGGTCACCATCCGCTGAGGCCGCATGGGACACCCTGCTGCTGGAACACGCAAAAAGGTGGCTGGGCCCAGTGGATGAGGTGACCCACAGCTGGACGGGTTGGCTCGGTGTCGGGAAGGACCGCGGCCCCATCATGGGCACATTGGCTCCGGGTCTGCACCACGCCGTCAGGTTGGGCGGAATGGGGGTGGCCATCGGTTGTGGGTTGGGGCGCAGCCTCGCGGAACAACTTCACGGCGAACCCCCAACAGGACCGGCCGTGTAACCCTACATGACGGTTTGGCGTAAGGGGCCTGAATACCACGTCATGATTTCAGGTCTCTATTTGCCCCTCCCCATCCTTCGATGGACCCGTTTTGCGCTGCTGCTCGCGACGATGGTGCTGCTCAGCACCCTCTCTGCCCAAGGCCAGAACGGCGCCATCTATTCCGGCAGCACCGCGGTTTCCGGACTGCACGCCGGTTGGCAAATGGGGCCTGTAGCGCTGCACACGGAGCGCAGCCGGTCTTTCGGCGCCCACCACTTGGGCAACACCGGCTATGGTCATGCCTTGACCGTCCAGTCGGCATTCAAAGGACCATGGGAGATTGAATTGAAAGCCGGCAAGGCGCTTGTGGTGACCGATGACGGTGCATTGAAGGGGTGGCAAACCGAAATCCAATCCGGCTCGGTCATGCTCAACTGGGTGTGGGATGCCGCGGGCAACCGAAGGGATGCCCATTCTCGATTTGCCTCCATCACCAAAGGATTTCAGCCCTTTGTCGGCGTGGGCATCGCCCATGTGGACCACGTCATGAACCGGGACCTCAAGGATGCCTTGGGCCGAACCTATCACCTCTGGTCAGACGGCACACTCCGCGACATCGATGAAGCGGGAGACCACGATGGCAATGCAACGGTCCTGCGCCGTGACTACATCTACGAGAGCGACATGACCAATGGCACATACCCCGGAGGAACGGGGCGCTCAGTGGCCATTCCCGCGCAGATTGGGGTCCGCATGGATGTTTCTCCCCGCATCCGCACCCGCCTTGGCATTGGCGGATGGCTGGGCCTGACTGACAATGTGGACGATCAAAACAGCGGCCGGTTGCTTTCGGGTGATGCGCTGGCCACCGGATTCTTCGGACTGGGAATCAGGTTGGGCAAACTCGCAGCCAAGGCGCCCGCGCCCGTCTCCATGCCCGGCGTCTCCATGGAAGATGCAGCCGTGCTGGCCAACATGGACACCGACGGCGATGGCGTGAGCAACCTCTACGACCGCTGCCCGGGAACAAAAGGTGCTGCTGTCGATGCCTTCGGCTGCCCCCTGGACACCGATGGTGATGGATATGCCGACCACCGCGACAAAGAAGTGCATTCACCCCATCTGGACGTCGATGCCCAAGGTGTGGCCATTGAACGCAATGCCGACGGCTCCATCATCAGTGAGCTGACCGCTGCTGATTGGGACGTCATCAGGGGGACGGTTACCTCTGACGAAATGACCTCCTATGCCGTCCATGTGCCCGCCCCCCAAACGGGATGGACGCAGGCAGAGCGCCAAGTTCTGATGGCATTCAGTGACATCAAGGAAACGGAAATTGGTGTCAAGGTGGGCACGGGACCGGATCCTGAAGCGGCCAATGAAGCGGCCCAAACCATCCGTTCTACCGGACTGACCGCGGCCATTGTGGCGCCCAAAGTACATGGGCCCTCTGAACAAGGGGAAGCCCCTGCCGGCCACCCGCATTTCCGTGTTCAACTCGGAGCCTACCGCACCCCAGACCCCGCAGCACTTGATGTCATTTTCAAGGACATGGAAGTGGTGAGGTTCAAGGGAGAAGATGGCCTGACCCGTGTGGTTTCCACAGCCTTTGACTCCCGCGGGGAGGCTGAGGCATTTCAGACGAATTTGACCGCGCTCGGGTTTAGCGGAGCCTTCATCACACTGCACGGCAACGCCGCATCCAGCGTCCTTCAACCCCTGGACGACAGCCAAGTGGAGCGCTTGGAACAAGGCGCCCAATTCGACCCCAGCAAGGTGACCTTCATGGTCCAACTCGGGGCGTTGAAATCGCGCATGAGCGTCGATGCCATGAATGCCTTGCTCGACATGGGATCTGTGGAACACCGCAGTTCGACAGGATGGCACCGTTATCTCCATGGCCGTTTTGTCAGCGCGGATGAGGCACGGAGTGCATTGGCAGGTATCCATGCGGCCGGTTTTCCGGACGCCTTTGTGGTGGGTGACGTGGCGGGCAGCATTGTTCCCGCTTCGGAGGCCGAAATCCTGATTAGACAGGACTGACGCGACGGGCCACAGCGTCCGCTACCCGCATGCCATCCACAGCGGCGGATACGATGCCCCCTGCATAGCCTGCGCCTTCGCCACAGGGATAAAGCCCTGGGGTGCCCTCGAGCTCGAGTGTTTCGCGGTTTCGCGGCATCCTGACGGGGCTCGACGTCCTGCTCTCAGGCGCGACGACGATGGCATCGGGATGTAGATATCCGGGCATTTTTCGGTCGAATTCGCGCAAGCCTTCGATCAACCGCTTCGTCACAAAATCCGGCAACAAAGCCGTGAGGTCTACTGGTTTCAGTCCACCGAGATAGCTGCAATCGGGCAAAGACCGCGAGGGCCTGCGCGCCACAAAGTCAACCAGGCGCTGGGCAGGGGCGCACTGTCCCCCATCCGCCGCGGCGTGACACGCGCGTTCTACCGAACGCTGGAATTCCAATGCCCCGAGAGGCCCGGTATAGCCCAGCGCATCGAGGTCGGATGCACTCACCGTTGTCACGATGCCGCTGTTGGCCCAAGGGTTGTTCCTTTTGGAGGGACTCCAGCCGTTGGTTACTATTTCTCCATCCTCAGTGGCGCAAGGGGCAATGACGCCTCCTGGACACATGCAGAATGAAAAAACGCCGCCATCATCGGTTTGCGTGACCAAGGAGTAGGCCGCTGCCGGCAATCCCAGGTGTTCGGCCCCTTGTCCCTTCTGCAGGCGGTATTGGCGACCATCCACCCAGTCTTGCGGATGCTCTACCCGGACGCCGAGGGCAAAAGGCTTGCGCTCGATTTGAAAATCCCCGGCGTGCATCCACTCGAAAACATCCCGGGCACCATGGCCCGTGGCGAGCACCACAGCCTCCCCGGACAGGGTAGCCTC
>DGOE01000143.1:0-30480 GCA_002389295.1 Flavobacteriales bacterium UBA4474 | reverse complement strand
CCGGACAGGGTCGCATCGACGGTGTGGACCCCCACTGCTGCGCCTTTGCCATCGCGCACCAATCCGGTGACCCGCTGATTGAACAGTACCTGCCCTCCGGCGGCGATGATGCGCTCCCGCATGGCGGCAATGATGGCGGGCAATTTGTTGGTGCCGATGTGGGGGTGGGTGTCCACGAGGATGTCCAGGTCAGCGCCGTGCTCCACCATCCAACCGAGCACTTTTTTCCAACTCCCGCGCTTCTTGGAGCGGGTGTAAAGTTTGCCGTCCGAATAGGTGCCCGCTCCCCCTTCACCAAAGCAGTAATTCGAATCTGGGTTGACGGTGCCTTCGCGGATCAACTGGACCAAGTCCCGGCGACGCGCCCTGACCTCTTTGCCTCGTTCCACTACAATCGGCCGCAGGCCCAACTCGATCAACCTCAATGCGCAGTACAGACCCGCCGGCCCTGAACCGACCACGATGACGGACTGCGCGCCCGACACATTTTGCCAATCGCCTCGTTCTACGGGCACTTCCCCGATATCCAACCCCACGACCAACTCCATCACAGCAGGCCGCCGCCGTGCATCCAAGCTTCTTCTGAGCACGGTGAATTGCCGCGCATCAATGCCCTGTGCAGCCAAAGCCGCTCCAATGGCAGCAGTGTCTCCGGAGCGGTCAGGAGACAACCGTACCGTGGCTGTGTTGACCGGTTTTCGGTCTTTGGATTCACCCTGATTTCCAGTGTTCATTTCCACGGGCAAAATACGTTCACCCCCACCACCTAGAGGTTGTCAACCCGTTTAGCTTTGCGGCGATGGCCGTAAAAAAGGTACCCGAACTGCGCATCGAAGACCGTGGCATGGCCCCCGAGACCATGTTGGGACTGCTGGACCTCCTGCTTGTGCCCCGGCTCATCGAGGAGAAGATGTTGAGTCTGCTGCGGCAAGGCCGGATCAGCAAGTGGTTTTCCGGGATGGGACAGGAAGCCATTTCCGTGGGATGTGCTGCCGCCCTCGCCGAAGACGAGTTCATTTTGCCCATGCACCGCAACCTGGGGGTATTCACCACACGCGGTGTGGAGTTGACCCAACTTTTTGCCCAATTCCAAGGCAAGGCTTCCGGATTTACGCAGGGCCATGACCGCAGCTTCCACTTTGGCTCGATGGAGCACCACATTGTGGGCATGATCAGCCACCTCGGCCCCCAATTGGGCATTGCTGACGGCATTGCCCTCGCATCCAAAAACCGGGGTTCGGGCAAGGCCACTTTGGTGTTTACAGGAGACGGGGGCACCAGTGAAGGCGACTTCCACGAAGCGCTCAATGTGGCCAGCGTCTGGGACTTGCCTGTGCTGTTCTGCATCGAGAGTAACCACTGGGGTTTGTCCACCCCGAGCAGCCAGCAATTCCGTTGCGCCCAATTCATTGACAAGGCCGCTGGATATGGCATTCCTGCGGAAGACGCCATCCGCGTGGACGGCAACAACATCTTAGAGGTATACGACACCGTGCGGCGCGCAGCGGATTCTGTGCGCGAACGTCCGCGCCCCATCCTGCTTGAATTCGAAACGTTTCGGCGCCGCGGACACGAAGAGGCAAGCGGCACGAAATACTACCCCGAAGGGCTGGTTGAGGCCTGGGAGAAACGGGATCCGGTGGATGGCTACATCGACTTCCTCATATCAGAGGGACACATCAGCGGCGATGCCATCGACAAGCGAAAGAAGGCCATCCAAAAGGACATTGCTGAAGCGCTGAAGGCGGCAGAAGCGGAGCCCGAGGTAGAGGCAGACACCGACCGGGAAATGGAGCGGCTGTTCCATGCTTCCACCATGCCCGCGAGACCAGCCAGCAGCGACACCACCGAGAAGCGCTTCATCGACGCCATCTCCGATGGACTCGCCTGTGCCATGGAACGCCACGACAACCTCGTGTTGATGGGGCAAGACATCGGTGCCTATGGCGGCGTCTTCAAGGTCACGGATGGATTCGTGGACCGCTTTGGAGAAGACCGCGTGCGCAATACGCCCTTGTGCGAGAGCGCCATCATCGGCTCGGGACTCGGCCTGTCCATCGCCGGCATGAAGGCCATGGTCGAGATGCAGTTTGCCGACTTTGTCACCTGCGGATTCAATCAAATCGTCAACAACCTCGCCAAATTGCATTGGCGCTGGGGCCAACCTGCCGACGTGGTGGTGCGCATGCCCACGGGTGCAGGGGTGGCAGCCGGTCCATTCCACAGCCAATCCAATGAAGCCTGGTTCTTTCACGTCCCGGGCCTGATGTTGGCTTATCCCGCCTTTCCGGAAGACGCCAAGGGCTTGCTCGCCGCGGCATTCGATACGCCCAACCCCGTTCTTTTCTTTGAGCACAAGGCGCTTTACCGCAGCCTAACGGGCGATGTCCCCAACAACGATTACGCGCTGCCCTTTGGCCAGGCCCGGTTGATTGGGTCCCCCGCATCGGCGGTCATCATCACCTACGGAATGGGCGTGCACTGGGCTTTGGAACAAGCCGATCGCTGCCGGGCCGCAGGCTTGGGAGAAATCGGGGTGTTGGACCTGAGAACCCTCGCACCTCTTGATTGGGAGGCAGTGTTCGACGCTTCCCGAAAAGCCGGACGTGTTTTGGTGCTGCACGAAGACAACCTCACAGGAGGAATTGGCGGAGAGTTGACGGCGAGAATACAGTCCGAGTGCTTTGAGCACCTCGATGCACCGGTCTGTCGGGTGGCTTCCTTGGATACGCCCATCCCCTTTGCCCCCACATTGGAAGAAGGTTACCTGCCCAAACAGCGCCTCCCTCTTGCGCTCGATGCACTGCTGGCCTACTGAGGCATTTTTTTCACAACTGACGCACATCGCCATTCCGGTGGCGGGTCCACCCTACTTTGTGAACATGTCACGGAGTGAGTGCCACAATGCGACCCGAACCCTGTTGCTCGATGTCCTCGAACAATGCGCCCGACACATGGACGCGGTTCCGGCGCGAAGGGCCCAATTCAAACCGGTGGCTTACGCTGTGCACGCCGCGTTGGAGGACTTTGAACGCCAGTTCGTTCAGCCCGCTGAAATCGACCACGACCGCAGGTTGTTTTCGAGGGCACAAGACATGGCCTTGGAATGGATTTACTCCATGCAGGAATTGAGAAGGGAAGCCACATTGCGCGACCAGCTTGAAGTGCTTCCCCGGTGGGACCATGCCGGACAGCATTCAGCCCCTATGCCTTCGCCGTCGGCTGACTGAAGTCAGCGCCTCCGCATCACCTGCTGTGGGTTTCTGATGGCCTGCTCGATGGTCTTGATGTCGGCTTTGAGCATGCCCTTCTTGTCCAAACGTTTGGCCTGAACGATCAGCGCTTTGGCTTCTTTGGTCCGACGCTTTGAACTTTGAATGGCCGCGAGATTGAGCATGACTGCTGCCTTTTCCTCGTCTCTTTTGAGGCCCACATCCAAAGCTGTTCTAAAAGCCTTCTCTGCTTCGGGCAAGCTCGACTCCAGCAACAGGTTGCCCTGCAAGAACCAATATTGTCCGCGGTTGCCGGGCCAGAGGTGCTTTGGGTTGATTCCCGCGAGCACGTCACGGGCCTTGTCCAATTTTTGTTGTTGAATCCTGAAGGCGACCACGATCATGCGAATGCTGCGCAAGGCACTGAGCCCAAAGAGGATGGCGAGCAACGACATCCCTACTCCTGCTCCGGTGTAGCCGGAAATGAACTGCTGGATGGCGTAGGCCAATGCACCCGCCGCCAAAGCGAACTTGAGGATGCGAGAATCAAAAGGAAGCTTCATTCGTATCGTTGCTTGCAGGTTATTGAAACCGGTTGCGAAACTAACCCGCCTGCCGGAGAGATGGCATAAATTCGCTCTATCCGAGAAACCCCCGAATGAACCTCATCCGCTTCCGCGTCATCGTCGACATCGAGGAGGACGTCTTCCGCGACATCCTGATTGGCAAATCTGCCCCGTTGGAAGACCTGCACCGCGGCATCCTTGCTGCATTTGAGTTTGGGGAAGGGGAAATGGCCTCTTTTTTCCAATCGGATGAGGATTGGGGGCGCGGCCGCGAGGTTCCCCTGATGGATATGGGCATGGACGACACCGGCGAGCCCTTTCCTTCCATGCGCAACATCACGGTAGCAGACATGGCGGCCAAGGCCAATGACCGGATGGTCTATGTCTATGACTTCCTCCGGATGTGGTGCTTCTATGTGGAAGTCATGGCCGTAGAAGAAGGAGAAACACCAGAATATCCGCTGCTCGCCCATGAATTTGGCACGGCCCCGGATCAGTTCTCCAAAGAAGTCGACTTGATGGACGAAATCGAACCTGCAGAAGCAGAAGACGATGGTCCTTTGAGGACGGGAGACCCTGAAATCGATGCCTACTTGGACGACGAAGAGGAGGGCGGCGATGATGGACCGAGTTTCACCTCGCTGGACGATCTCGACGAGGCTGCATATTGACTTCTCTGCAGCGCACATCTCCACCGCGGGGCGAAGGTCCCCTGCTTATCTCCATTGTGGGCCCCACCGCTGCGGGCAAGACCAGCCTGGCCATCGCCATGGCCCAAGCCTTGGATACGGAGATCATCTCCGCCGATAGCCGACAATTCTATCGGGACATCCCCATCGGTACAGCCCAACCTACCGCAGAAGAGCGGGCCATGGTGCCCCACCATTTCGTCGACTTCATTGGATTGGAACAGCCGTACAACGCAGGTCGTTTTGCGCAGGACGCCGTGCCTTGGCTCGAGGCGTTCTTTGCGCGCCGAATGGATGAAGGGCGTTCCCCTGTGGCCGTTGTGGTAGGTGGCAGCGGATTGTACATCCAAGCCCTGCAGGACGGGCTGGACGACATGCCCCCCGCCGATGCGCAGATTCGAAAGGCGCTGAATGACCTCCATGCCGCCTCAGGACTCGCCCCTCTGCTGGCAGAATTGGAAGAAAAGGACCCTGTCCATTTCGCAACGATGGACCGGTCCAATCCACACCGCGTCATTCGCGCCCTGGAAGTTTGTCGCAGTTCTGGCGAGACCTACAGCAGCTTTCGCAAAAAGCAAGAAGAGCGCAGAACCTTGAACCACGGGGGGTGGACCCGAAACAGCGACAGGCCCTGGGACACCTTGACTGTGGGCTTGGGAGGACCGCGCACTTTCCTGCACGACCGCATCAATGCGCGCGCCTTGAGCATGCTCGAAGCCGGCTGGTTGGAAGAAGCGCGGCGGGTCAAACACCTGCGCGAGGTCAACGCGCTCAGAACCGTAGGCTATCCCGCGTTGTTTGATGTGTTGGACAACAAGATGGACATGGATACGGCCGTGCGTAGAATACAGGAAACCACCCGACAGTTTGCCCGACGCCAACTGACGTGGTTTCATCGCCAACCCGGGGTGTGCTGGGTGGATGCACGACAACCTGAGCGGGGCCTTGACCTCGTCCAAGCTTTTATGCGCCATGGACAGGTCTGAGCACATTGCAAAGCCTCACCGCGGCTTGGAGGGGTTTGACGATCAAACGGTCGAAGACCTCGAATTCGACGCCATCCGCGCCCTGTTGGAAGGCCATTGCAATTCGGATTCCGCGAAAAAAAGGGCACAAGGCCTCGCGCCCACCGCCCACCGCCCCACTGTGCTCGCGGGACTCGAATCCACCGATGAATTGCGGCGCATCCGCGTGGAGGGCTACACCTTTCCATCCCTTGTTTTTGAGGAAATCAAAGGGGAAATCAAATTGCTTGAGGTTTCCGGCTCGGCGCTGACCGAGGCGGGGTTCATGCGGGTGCTCCAGTGCACGCGCCTGGTCAACGACATTGTCGGGGCATTGAATGGCCGCGAGCGGGCATTTCCCAGGCTGTGCGGCATGCTCGGCTCCGTCCAGGAGAATCGGGAAATCGTAAAGGAAATCGAAGCGGTCTTTGACCCCAAAGGCGGTGTCAGAAGCAATGCGTCAGCCGCATTGGGCCGCATCCGCATCGATATGCAAACGGCCAGGCGACAAGTCAACCGGCAGTTTGACAAAGCACTCAGAAGCTGCAACAAGCAAGGTTGGCTGGCCGATACCCAAGAAGGCTACCTCAATGAACGCCGGGTCTTGGCCATCGCCAGCACCCACAAACGCAAGGTGCGGGGCACGGCCCTCGGCACTTCCAAGACGGGCTCGGTCACATTCATCGAACCCGCTGACTGCCATCAAATCAACCACGAGCTGGAGATGTTGCGCGATGATGAGCGCCGTGAAATCGTGCGCATCCTGCGAGAATTGACGCAGCGCATCCGCAAGCACACCCCGTTGATCAAGGCACAGCAGCGGTTGTTGGTCCAATTGGACTTCATCCAAGCCAAGGTCAAATTGGCCCTTTCCATGGATGCGGGCTTGCCGCAACTGGTCAAGGAAGTGCGGATGGATTTGCACAAGGCGCACCATCCTTTGCTGCTGCTGGCCCACCGAAACAAAGGGCTTCCCGTCGAGCCCCAGCACCTGACCCTGCATGCCGAGCGCCGCATGCTGGTGATCAGCGGCCCCAATGCCGGGGGCAAGTCGATCACCTTGAAGATGATGGGGCTGCTTCAAATGATGGTGCAGAGTGGGCTGCTGGTTCCCGTCCATCCCGACAGTGCGTTTGGCTTGTTCAAGTCCATACTGACCGACATCGGTGACAACCAAAGCATAGAAAACCAACTCTCCACGTACAGCTATCGGCTCAACCGGATGAAGGGATTTCTGCAGGCAGCGGGGAGAAACAGCCTGTTGCTGCTCGATGAATTCGGCACAGGCAGCGACCCCGAATTGGGTGGGGCACTCGCCGAAGTTTTCTTTGAAGAACTCTACGAAAAAGGATGCTTTGGTGTGGTCACCACGCACTACGCCAACATCAAGACCCGGGCGACGCAGATGCCACAAGCCGTCAACGGCAGCATGCTCTTTGACGCCGAGAGCCTCTCTCCTACCTACCGGCTTGATATGGGGCAACCGGGCAGCTCCTTCACCTTTGAGGTGGCCGAATTGAATGGCATTCCCCATGACCTCATCGATCGGGCAAAAGGCAAACTCAACCCGAAAAAGGTGCGGTTGGATGGCCTGATTGCTTCGCTGCAAAAGGAAAAGACGCGACACGTCAAGCTGACGGACCGTCAGCTCAAAGCCGAGCATGCCGCCCAAGAAGCCCGCCGTGATTTTGAGCAGCAGTCGGCCAAGCTCGAGGAGCGACAAGCATCGGTTCAGCGCATGGGTACGGAGCAGAATGCCGCGCTGGTGCGGGGCAAGAAACTGCAGCAGTTCATCGACCGGTTTAAGTCGGGACAGGCCAACAAGGCCCTGCTGGAAGACGTCAGAAAATACCTCTCTGTAGAGGGCGCCAAAAAAGCAGAGAAAGAAGAGGCCGCTGCGCGAAAAAAGGCCGCAAATGCCCGGCGACGGAAACCCCGTGCCAAGCAAAACGTGGAAAAGATTGCCGTGGGCAGCACGGTTCGCCTGAAGGAAGGCCGCCAGCGCGGGGAAGTCCTGTCCATCAAGGGCAAAAAGGCGACCGTCGCATTTGGCGAATTCCGCACGCGGGTCGAGCTCATCGACCTGGTCTGGGTGCGGTGATCAATCGAGGATGACCCGGCGCGTGCTCTGCGCGCCGCCGGGCAGCTCTACGGTAAGCAACACGAGTCCGCGGGGCCAATTCTGCACATCAATCTCGGCAGAGCCCCCCCACCACTCGGTATCCGTGAGGATGCGACCGGCACTGTCGCGGAGAACCAGACGGGCTGCGCTGGACCACTCGCCGCGAGACCAACGCACGTGGATGCGGTCCTGTGCCGGGTTCGGCTGTATGCGCACGTCCTTGGCCAAATCCATTTGAGCGATATCAGCTACCGCTTCGCATGCCTGTGCAGGCCCGCAAGGCACGGCGGCATCGTCATCTGGATAGGCACCGTGCAGGACGGTGGCGCCAGTGCCCACGGGGTCCAACCACAAATACAGTTTCTCATCACTGGGGTTGGGGTTGTCGTCCCAGTGGAACGACATCTTGCCATAGTAGTCGGGCTCATCAGGGCCTGTTCCTCCGCCTGCGCTTCCATTAGAACAAGCCGAAAGTCCCGCCGAAAGTGTGCCTATGGACAGCCCCTCTTCATTGAAGAGGTGCGACCCTGAAGATCCCCCTTCAGTGACACCGTGATTGGTTTCCGTTTCGATCCAATACACCCGCCAATGCGACCCAAAATCACCGAGACTGATGCTCGAAGTATTCTGTGTGAAGGTGCTGATTTTTTTGACATCACCAGAAGGGTGATGGATGCCCACACCGCTGCTTGCTCCTGAGCCACTCGCATCCCACCCGAGATAGTACACGTCCCAGCTCGAAGGAATTTCATCCTCCACTTCTACCAAGAGAAAATCGGAACCGTCGAAATTGTTGCCCTGGACGTCATCGGAATCGGCCAATCGGATCACCCCGGTGCGGCGCCGATTGAGGAAGCCATTACCGTCTCCACAATCGGGTCGCTCGTAATTGTAGTACACCTTGAGCAGCGCGAACTCATCGTCGGTGACTTCGCTGGCGCAGTGGAGCGCCGTGAGCATGTATTGCCGACAATCCAATGCGGTGGTATTCACCATGGCCCCAGAACAGAGGTAGGCCCCTCCACTTTCAATAATGGACAACCTCACTGTGGCGTCGCGCTGGCATTCCCAGCCTTCGATTTCGGGACATGCCACATCTACTTGGCAAGGTTCGCTGCCCCCGCGCGTGGCTGAGACGTCCCGAAAAAGCCCCGCAGCGCCTTCCATGAGCAAGCGCACTTCCTGCTCTAAGCCTTGGGGAATGTCGAGCCTGATCACCGCGACGTCGCCGGGCACATCGCCCGTGGCCAACCTACCATGTCCATCGTTGTCCCTGAAGTCATAAGGACCATCTTGCCAAGTGCCCGCTTCATTGGTCACCCACATCCGAACCCCTACGGGAAGATGAAAATCTGCAAAATGCAGTGCCAATCCCTGCACCCCTGGAAAGTGCACCGAGACAGCAGATTCGCCCGAATGATCCGGCGCCAGATTGACTTCATATGCAGACACAACCCCATAAAGGTGTTTGCCTTGTAAATCCGCCTCTCTCTCTGCGCGCTCCCACGCCCGGTCAGCATCGAAATGCGGCAGCCAGACCTCCTCTTGGTCTAAAGACAACAGGCCATCAGGACAGGGCATCGATTCGGTTTGCCCACAAACAAGGAGACTAAAAAACAAAGGAACTGCCGCAAAAAAAACGTGGCCGTATGTCAATCGATTCATGAATCTGCAGGTTCATCCGGCGGTGGAACATCTCCATTGAGCCGGCTCTAAAGATAACTGTCAGGCGGCGAGACTCCGATTTTTTTGGCAATTGACCACGGATGAGCGAACCTCTCCCTTCAACGACCACCTTATCTTGGGCGCATGAGTAAAACCGCCATGAAATCGGCCCTGCTCCCACTGGTCCTGTTCGGATGCATTTGTGCACCAATAGGACAGGTCGCGGCGCAAAAAACAGTGCAGGAACAAGGGGAGAAATTCAACACGCTGCTTTACTACATGAACCGCATGTATGTGGACTCCGTGGACCTTGATGGATTGGTCGAAACAGCCATTCGGGAAATGTTGGAGGAACTGGACCCCCATTCAGTCTACATCCCCGCGGAGGATCTCCAACAAGCCGATGAACCGCTGAACGGCAACTTCGAAGGCATTGGTGTCCGATTCAACATCATGAAGGACACCATCATGGTCGTTTCCACCATTGCGGGAGGACCGAGTGAGCGATTGGGCATCATATCGGGAGACCGCATCGTGGAGGTAGACGGTGAGGTGGTGGCCGGTGTAGGGATCCGAAACAAAGGCGTAATGGAGCGCCTCAAAGGGCCCAAAGGCACCCACGTGGATGTGGGCATCAAGCGCAGCCGGGTGACCGACCTCATCCACTTTGATATTGAACGTGACAAAATACCCATCTACAGTGTGGATGCGCACTACATGGTCGACAGCCGCATAGGCTACATCAAGTTGAACCGGTTCTCGAAGGAGACCATGGGGGAGTTGATTGCAGCGTTGGACGAATTGCAGTCCGCGGGCATGAAGGACTTGGTCTTGGATCTGCAAGGCAATGGAGGCGGCATGCTCAATACCGCCATCGCCATGGGGGACGAATTCCTGTCCGGCGACAGGCTCATTGTGTATACCGACGGCAGGTCATTCCCTCGGGAAGACCGCGTGGCGCAGCAGGAGGGCCGTTTTGAGCAGGGCCGTCTGGTCGTCCTCGTGGACGAATCCAGCGCTTCGGCCAGTGAAATCGTCAGTGGCGCCGTGCAAGATTGGGACCGTGGCCTGATTGTCGGGCGGCGGACTTTTGGAAAGGGCTTGGTGCAACGCCCGGTGCGTTTGCCCGATGGCAGTGCCGTCCGACTCACGGTACAGCAATATTTCACCCCCTCAGGCCGGTGCATTCAAAAGCCCTATGATGAAGGTGTGGATGCTTACCGGAGAGAGAAATATGAGCGTTTTGAAAAGGGTGAATTGATGTCGCTGGACAGCCTTGAACTGCCGGACAGCTTGCGCTACGAGACCCTGACCCAAGGGCGCACTGTCTATGGTGGTGGGGGCATCCTGCCCGATGTTTTCGTCCCCATCGACACCTCGATGAACAGCGTTTATTTCACCGATTTGCTGCGCAAAGGCCTGTTCAACCGGGCCGTGCTTGAATACGTGGACGCCAACCGCAAACGCCTCGAAAAAGAACTGACCGATCGCGCTGCTTTTATCCAGGATTACGCCGTACCACAAGCCTTGAGCGACCAGCTTGTCGCACTGGGTGAATCCGAAGAAATTCCCTTTGTCGAAGCCGATTGGAACACCAGCCTTCCGGCGGTCAACATGAGGCTCAAGGCCATTTTGGCGCGCAGCCTGTTTGATACTTCTGCGTTCTATGAAGTCTTTAACCCGATCAACCCCATTTACAGGCGGGGCATCGAAGTCCTCAATGACGGAACGTACAAGAGCGCCGGCGTCGATGGCCGGTAATTCACGCCCTTCATCTGAAGAATCCCTCAAAAGCCCTGCTTCACGTCTTTGTTGACCATTAATTTTGTCCCATAACACGATACCCTACACCATGAAAATCCACCGTAACCTGGCCCTGCTGGCCATTCCCCTGCTGCTCATCGCCTGTTCGAGCGAGGATGGAGGTGACGACGCCGTTGGATACACGCCCATGAACGAAGCTGAGGCGGCCACCCAAAAGGATGCTGCAGCGGCTGACCAAAAAATGGACCCCGCGCGCGAAACAGCGGAAGAGCCTGCTCCTACTGGACCTTCCACAACCATGACCTTTGCGGAAAACGCTTGGGACTTTGGCACCATCGACGAAGGAGATGCCGTGACGCACATCTTTAAGTTTACCAACACTGGAGACAACCCGCTCATCATTGACCGGTGCAAAGGATCCTGTGGCTGCACCGTTCCTCAATGCCCCAAAGAGCCCATCGCTCCTGGAGCAGAAGGTGAGATTGAAGTCAAATTCAACTCCAAGGGAAAGAAGAACAAGCAGACCAAGACGGTGACGATCAACGCCAATACCGTCCCCGAGCAAACCCGCATCACCATTTCGGCCGATGTGACGCCGGCCCCGGCGGCCGACGCAGGGAAGTAATCCTTCGCGTTGAACTGCAGAAAAAAGGTCCCTTCGCGGGACCTTTTTTTTTGGTTTGGTTCTGAAGGTTGCAAGCAACTTACTGCAACAGGCCGTCGATGGCGTCGGCCAGTTGTCTGTCCTTATCGGTCACCATCCGTCCGGCATCGTGCGTGTGCAGTTCAATCCGCACATAACTGAATTCGTTGTGGAAGGTGGGGTGATGGGACTGCCGTTCGGCCAAAAAGGCGACACGCGTCATGAAGGTAAAGGCCTCCTGAAAATCCTTGAATCGAAATTCCCTGACGAGGCGGTTGTCCTTTTCGAGCCACATAGGTCTTGCAATCAGCCGTGAATGTAGCCAAGGCACGTTGTAATTGCGCCCGTTGGGCGATTTTCGCACCCATGGACCCCGATCTCGCGCCCGAACAAGACCCCCCCATCGGCTTTGCGCCTCCCTACATTGACGAGGCCACCATCGCTGCGGTAGAGCGCGTGTTGCGTTCTGGATGGATCACGACCGGGCCGGAAACCGCCAGCTTCGAACGTGAATTGGCGTCATTCATAGGGTGCACCCAAGTCGTCTGTGGGGGTTCTTGGACCGGTCTCGCGGGCGTGGTGCTCGATTGGTTTGGCGTGGGACCCGGCGACGAAGTCATTCTACCGGCCTACACCTATTGCGCTACGGCCAATGTGGTGTTGCACCGGGGCGCCCACCCCGTGCTTGTGGACCTGCCTCCAGCTGCCGACCGCGACGGATTGAACATCACGTGGGACATGGTGGCTCCGCTCCTGACCTCCAGAACCAAGGTGGTGATGCCTGTAGACATCGGAGGCTGGCCCATCCTCAACGGGGATTGGAAAGGTGCATTGGAGGTTTGGAGCCGGGAATCGGGATTCACGAGCGACCACCCGGTTCAATCTCTGTTGGGGCGGCCATTGCTGTTGGCTGATGCTGCGCATGCTTTAGGGGCACAAATCGATGGCCAGCAGGCGGGTAGCCAGGCCGACATCAGCATCTTCTCCTTTCACGCAGTCAAGAACCTCACCACAGCCGAAGGCGGCGCAGCGGCGCTCTCATTGCCCGCCTCATTCCATGCCGAAGAGGTACAGCGCACCCTGAAGTCGCTCTGTTTGCATGGCCAATCCAAAGACGCTGCCGCCAAATTCAAGTCGTCGGGCACAGGAGGGTGGCGATACGATGTTACCCGCCCCGGCTACAAGTGCAACATGACCGACATACAGGCGGCCATGGGACGGGTGGCCTTGGAACGGTATCCCGAAGACCTCGCCCACCGCAACGCCTTGGCCGACGCGTATGACCAAGGGTTGGCTGAAATTCAACACGTGGCGTCCCCTGTGCGATCCGATGACCGAAGGCGCAGTGCCGATCACCTCTATGTGGTTCAGCTGTCCGCCCTTCTCTGCAGCCACCGCGATGCCATCATGGGCCATCTCGGCACGGCCGGTATCGCCACCAATGTCCATTTCCCTCCCCTGCCGACGCTTTCAGCGTACCGAGAAAGGGGGTATGATCCTGCAGATACCCCCGAGTCGGTCGACGCCTACGCCGGGGCCATCAGCCTGCCCATACACCGACAAATGTCCACGCGCGATGTCCAGCGCGTGTGCCGCACCTTGGCGCAGGCCATCTCAACGGTCATTTCTACAGGGACCAAATGAAGCGCGCGGGCGACTTGATTGCGGCCGCTGTGCTGCTGGCATTGCTGGCGCTGCCGATGGCCATTTTGGCATTGGCCTTGCGCCTGCGAGAAGGGCCAGGCGTCGTGTTTCGCCAGACGAGAATGGGCCGTCAGGCCGTGCCGTTTACCATTTTGAAATTTCGGACCATGCGGCATGCCCAAGCCGGCGAAGCCGAGATTACCGCTGGAGACCAGGATGCCCGCATCTCCGGACTGGGCAACACATTGCGCAAGTACCGGCTGGATGAATGGCCACAACTCTGGAATGTCCTGCGGGGGGACATGAGCCTGGTCGGCCCCAGGCCGGAAGTGCCGGCGTTTGTGGATGTAGATGATCCGCTGTGGAAGAAAGCCCTCTCCGTGCGCCCAGGCATCACGGGCCCCGATGCCCTCGCTTTCAAGGATGAAGGCCTATCGCTGGCTGCCGCTACAGACCCTGAAACCCATTACCGCCTCAACATCCTTCCGGCGAAACTCGCCATGCAGGCGGACTATGCCGAAAACCGTTCGGCGATGGGCGATATCGCCATCTTATTCCGCACGCTCGGTGCGCTTCGGGGTTGAGCACCCTTCGACGAAAAAGAGCAATTCTCGCATCCGCTCGGCTTGTCCCAACTCTTCCTTGCGCTCAAATGCGTAGGCGAGGTTACCGATCAAGCGGCGCAGCACATCTACCGGGTGACAGGGGCCACAATTGCGCTGGTCCACAGGCAGGTCCAAGTGGCCCAAGAAGACATTGACTTCGTCGGGGTGAATGATCCCCCCTTTGTTGAAGGGGTTGATGTAAAACAACACGCCACCGGGACCGCCATCCTCACTGAGTTCTCCGAGGTGTCCACCATCGCAATAAGCCAGGATGAAGTGGTTGGGGAGGTTGACTCCGTGGATGGGGAGGCTCAATTCCTGTGCCATGGCCAGATACAAGGCGCCCAATGCCAATGAATTCCCCTTGCGGGCCTCCAAGACCTCCCTGGGCAAAGCATCGGCGGGTTTGGCCGCTCCACCGCGGGTTCCAGAAAACCCATGGTGCTCAAAGAAAATGCGGTTGATGACCTTGACCTGCTCCAGCGCCGTCATGTCGTCATTGAGCTCAAGCCAGATGTCCTGCTTGACCTTGTCCATCGTCGCTTTTAGCTCCGCATTGGACCGCGAAGGGTCCACATACCGGTCCAAAAGCAAGAGGGCGGGACCCAACAAGTGGTCTTCTGATCCTATCCAATGCGCGAAACCTGAACGTACCTCGTCTGTGCCCAGGTGGTCCAGCAATTCTTTGGCCCTCGCGAGGAATACAGTGCCGTGCCCTTCCTCCTCTATCGCCTGTCGCAGTGGGGGAAGCGCGGCTTCTCCTACGTGCTCTAATTCTCTCCTAACCGCATTGTAGACACCCTCATCTGGGTCCTCCAACAAAGAAATCAACGCATTTAGCTCGGTGACACTCATTGTCCTTTCAAGTTCGTTGTGGCAAATTACCTCCGTCATTCAAGGCCTATTTTTGTGGCGTGGGTTCTTTTCCAAACGAACGTGTGGATGCCACTCCGAATCCCCAATTCGGCAGTCCATCGAGCACGTCAAGCAGCGGTAGCAGCGGCGATTCTGCCCCTGAAACGCCGGAAGTGGGTCCCAATGAAGTGGACATTGCTCCCCATGCGCGGCCTTGGCGTGTCTCCCGCAGGCCGGGTTTTCGGCCACCGCCCTCCTCTCGCGGCATCAGTCCTCAGGCATTGGAAGCCGACCGGCGGCGGATCCGCCACGCCTTGCTGCTCACCGCAGGCGCGCTGGTTTGCATTTGGGGTGTTTTTCTGATCAACCTTCAATTCGAACTCGGGCTCAACCGTTTTGGCAACCGTCCCTTGAGGCCCGGTGGAGCCGTGGGCATCCTGGCCATGCCTTTTCTGCATGGGGGCTGGGATCATATTTGGGGCAACACGGTTTCCTATTTCACGCTCAGTTGCATGCTGCTGTACTTCTATCAGAGCATGGGTTTGAAGGTCTTGCTCTGGTCTTGGCTCGGCAGCGGATTCCTGCTGTGGGCCAGCGGAGCTCCTGGAAACCACATTGGATTGAGTGGCGTGGTTTACGCCTTGGCGGCCTTTCTCTTTTTGAGTGGCGTCATCCGCAAGCACGCCATCCTCATGCGCGTTGCGTTGGTGGTCGTGTTTCTGTACGGCAGTATTGTGTGGGGGGTGTTGCCCATCGAAGTCGGGGTGAGTTGGCAAGGCCACCTCGCCGGGGCGTTTGCTGGCGGATTGCTCGCCCTTGTCCTGCGCAAGGAAGGCCCGCAGCCTCCGCCCATTCCAGAAGAATGGGACGCAGATGAAGAAGAAAACGAAGCGGATGATGACGCGGCGACCAACGTCTCCGCACCACGTGCGACCCCGGACGGCGTTGGTCCGGCCCCTGCTGAAGAAGACGTGAACCCCTGATCAGGAGTTGAGCATCACCGGCATGACCAACATGAGAATGTCCTCACCGGCATGCTCTCCGTCATGCTGTGGCCGGATGATTCCGGCGCGGTTGGGCGCGCTCAACTCGAGGGTGATCTGCTGGGCATCCAAATTGTTGAGCATGTCCAAGAGGAACCGGCTGTTGAACCCGATTTCCATGTCGTCTCCAGCGTAGCTGCAGGCCAGTGTCTCGTGCGCCTCGTTGGCGAAGTCCACATCTTCTGCGCTGATTTTCAAGCTGCTGCCCGCTAGTGAGAGGCGCACTTGGTGCGTCGTCTTGTTGGCAAAAATGGACACCCGCTTGATGCTCCGCTGGAAATCCTTGCGGTCGATGGTCATGCAGTTCGGGTTGTCCTTGGGGATAACCGCCTCGTAGTTGGGATACTTTCCTTCGATCAACCGACACACCAGGTCCATCTCACCGTACTTGAAATGGGCGTTGGCTTCATTGAAGGAAACCACCACCTCATCGGTCATGGGCAACGTGCCTTTCAAGAGATTCAGCGGCTTCTTGGGGACGATCATTTCCGCATTTTCAGGAGCGGATGCGTCCTTGCGCGCGTAACGCACCAAACGGTGTGCATCCGTGGCCACGAAACTCAAGTGGTCACTGCGCAATTCGAAGAAAATACCGCTCATCACAGGCCGCAGGTCGTCGCTGCCCGCAGCAAACAACGTGCGGGACACCGCCTCAGCGAGGGTGTCTGAATTCAACGTCACCGAAGTGGCGCCCTCCAATTCCGGGGTGCGCGGGAATTCGTCGGCATGGGCTCCGGCCAGTTTGTATTTGCCCGCCTCACTGGTCAACTCGACACCACATGTCTTGGGATCGACCTTGAACGTGAGCGGCAAGTCCTCAAAAGTCTTGAGGATATCGAGCAACATCTTGGCCGGGATGGCAATGGCGCCCTCTTCCTCTGCGGTAACCTCCACGGAAGTCGTGATGGTCGTCTCGAGGTCACTGGCACTGATGCCGGCCTTGCCTGGCTTGATGTCAAAAAGGAAATTGTCCAGGATGGGCAGGGTGTTGCTGCTGTTGAGCACACCGCTGATGGCCTGGAGTTGACGGAGCAAAGCGGTACTGGAGACGATGAACTGCATGCGTTTTGAATTCGGAAGTCGAAAATACCCCCCGCCTCATGCGGGGATGACGGCTTTGCGCTTCACTTTTTCACAACCGATGCACCGAGGGCTTGTTGGCATGCTGCGCGGGTACAAGCGGCTCAGGTCTTAACTTGGTCAAATGAATCGATTCGCAGCCCACTTGTGCATGGCAGCAGGCATTGTTGCGCTTGCCGCATGGCCCACCTCTTCTTGCCTCTCTCAGTCGGAAACGCCTGAAATTGAGGAAACCGTGCTTGCCTCAGTCGAGGCGCCCCTGTCAAGGGAGGCGTTGAACGAGACGCGTTTGAACCTGGAGTCCCAGAACATCAAATTCAACTACGGCAATTTCCAGTTTCACCCGCAAAGTGGCGCTTTGATCGGTGTAGAACTTCACATGGAGGTGGAAGGCGAGGTATTCCGTGAATATTTCGAATTCCCCACTGACAATTGCGTCCTGCGCATCGTCAAAGAGTCCGGCTACCGGATGGAAGGCTGCTGAGCCCTACCGCAGCTTCCCACACTTTTTTCGGCACCAAATCCTGGCCACACTTGAAGTGCCCGAGCGGGCATTGGGCGTGTCCATGTGGGCCACACGGCTTGCACGCCAAGTCTGCTTCTGCGATTTCCACGTTGAGGGCCCGCCCCTGATTGAGCATGCCGGGCAACACGCCAAAGCCCAAGCGCGGCGTCGTGCTGCAAAACACCCCTACGGCGGGTGTATCGACCGCTCCCGCCATATGCAAGGGTGCGCTGTCGTTGCTCACGACCACGGCCGATTGCGCCATCAAAGCCGCGGCGCCCATGAGATTGAGTTCACCCGCTGCGATGCGGGGTGTCGCCGATCGGCACCCGCTGGCGATGCGCTGAAGGAGGCTCCGGTCACCGGCGGCCCCCATCAAGATGACCTCCCGATGGGGCATGCGCTCTGCCCATCCATCGGCCACACTTTGCCAATGCTCTTCGGGCCAACGCTTGGTCGCCCAAACGCTCGAAGGTGCCAAGATCAAAGCGCCAGTCGGCCACTGCCCGGCATCTGCCGTGTGACGGCTGGAAAGGTGCAGTCGTGGGCGGTCCGTTGACGCGTCCCATGCGCCGAGAAAAGAGGCCACCTGGCTGTGGTTGCGCTCTGTCTCATGCCTGCCGTCGCCCAAAGCATGCGCGACCGTCTGGGTCCCCGTTGGATGCCAGCGGGTCGCACCTGAAAATCCGGTCTGAACCTTTGTGCTGGTGGCACGTGCGATAAGTGCCATGCTGGCATAGCGGTGCAAATTGATGACCACGTCGGGCCGGGCCTTTCTGATGCGGGCAGCCAAGCCACACAGCCTGACGTATTTGCCCGCGCCCTGCTTGTCCCAAGCGTACACCTGATCGATGAAGGGATGGTCCTCAAAAAATCCCGCCGCTTGGCTGCGCACCAGCACAGAGAGCCTGTGCTGGGGGTACTGCCGGTGCCATGATTCCAGCACAGCCGTCGACAGCACTACATCCCCAAGGAATGCCGGCTGCAGCAGGCATACCCGCGCATCGGTGGGCAATGTGGGATGCGGCGGGGCCTTGCTCATACGGCCACAGCGTGGGTGCGAAGGGCTTCGTTCAGCGATGTTTTGCGGTCTGTACTCTCCTTGCGGTGGCCCACAATCAAGGCACATGGCACGCCGTATTCTCCTGCGGGAAAGGCCTTGTTGCGCGTACCGGGGATCACCACAGCGCGCGGGGGAACCTCTCCCCTGTACTCCACCGGTTCTGGCCCGGTGACATCCAGAATGGGGGTGCTCGCTGTCAGCACCACTCCCGCACCCAACACGGCTTCCCGGCGCACCCTGACGCCTTCGACCACAATGGCTCGGGACCCGATAAACGCGCCATCCTCTATGATGACAGGCGCCGCTTGCAAGGGCTCGAGCACGCCACCGATGCCCACCCCGCCACTGAGGTGGACGTCGGCCCCTATTTGGGCACACGACCCGACGGTGGCCCAGGTATCCACCATGGTGCCGCTGCCGACATAGGCGCCAATATTGACATAGCTCGGCATCATGACGACTCCCCTGCCCAAAAAAGCGCCATAGCGGGCAATGGCATGGGGCACCACGCGCACACCTGCCTCGGCATGGTTTCGCTTCAAGGCCATCTTGTCGTGGAACTGAAAGGGGCCCACTTCGTGGATTTCCATTGCGCGCATGGGGAAATAGAGCACCACGGCCTTCTTCACCCACGCGTTGACCTGCCAGCTGTCTCCGCTGGGCTCGGCACAACGCAAGGCACCGCTGTCAAGGGCTGCGATCACGGATTCCACCGCCTCACGCGTTTCCGGCAATGTGCACCGCTCCCTTTCCTCCCATGCCAACTCCACCAGCCGGCGGGCTGCATTCCATGAATCCGTGGCGCTACCTACGGCGCCCATCGCTTGTTCCATGGGGCGAAGATACCCGTGTCCAGCTGGTACCTTCGCATCATGGCCCGGTTCATTGCTTTCGATTATGGTGCCCGCCGCATTGGCGTCGCAGTCACCGACTCGGGCGCCATGATTGCTGCGCCAGAATGCACCTGCAGCCCCAAGGAGCTGGAGCGGGTGATTGGAAACATGGTGGCGGCTGAACCTTGCGCGGGATTTGTGGTGGGCCAACCGGGATTGCTTACCGGAGAACGCACGCACAGTTCGGAAGGCATCGCCGCATTTGCGGCAGGTCTTAAAAAGCGCTTTCCCGAAATCCCGGTTCACTTCGTAGATGAGGACCACACGAGCCGTGAGGCTTCGCTGGCCTTGATTCAAGGTGGCATGCGCAAATCCAAGCGCAGGGAAAAAGGGAACCTCGACAAGGTGGCGGCTGCCATCATCCTGCAGCGGTTTTTGGACGCGCGCCCTTGAAGCCGATCAGTCGTTGGATCCGTTGGACTCGTTGCCCTTGAAGACCTCGATTTCCCGCGTGGTTTTGACCAATTGGGTAAACCTGTCCACATAGCGCGTGGCCCTGACCACATGGTTGTCGATCCAGTGGTAGTTGCCCCCTCGGGGCTTGCCCATGAGCAGCCCGTGATATTTGAAGCCGTGTTGGACCAGCCACGCCTCGGTGACCGCTCGGTGGTCTTCTGTTCTGCTCGTGAAGAAGGTGATGATGTGCCCTTCGTCGTACCAGCCATTCAACGTTGCCAGCGCATCGGGAAACGGTGCACAAGTGGCCATCCTTTCCGGCTGCTCATTGGGCACGTCCTCTGTGACGGTTCCATCGATGTCAATCAGGAAGTTCTTGACGTGCTCGGGAAGCTGGGGAGAAGCCGCGCGGCCTTCGGCGTCGCGCGCATCTTGTAATGATTGAGGGTCGGGGTGTTTCATGGTCCTTGGTTGGGGGGGGAAGAAGAAAGGACCATTACCTCTCTGAAAGAAGATACGAACTTACGCCGAATCGGGGTGCAATACATGCAACAACGGACGCCAATCACTGCCTTCGTGCCCTTCTTGCATGGCTTGTTCGATGGCACCCTCCAAGGATGAATTGCCCCCTGATTGTTTGTCCCATTCAGCGGCAAGCTGCCAAAAATGGCAGGTGCGCTCCTGGGGTTTGCCGTTTGGATTGACCCAATGGTGCAGGCGTGCAAGGCGCTCCATCGCCCCCTCTTCTTTTCTTTTGACCGCCTTGCGGCCTTGTTGCTCGAGCCTGTCCAGCAGCGCTTCCATTTTGGCGCGAGTGGCTTTTATGCTCCCCTCCAATGATGCGTCCACCGCGCCAAAATCAAGGCGGGCTGCTTCTGCTTCCGCCCGCATGGACTGACGCCAGGCGTCCACTTCGGGAGGGTGTGCCCCACTGACCCAACCTGACTCCCATTGGTCCAGGCGCGCCCCCAGGTCCGCATCGGCGATGGCCATTCGCTGCTTCAACTGCGCCCACCGCTGGGGCAGCACAATGGCTCCGTCTCGCGGAACCAGAGCCGGCTGCGCCATGCCCAATCGCGCATACAGGCCGGACAATTGCAGCCAATAGGCCACTTCTGCCATGCCCCCGACTGTGGCCACATCGGGCAACACATGAGATTGGTAGACGGGCCTCAGCAAGGCGTTGGGAGAAAACGCCGCCGGGTCCGCGCGCATCTCTGCTGTGAGTGCCGCGGTATTGGCCCAGGTCTGCCCGCCGCCCAATGCCTTCCAATGCCCGTCCTCTTGTACGAGCCGGTGCCGCCCGTTGGCTGTCAAATGAAAGAGGTTGCAACTGCGGACATGCACCTGGGGCGATGTGCCTTCCGCATGAAGAATGGCGTCGCATCGGGTCACTTCCTCTTCTGTGATGGCGGACACCACCTCTTGCTCCATCACCGGCACGAAGGCCGCCTTCAAATCGGGGTCATCGCCGTCCAGGACGATCACCCGGTCTTGGCCGAACATCATGTGCACCCAATGGCGCATCGCATCGGCCAAATTCGCCTTTCCAACGCTGGCCAGCTCCTGGGCAACGGCACTGGAAACGCCCACATGCTCGGCCCAGTCAGAAAGCACGGATGGCAGCCCAGTTGTGGCCATTCGGCCCACCGCGCCCTGTCCATTCCCCTCGGGGGCCCAAGCCCGCCAGCCGTCGCCATCCCACACCTTGCTGACTTCCTCGAAGTCATGGTCTTCAGACGCCAGCCAGAAAACAGGCAGCACGGGCACCCCCCATCGCCGCTCCAACCGAGCGGCCAGGGAAATGGCCGTCTGAATCTTGTAATAGGTAAATGCCGGTCCGCCAGCGATACACAACTGGTGGCCCGTCGTGACCGTTCGCGCTGCCGGCTGCTCCAATGCGTCCAAACGCGAGGGAACGGGCGTGTTGCCCCTGCGGTACTGCTCTTTGATGCGCGCGACAACCAACGGACCGTGGGCATTGTCTCCGACTTGTTCTCGGATGACATCGAATGCAGCGGATTCAGGGCGCTTGGGCCACTGGGTGCCCTCAGGCGCCACAGGCAAAGATTCCTCCCACCACCTCCTCACGACATGCGTGGCCGGCAGTGTTTGGACAAGCGAAACGTGCGTTGATTGCGACACAGGTCCTCGCCCGGTCAATGGAGGAGCATGACGGCCCCCTGTTGATTGCGCTGTGACGTTGGCAGGCTCCGCGGCCATTCCAACGACCAGATATAGACACCGGGCTCGAGCAGCTTTCCTCCCGCATCACGACCGTCCCAACGGGGCTGGCCTGGATCGAGTTCCGCAATGCGCTCCCCCCACCGGGTATAGATTTCAAACGAGGAGGGCATGACGTCCCCCACCTTCGGCTCGAAAAGGTCGTTGAGTCCATCTCCATTGGGAGAAAATGCATTGGGGACAAACATCCCGAACTGCACTTCTTCTGCATCGGTATCGGCACCTGTGCCGGGCTCCTTGATGTCATCCACCACAGGTTGGGGGTCCCCGGGAGGCGCAGTGGGCTGCAATGAAAAGGCGTCCAAGAAATAGTAGGCCAGGCTGGGGTTTTCACCCGAGCGGATCTCCGCTTCAAGGTCCTCATCGGGCAGGAATACGCCGACTGTCATAAACCTGCAGGGCGCCGTTGCTTGAAAATTGATGGTGACCTGCTCCCAATCCTCTTCGTAACGGGCATAGGGAAAGGCAAAAACGGACGACAGGTCGAGCAGGCCATCGCCAAACTGGACGGGTTGCTCCACAGTCATTGCCACCCCAACGCCGTTGACCGCCAACCCTGACAAGGAGGTCGGGAGCCGCTCTCCATTGGTAAACCGGAAAGACAACGTGTAATGCTGCCCCACTTCAAGTGGGGTGTCAAATTCCTGCACGAGATACTCCCGTGACAAGGGCTGCCCCACTCCATTTCTCTTGATCACGGCCAACCCAGCGACACCCCGCCCCTCAAAGGGTTGGCACATGGCCACTGGGGTTTCCGGGAGGTCACCTCCGAGGGTGCCATCCATGTGAAAGAAATCCGGTGTCGCGATTCCACTCATCGCGTTGTTCCAGCCGGGGAGCAGGTGCCACATGCCTGGTGCGGACGGCCAACCTGACGCCAACTCGAACCCGGGGTTGACGAGCTGTGCACGCCCTGTGCCCGTGACCAACAACAATGTCGACACAACGAGCAATCGAAGGAGAGAATCGTTGGAATTCATTCCTGTAATATCGGCCCTCATGACTGCAAAATAGCCAATCGGGACGACTAAAAAGAGAAGGAGCCCCGCGTTCGGAGCTCCTTCACCTTAACCAAAACAACTTGAACCAAATCTTCTCGCTGTATGCAGGTCGCTATCGCCTGCACTGTATAGACGCAGCAAGGCAGAGAAATGTTGTTTGGGGATTTCCCAAAAGGTGTCAACGCCTGCTTTGCCGCAAGCGACACCCCAGCCCGGCGGTCATCGCCCACCGGGATTGGGAACCTGCGGTCCATTGTCCCACCAAGAGCCAATGCCAATTCGGATGACCGAGTCTACCGGACGCCCCGGCCTGTATGCCCAGCGCCCCGTGTTGCGCAGGGTCCCAATCCTGGCGCGCATTTCCTGTGACATCTGCTGCAGAAGGCAGGCCGGATGATGCCACGCGGTTGACATCGGAAGCCCCTCTGCTGCTCCTGGTCATGCGGTAATGAAAACCGGCCCACCAACGGAAGTCTCCGCCTTGAAAGGCGCGTTTGGAGCGGCTGCCTCCAAAATTGAACCCCAGCATCCCCGAGGTCACCGTGTATTGGGCCACAGGCAATGGGAGGGTGTCCAACTCGATGCCGAGCTCATAAGTGCGGCTGATCCACTGCTCAAGCCCGCCGGCGCCATCCGCAGCCAGGCCATAAATGCTGTCATCCAAGGCAGTTGCATCAAAAGCCCAATCCGTGGACAGGTCGACTGCGCCCTGCAGACGGAAAAAGGACGGGCCATTTCTCCATTCCATAGCCGCCCGCAATGTGGGCAATGGCCTGGCCCCTTTGCCGAGGAAACGGGCCAAGTGTTCTCCTTTGGCGTTTTGCGGCTGCACAGCCACCCCTGCACCAAATCCGAGCAACACATCAGGGCCCTGGCCTTTCCATTTGCGGGTTTTTCCGATGGTGCGATCGGGCTCCAGGCCCGGTCCTTCTGCATCTGCTTGACCTTGGAGAATGTCCAGCTCCAATTCCAAAGGCTGTCCATCAATGATGATGGTATCTGCAATACACACCGCTTGCGCCCCTCCCCATGGACCCAGACAAAAAACAAGAAACCAAATGGGCTTGGCTTTCATTGAAGTAGGGGGACAGGTGAACAGGCTCCACCCACCCCCCCGAATGCGGGAGTACAGCACCAGGATTGCCCTGTTTGCTTCATCGTTGTCCGCCGCCAGATGGCAGCGTCAATGGAAGTTTGAGACGGGGTTGCGTGGCCTCTGGCGCTTCTTCTGGAGCACTGGCCGGCACAGCAGGAGCGCCCGAAGAGGCAGACTCAGGCGCTTCTTTTTCTGGCGCTTCACCTGTATTTTCTGGGGATGCGACCACCACTGGGGCTTGTTCTGCGGGTTCACCCTCGGGTCCTTCAGAGACCGGGATGTCTTGGCCTGCTTCCGCCCCGGCTTCTGAGATCAACACCTCCTGCCGCTGCTCGGAAATGCCCTTTGCTGGCTGGAGTGCTGGGTCGACCGGTGTGGTGACGGCGGTTGCGACGGAAGAAAGGTCTTCTTGATTGGCATTGACCTCCTCCGATTCCTGCTCTGCTTCCTCACTGGCCGAGATGGGCGCCATCACTGCGGGTTCAGGATTGGAAGTTGCCACCTCTGCTTCTGCCGCATCCGATGGCTGGGGGGCCGCATTTACCGGCGTGGCTTCAGACGGCACGGCTGTGTCCTGAAATGTCCACAAAGCCGCCCCTGCGATCAAGGCCAGGGCGATGGCCGAGGCCCATCGCATGTTGCCTTTTCCATTGCTGGTGGCTGTCGCAGCTGTCGCAAACAAAGTTTCACGCGGGGCCGGCGGGGTCACCGCCCGACCTTCGAGCAGCGCCTTGCAGCGTGCATCAAATTCGGCATCTGCCGAAGCGTATTGGATGTCGTTGTCCTTCATAGTGCTTTACCTACGGTTCCGGAGGTGGTGCTTGGTATGGACTGCGCGCGGGCCGAAAGGGTTGCAAGCGTGCGTTGCAAATATTTTCTGGCCCGGCTCAGCTGACTCTTTGATGTGTTGACGTCTACGCCCAGTTGCTCTGCGATTTCGTGGTGTTTAAACCCCTCGATGACGTAGAGGCAAAACACCGTGCGGTATCCAATGGGCAATTGAGCGATGGCCCTTTCCAGCTCATCCGCCGTGAACTCCGGATCGTGCTGGTTCTCGAGGTCTCGCGGCGTAGCGGGCATCTCAACAACGTCGAGGTGGTGGGTGTGCTTCTGGTTCTTCCGATAATGGGTAATGGCCGTATTGACCACAATCCTGCGCATCCAGCCTTCAAATGAAAAGTCCTGTCTGTAGCTGCTGATGTGCTTGAAAATCTTGACGAAGCTGTCTTGGAGGACATCTTCGGCATCCTCCCTGCTGTTGGTGTGCCGCATGGCCGTCGCGAAGAGCTGCCCACTGAACCTGGCATACATCGCACGCTGAGCAGAAGGCTTGTTTGCCTTGCAGTCTTCGATGAGGTTTTTCAGTTCCTGGGACGAGGCCATTGTGGGTTAAACGCTTTTTATTGCTGCGGGGTTGCGCCCTGAGGAGCGCCGCTGTGCACATATGTGGTCATTCGAAACGCGCTTGTGGCACGTCCAGCCATTCCAATGCCGAACGGTGAAAAATCGCACTTCTTTGATCCTCAGAAAGCGCCATGTCTGTCTCAATGTACCGGCCAAACTCAAGATCGCCCAAGGGGAAAGGATAATCCGACCCCATCACAATGCGCTCTGCCCCTTGGAGGTCGAGGACGTAATCCATCAGGCGGGCATCGTGGGTGATGCTGTCCACCCAAAAGCGGCCCAAATACTCACGTGGGCTGTTCGGATTGTCCACGGCCACCAGATCCGGGCGGCAGCGCCACCCGTGTTCTATCCGACCCAACGTGGCCAGAAACGCACCCGAAGCATGGCTGAACATGACCCGCAATGCCGGGTAGCGGTCGAACACACCCGAGAAAATCATGGAGCAAGCCGCCCGCGACGTTTCGGCCGGCATACCGACCAACCACGGCAACCAATACTTGGTCATCATTTCCTTGCCCATCATGTCCCAAGGGTGCACCATCACAGCCATTCCCAGTCGTTCACAAGCGGCCCACAGCGGGTCGAATCGCGGTTCTGAGAGGTTGTAACCGTTGATGTTTGACCCGATTTGAATGCCTGAAAACCCGAGCTCCTTGCACCGCTCAAGTTCCTGAATGCTGAGGTCGACATCCTGCATCGGCAGGGTGGCCAAGCCCAGATAATGGGTAGGGTGGTCCTGCACGACCTTGGCGATGTCATCGTTGAGGAAGCGCGCAATGTCCAAGGTGTCCTTGGCCTTGGCCCAGTAGGCAAACAACACCGGTATGGTGCAGATGACCTGCACCTGAACGCCGGATTTGGCATACTCTTCGATGCGCACCTCGGGGTCCCAGCAATTCGCCATCACTTCACGGAAGAAGCGGTCACCTTGCATCATCCTCGCCGCTCCTTCCCTGTGATGTTCCAGGTGGATAAACGACCCATACCCGAGCTTGGTGCTCCAATCCGGGAGGTGTTTGGGCATGATGTGGGTGTGGGTGTCGATTTTCAACATGAGAGCCCAAGTTACTCGTCGCGGGGACGGATTCTGCGCAGGTCCAACCGGTTGGTGGGGCTGACTTGCCATCCCGCCCACCGGGCCGACACCCAATGAACCACCTCGTCATGCCACAAGGGAATGACCGGCATCTCCTCCAACACCCCTTGCTCCGCCCTGCGCAACACTGCCTCTCTTTGCTCTCCGGGCACCATATCGGCGGCACCCAAAAGCAGGTCGGTCACCGTTTGCTCCTCGAAATGCGTGTAGTTGGGCCCGTTGGGGCACCAGCGGTCGGGCAGAAACAAGCCCAGAAAATTTTCGGCATCCGGATAATCCGCCAGCCATGACTTTCTAAACAGCGGGACTTGGCTCTTGGCCACGCGCTCCGCATCGATGCCGCTCGGTGCAATGTCGATGTCGACATCGATGCCGTAACCCGCCCAGATGTGCTGCAGGGCAGCGGCGAGGTCCGCCATTTCCGGTTTGGTGCCGAGCACCACTCCCCGCAACCTCCGGAGCGGTGCCTCGGCGCCAATCCCCGCTGCAGCGAGCAGCGCACGAGCCGTGTCGGGAGACCAAGTGAGGTCCGGGTGCGGGGGGCGCATATCCGGGGTAAAACCCGGCATTCCTGGGGGCACGAATCCCTGCGCTGGCATGGCCTCGCCCGCCCGCAGTTCCCGGACCAAGGACGCACGATCCAGCGCCATGCTCATGGCCCGGCGCACCGGCCTTTCCAATGTTGGGAAGCCGCCCTCCGCGAGGGCGAGCGAATCCATCAATACCCCGATGTAATCGGTCTTGAGGTAGGGCACCCTGTAGTCTTGGATGCGGCCCGCCCACGCGGGCGCCCACACGCCAGCATCATCGCGGAAAGCCTGTGTCCAAGCGGGGTCCAGTCCGGAAACAAAATCGTATCTGCCCTGGCTGAACCCCAGGAATTCGGCACCGGGTTCCCGGTTGAACTCGATGCGAATGCCAGCGATATAGGGCAACCGCTCACCTGCGCCATCGCGCATCCAATAACCCGCGAAACGGTGCAGCACCATGGCCGTCTCGGGAATCCACCCCTTCAGCGTGAAAGGACCGCTGCCAAAATCTGCGGTATTGGGATCGCCGTCTTGTCCGCCCCCCTGCAGGATGGCCGCTTGCGGTGTGGCGAGCAAGCCGGGAAAGACCGGGTTGGGGTTTGCCAAATGCAGCAGGAAGCTGTCGGGCCTCAGGATTTCCACGCCCCCGTCTGCCCGCAAGTCGGACAGAACCCAGCGGCCGGGCAAGGCCTCGTCGGGGTCGGCCAACCGACTGAAGCTCGCCGCTACATCGCGAGCAGTGACAGGCGCACCATTGTGAAAAGTCACCCCTGCGCGCAACCGGAACCCGTAAGTGCGGCCGTCTTGAGAGACACTCCACGCCTCGGCCAAAGCCGGTTGAATGCGCAACCCGGCGTCCAATTCCAACAACCCCTCATACAGCTGATCGACCACCCACATCGCCTCGAGGTCTGTGGCTTTACCAGGGTCCAAAGACCGCACGCCATCCGAGGCGTTGTAGGTAAAAAGCCGGTCGACAGCAGAAGACTGGGGGCTGGAACACCCCGACCACACCAGGACATTGGCCCAGGCAAGGAGGAGGAGGATGCCTGCCCTGCCCCACAGTATGTCTGCCCCCGATGTTCTGCTGTCTTTCATGCGGCGCCCAAAAGGAATTGGCGAAAAGTTAAACCTCAACGGCTGACTGTGGTTTTAACTTTGAATTCGTTCCATGATTCCATCCAGACTTGGCATGCGCTCCCTCCTTTTGGTGGCCGCGTTGCTCTCCTTCAACCTGATCCAGGCTCAAACCTCCACGCTCAGCGGCAGGGTCGTGGACAGCGAAACCGGCGAGTACATTTTGGGCGCTGCCCTGACTGTGGACGGCACCACCACTGGAACCGCCACCAACGCCTATGGATTCTACAGCCTTTCGCTGCCTGAGGGTGCCTATGGTTTGACCTGGTCCTTCATTGGCTATGCGCCATTCAAGCAGGACATGAACCTCGAAGGCAACGTCACATTGGATGTCGAACTGGCGCCTTCGGTCGTTGCCGTGGCTGCAGCTGAAGTTGAAGCTGACCGCTCTGCCCACACGGAAAGCACGGACATGGGCAAGGCCAGCGTAGGCGTGGAAACCATCAAATCACTTCCGGCCTTGTTGGGCGAAGTGGATGTGCTCAAGGTGATCCAATTCCTGCCCGGCATCCAAAGTGCTGGTGAAGGCAACAGCGGATTCTACGTGCGCGGGGGCGGCCCTGACCAAAACCTGGTGTTGGTGGACGACGCTGTGGTGTACAACGCCTCCCACCTTTTCGGCTTTTTCAGCGTGTTTAATCCGGACGCCGTCAAGGACATCGAAGTCACCAAGGGCACCATGCCGGCGCGTTTCGGCGGCAGGGTTTCATCGGTGCTGGACATTGGTCTGAAGGAGGGCAATGCGCGCAAGACCGCCTTGAGTGGTGGCATCGGATTGATCAGTTCGAGGCTGACTTTGGAAGGTCCCATCGTCGAGGATACGGTCAGCTATATCATCAGTGGGCGGCGGACTTACATTGACATCCTGACGCGGCCTTTCGTGAATCCGGAGAGCGCTTTTGCGGGCTCGGGCTATTACTTCTACGACCTCAACGCCAAGGTCAATTGGCGCGCCTCCAAGCGGGACCAGTTTTACCTCAGCGGTTATTTCGGCAAGGATGTATTCAACTTCCAGTCCCAGTCCGCCGATTTCGGCAGCCGCATCCCTTGGGGCAATGCCACGGTGACGGCGCGATGGAACCACCTCATCAACGACCGGGCCTTCATCACCACCACCGCGACCTACAGCGATTACTCCTTTGCATTCGAAGCGCAGCAGGACAGCTTCATTTTTGGATTCAGGAGTGGCATTGACGACCGCGGCATCAAAACGCGGTTGACGTTCTATCCCAACCCGCGGCACACCATCAGGACCGGATTGGAATACACCTTCCACACCTTCTTGCCCACGGAGTTCTTTGCCACTTCCAATGGGGTCGATTTCGACCTCGGAGAAGCGGTGAGAACCCGCAGCCACGAAATCGCTGCCTACTTCGAAGATGCCTTCGACGTTTCGGATGCGCTGCGCATCAAAGCTGGGGTGCGCTACAGCAGCTTTATCCAAACCGGCCCTTTTACCCGCTATGTCCCGCCTCCCGACTCCGACCCCCTCGGAGCGAGCACGGCACCTGAAGAGATCGAATACGGCCAGGGCGAAACGGTGGCGACTTATGGCGGCCTGGAGCCGCGCCTCTCTTTGCGCTTGACCACCGGACCGAGGAGCTCCTTCAAGGCGGGCATAGGCCGGAACCTGCAGTACATCCACTTGGCCTCCCTCTCGCCCACTTCCCTTCCTGGTGACATCTGGTTGCCCAGCTCAGATGTGGTGCGGCCCCAAGATGGCACGCAGGTATCGGCGGGCTGGTTCCGAGACTTTGGCAAGGAGCGCAATGTGGAAGCCTCTGTTGAAGTCTACCACAAGTGGTTGTCCAATCTGGTGGCCTACGCCGAGGGCAGCCAACCCGCCGACAACATCCGCAACAACGTGGACAACAACCTGGTCTTCGGGTCGGGCACGAGTTATGGCGCCGAGCTTTTCATCAAGCGGAGGCGGGGCATTTGGACCGGCTGGCTGGGCTACACGTGGAGCAAAACCGATCGGGTTTTTGAGGACCTCAACAACGGCTTGGCGTTTCCCGCCCGGTATGACCGGCGACACGACCTCAGCGTCATCTTGGAGTACACCCTGAACGACCGGTGGAAATTTGGCGGCACGTTTATCTACGGCACCGGCAATGCCATCACCGTTCCTTCCCAGCGCTACTTTTTAGATGGCAACCTCTTGGATGTTTACGGACCGCGAAACGGTTTCCGAATGCCCGCTTACCACAGGGCCGACTT